>NZ_JBQKLQ010000006.1:0-201098 GCF_052116145.1 Fundicoccus sp. Sow4_F4 | reverse complement strand
TGAGAGTTCGCTTAGAAAAAGTGTCCAAAGATGGTGAATAATTCGGTGAATTTAATTTTACCAGAGAATCTGATTTTAATTATCCCACTCGCGATCTGAGTGGTCACATTAGAGTTTTAATTGTCCCACTCAAACTCCGAGTGGGACAATTAGAAGCAATCTTAAAAAATAAAGCTGAATGAGTGTTCATTATCCATTGGATATATTAAAACAACACAAAATCCACCAAACCCCACCAAACCCCATCAAATCAGTATTCTTAAAATTATCTTACCAAACCGGCCGATAGTTATTGACTTTCAAATTAGAATTAGATAAGATTTATGTAAAGTTTCTAATGAAGTTTGGACAAATAGATAGGTCCTTTGATGAAAGAGAATTTGCGGTAGCTGGAAAGCAAAGCATCAAAGCCTATGAAAACACAGCCAGGCACGAGTCATTGCGGTAGTTCCGTTATCACTGGAGTTTTATACTCGCTGAGGTTGCGATTGTGAGAAAGCAACGAATGAAGGTGGAATCACGTCTCGACGTCCTTTAATCCGAATGGATTGGAGGGCTTTTTTTTATTAGAAAAGGACAGAAAGGAAAGAAGCAATGGATAATCAAATGATTTTAAAGCAGATTCAACTAGTCTCTCGCTATATGCAGCTGCTAGCAAATGAAGGCTATCAACTTATCGATTTAAATATGGTCGAACCGTTTCAAATCGAGACCAAAAACATTCATCCTGACAGCATTGTCTTTGAAAGAAACCAACAACTATTTGCCTTAAGGAGCGACTGGACGCGCAGTATACTGAACTACAATCAGAGTTTCCAATTGTCCCAACAAAAATTTGCTTATTTTGGTCCGGTTCTGCGTGAGTTTCAAACGCAAAACCAAGCAGGAGTCGAACTCTTTCGTCCGACACTGGATGAAATGTTGGCGAGTATTGAGCTGCATTTGGAGTTTGTGGCGAACGTTAGTAAGTCAGATTTTACGGTATTGGTTGTCAATAATGATGAATTATTAGATCGCTGTATCAAACACTATCAGCTCGGTGAAAACGTCAAACAACTCGTTGTCGACAAGAATTTATCGACTTTGAAAGACCAATTGGGCGACAAACATCCTTTATACCAGTTGATGAAAGCACCGGTCAGTCAACAGTTTGATAGGGTCAACGAACTGTTTGGAAACTGTCAAGAAATGAAGATGATTCATCAATTGAAAGAAAAAATGCAAGAAAGTGGTACGCGATTTGTCTTAGACTTATCGTTTCGTTCACCGCAAAGTTATTATAATGGCTTTTACTTTCAAGCTTTCCTCAGCGAGAATACCCCCATATTATCGGGTGGCCAGTATGCTGAAGGAGCGTTTGGTATCGGTATTAACTTATCTAAGGGAGGACTTTTATGATAACAGTGGCACTTTCAAAAGGACGTCTGTTTAAAGATTTTATCAAATTTCTAGAAGCCCGCGAACTCACAGACTATGCACAAGCACTAAAGGAAGAAGGACGCTACTTATTTAGAAACGTAGGGAATGTGAAATTTATTTTTGCTAAAGGAACAGATGTGCCGACCTATGTCGAACAAGGCATTGCGGATTTAGGTATTGTCGGATTGGATATAATTACGGAAAATCGTTTCAATGTGCTGAATGTATCGCAATTACCTTTTGGTAAATGTCGCTTAGCGATTGCAGGTCCTGACCAGCAAAGTGAAAAGAACATAAGAGTAGTGGCGACAAGCTTCACGAATATTAGCCAGCAATACTTTAACCAACAGCGTCAAGATGTGCGTTTGATTCACTTAAATGGTTCAGTCGAACTGGCGCCAATCTTAGGTTTAGCGGATGCCATTGTAGATATCGTTCAAACAGGCTCGACCTTGAAGGAAAATAACCTACGTGAATACCATACAATCATGACCGTACAAGCGCGTCTGATTGCCAACAAGCAAGCATTTTACTTAAAAGAAACAGACTTGTATCAATTTATGGAAGAGATTGGAGTGGTTTAATGAAAGCCCAAGCATTTATCGCCCAGTTCCAACAACAAACCGCACGAGCGAAGCGTTCAACTATCAAGCAAATGTTAGACGTTCAAAATATTCTGGATGACGTCATTGAGAAAGGGGATCAAGCCTTAATTGACTATACGCAACGTTTTGACCACCAAAACTTGAGCCAAAGTCAATTAAAAGTCACGCCCCAACAACTCAAAGATAGCTGGGATGCCCTAGACGATGATTTACAGGCAGCTCTGAAGTTAACCAAAGAAAGGATTGAAGCATATGAAAAACGAGTGCTTTATCAAGATAATATAGGCGAGGAACTTAGCTATGTTTACCGTCCAATTGAAAGGGTCGGTGTCTATGTGCCCGGCGGAACAGCCCTATACCCGTCCAGCGTTTTGATGACAATCGTCCCCGCTTTAGTGGCAGGCGTCGAAGAAATCGTGGTAACAACACCGGTCTTTCAAGACACAAGCATAACTTTTGCGGCTCTTTATTTATGTGGTGTAACGGAACATGTTTACCGTGTCGGTGGCGCGCAAGCTATTGCGGCTTTAGCTTATGGAACCGAGAGCATTTTGAAAGTCGATTTAATCTGTGGACCTGGTAATGCCTATGTCGCAATGGCCAAACGCTTAGTTTTTGGCGATGTCGGAATCGACAGTATTGCGGGACCGAGCGAAATTTTATTGTATGTCGATGAGACTGCACCGGTTGATGCGGTTGTCTACGATATTTTTGCCCAAGCGGAACACGATGCTAATGCCCGAACCTTCCTCTTTAGCGAATCGGCTAGCTACGTTGAGGTAATTGAACAAAGACTACAAGAGTTATTACCACACCAAAAACGAGCGGCGATTATCGAAGCCTCACTTCAAAATAATCACTACCAAGTGGTCGATAAGCGCGAGCAGTTACTCGAAGCGCTCAATTATATTGGTGCAGAGCATGTTTCAATCCAGCACCGCGATGAAGACGCCATAGCCGAAGCAGTTGCGTATGCAGGTGCGGTGTTCAAGGGCTACTATTCGATGGAAGCGATTGGTGATTATATTGCCGGCCCTTCGCATGTGTTGCCGACTAATCGCAATGCGCGCTTTAACCACGGTCTTAATGCGAATGATTTTAGAACGAGCCATGCGATTATTAATTTGCACGAACAGACTTTTCGACACATTGCGCCAGCAGCTGAGCGTCTTGCGGCTGCCGAAGGACTCGACTGCCACCAACGATCGATTAGTATCAGAAGGGAAGAAAGTAAATGACTTACATGATTAACCGTAACACCAGTCCGACGCGCCCTTTAACGGACCAGCAATTACAAGAGATTATCCTTAAGACTAATATTCACCTTTACCCCGAGGCAGAACTTGGCCGCTTTAAACAACTGTATGCGGACTATAATCAGTTGGAACCAGCTCAAATTGAATTGGCGAACGGCTCGGATGATTGGCTACAGAAGATTATGATCCAGTTTGGGGCAGGTGGCGTGTTGACGATTGACCCAGATTTCTTTATGTATCAAGAGTATGCCCAGCAACTTGATCGGCCATTCTGGCAAGTCTCTTGCGACGAGCAGTTCAAATTTTCGCTCGAAAAAATTGTTGACGCGCTTCATGAGAAAAAGCCATCGGTTTTATTTGTATCCAATCCACAAAACCCAACTGGCGAACAATTTGCGCCAGAATTTCTGCAGCGCCTAGCTGACGAAATGGATGCCATCGGGGGCCACTTCGTGATTGACGAAGCCTACATTGAATTTGGTAGTGACTATACACGTCCTGAAAACGAGAACGTCATCATTGTGAGAACTCTGAGCAAAATATTTGGCTTAGCAGGACTGCGATTGGGAATTGCGATCGCCAAAGGTGAGACGTTTGAGCGGCTCACAAAAATAAATCACCCCTACCCTGTCAACAACTTGGCGTTGAACATTGCGAGCGCCCTGTTCGAAGAGCGCGAGCGCTTGGAAGAGTGGCTGACTTACCAAAGGGCTTGTCAATTGGCTTTAGTCGAGACTTTACACTGCGTCAGTGATTTGGTGACGGTGAAGGAAACAAATTGTAACTTTGTTTTCACTTATGGAGTTAAAGCGAAGCGTTTAGGTAAATTTCTCGAAGAACGTGGCTTTGTGGCTCGGATGTATGACGTGCCGCTTTTGAAAGATGTGGTACGATATTCGATTATGGATTTAGCCTTGTATCCGGAATTTAAGGCTTTGTTATTAGAATGGAGGGAGCAATTTGTTTAAGAAGGAACGTATAACACTTGAGACGCAGTTGCGTTGTGCTTTAGCTTTGGGTTCGAAGCTTGAACAGGCGGAGGCCAAGGTTGAAACAGGTGTTGGTTTTTTGAATCATATGTTGACCTTATTTAATTTTCATTCGGGTTTGGCTTTTAGTGTTGAGGCTCAAGGTGATACAGAGGTGGATGATCATCATACGGTTGAAGATATTGGGATTGTCTTAGGTGAGTTGTTACGTGATTTATATCGTAGTTTGCCAAGTTATCAGCGTTACGGGAGCTTTTATTTGCCGATGGATGAGTCTTTGGCTCGCGTCGTTTTGGATTTGTCAGGGCGTCCACATTTGAGTTTCAATGCAGAATTTAGCAAGGATACGGTGGGGTCTTTTGATACAGAGTTGGTTGAGGAGTTTTTCAATGCGGTGGCGATGAATGCTCGCATGACTTTGCATATCGATTTGTTGAAAACAGGCAATACGCATCACGAGATTGAAGCGGTTTTTAAAGGGTTCGCACGTGCGTTGAAGATGGCTTTGGAACCCAGAGAAGGCGGCGTGCCTTCATCTAAAGGGCTGATTGCGTAAGCTCTGGTCTTGTAAACAAAAAAGAGGAGGTCATAAGGTGAAGATTATTCCAGCGATTGATTTAATTGAGGGGCAGAGTGTCCGTTTAACACAGGGGGATTACGAGGATAAAATATTAATGCCCAAAACGCCACAAGAAGCGGTGGCTTATTACAGTCAATTCCCGCAAGTGGCCCGGATTCATGTGGTGGATTTAATGGGGGCTTTACAACAAGAGGCAGTTGAGTCTTTGATTATTCAAGAGATTAAACAGTTGACTGATTTACCATTAGAAATTGGTGGTGGCTTAAGAAATCACCAAACTATTGCAAAATATGATAAAATGAAGATAGATTATTTCATTCTTGGTTCACGTGCGATTCTTGACGTCGACTGGTTAAAATCAGTCGTTGACTTGTATCCTAAGCGAGTCTTTGTAGGCTTGGATGCCCGCGGTGAGGATATTTACGTGAACGGTTGGAAGGAGAAGAGTGGTCGACAATTAATTGAGTATATGGCAGAAATTGAAGCATTAGATCTTGCAGGAATTATTTATACGGATATCAATCGTGACGGTATGGAAGCTGGTCCAAATGTCGAACGGACTGCACAACTTCAACAGTCAACGCGTCATTTAGTCGTGGCGAGTGGTGGGGTAAGAAATCAAGCAGACTTAAGCGAATTGGCAGCAGCTGGTGTAACAGAGGCTATCGTTGGTAAAGCTGCTCAAAATGATGAATTCTGGAAAGGACTCGAGTAATATGGAAAAAATTATACCTTGTTTAGATACAAGACACGGTCAATTAGTAAAAGGGATCAATTTCTTAAACATGCAACATTTAGGAGATCCGATCACATATGCAAAGAAATATTCAGACGCTGGTGCGGATGAGTTAGTGGTATTGGATATTGCGCGAACAATCGATGAATTACAAATGCGTACAGATATGGTGAAAGAAATCATTGCAGTCACAAACATCCCTGTGACAGTGGGGGGCGGCATAGCTTCACTTGATGAAGTTGAATTAGCTTTAACCGCGGGTGCTCACTCGGTCGCTATGAACTCGGCAGCTGTACGTAATCCAGACTTAATTAATGATATTGCTGCTAAATACGGTTCCGAACGCTTAACAATTGCCGTGGATATTTCTTTTGATGAAGAAAAAGGTGATTACTTTATCTATACACACGGTGGTCAAAGACAAGTAGACATCAAAGCCTTCGATTGGATCAAAGAATGTGAAACACGAGGGGCCGGGCGACTACTGATTACAAGTATCGATCATGATGGCGTAAAAAACGGCTTTGACGTCGACTTCTTAAAACAAGCCAAAGAATTAGTGAACATCCCAATCATCGCAAGTGGTGGAGCAGGAAATGCTCAAGACTTTGTCGACTTATTCGATAAAACTGGCGTTGAAGGTGGCTTAGCTGCTTCAATTTTCCACCGTGATGAATTATCAATTCAAGATGTGAAAGATGCCTTATCTGTAAAAGGGGCTGAATAATCTCTTGAAGAGCATTAACTTTGAAAAAGGCGAGGGTTTGGTGCCGGCAATCTTACAAGATGATCGTACCGGTCAAGTCTTGATGTTAGGCTACATGAATCAGGAAGCTTATGATAAGACACGTGAAGAAGGGGTCGCTTGGTTTTACTCGCGTTCGAAAGAACGTCTATGGAAGAAGGGTGAATCGAGCGGTCACATTCAAGAAGTCGTGTCAATCGACGTCGACTGTGACCAAGATACTTTACTGGTGCGAGTGAAACCTTTGGGTCCAACGTGTCATACTGGTACACAGAGTTGTTTCGGCGATCAGTCCTTTAATTTAGCCATCCTTGAACAGACGATTGCGGCTAAAATAGCCAATCCTCAAGAGGGGTCTTACACGAAGTATTTAATTGACGAAGGGTTAGACAAAATCTTAAAAAAATGTGGCGAGGAAATGACCGAAGTGGTGTTGGCAGCTAAAAATAAGGATAAAGAGGAGCTGATTGACGAAAGCAGTGACTTACTTTATCACTTTTTAGTTCTCTTGCAAGCACAAGGTGTTCAATTGAAAAATGTCGAAGCCAAATTAGCTGAGCGTCATGGGCTGCCGCAAGAGTATTCGATTCGTCAAGGCATTAACGAATGGTAAGTCATCACATAGAGGGAGAGTCAGTCATATGCGGTTTTACGATCAACATTGTCATACCCAATTGTCTTTCGATAGTGAAGCCAGTCCTTGGGATTATGCCAAACTGGGCCTAGAAGTGCTGACTTTTACAGAACATTTAGATTTGGATAATCCAGTCTCAAAAGGTCAAGATGATATTCCTAATTTTGAGCAAACCTTAGCTTGGCAAGAGACGTTTTCTAAAGAGTATGGGAGTCAATTGTTGTTAGGGGTAGAAGTAGGTTATGCACCGGGACAAGGCCAACGTTTACGCGAGTTTCTGGCCTCTTATGACTTTGATATTCAGTTGCTAAGTTGCCATCATAATCTCGTTTATGACTACATGGACACAGCCAAACATTCGGACAAACTCGATGAACCGATTGAGAGGATGGATCAGTATGTAGCGCAATTGTTAGAAGCACTTCAAGAGCTTCCCGATGTGCAAATACTAGCGCATTTTGATTACGGTTTTCGTGTGCATGATGTGTCGACAGAATGGATTATTGAACGGTACGGCGACCAATTGACTGAGGTCTTTAAACGTTGTATCTCCCAGAATATCGCCTTTGAACTCAATAGCAAAAGCATTTATAAATATGATAAATTAGCTTTGTACCGTTGGGCGATTCCACTTTATAAGGATTTGGGAGGGCGATTGTTTACTTTAGGCTCTGATGCTCATGAGGTGGCAGATTATCAACTAGCGTTCGACCAACTGAAAGCACTTTTGCTTGAGTTTGATATTCAAGAGGTGACATTATTTGAAGCGAAAGCACCCCGCCTAGTGGGTCTGGATACATTAACGTTTAAACATTAAAGAAAAGCACTTGGTAGCGTCTTGAGATGTTCCCCTTTAGAAGATTACTGTTTTAGTGTCTACTTAAGGAACATTACATTCAGCCGTCCAAGTGCTTTTGTTGTATGGAATTGCGGAGGGAGTGACAGTACTGACTGATAAATAAATAGTCAGCTTGAAGAAACAGAAGCAGAAGTTGATGATGATGTGGTAATCAGTTAGCGCGCTGAATCCACTGTAAAATGTCCGCCATTAAACCGGTGCCACAATTGATGGGCAACTAAAGGAGACAAACCGCTGCCACCACTCCACAACCGCACTATACCACAGCCAGCCGCACGTACGACTTTCACCAGCCAAATAAAAAAAGCCCATAGGGCTTTTTTTATTTTATTCCATTAAGTTCTTGATGTCTTGAGTCAACTTTTCAACTCTCAGTTGAGTGGCTGTCGCTTCATTCGTTTGAGTCAATATTAAACGATAAGATTCAACCTCTAAAACTGTGTCGAGCGTATCTTGGCTCGGAATAATTTCAGACTTAAAGGTAAAGTAACCACCAATCGTGTCAACTTCGTTACTCGTAATAATCGTCCCAAATTTCTCGTTGAAATCATTGATATTCATTAAGCCATTCACCAACCAAGTCGATTCATCTACTTGATTAACCCTGTCATCATGTAGGACAATATCATGTTCATCGTAAATTTCACCAACAATCTCTTCAATAATATCCTCTAAAGTAACCAAACCTACCGTTTGACCATACTCATCCTTAACAATGGCAATATGATTGCTCGTCTGTTGAATTTGAGAAAATAAATCATCCAATAATAAAGTTTCAGGAATCTTCAAGGGATCATGGGCTAAATCCTTAATGTCTACCTGGCGAAAATCACCCACTAAGACACTCGCACGCAAATAATCCTTCACAAGCAGTACACCAAGGATGTTATCTTTATCATCTTGATAGACTGGAATACGAGAGTAAACTGAATTCACAATTAATTCATGAATCGTCTCAGCATCTGTATCGATATCAATCATCATCGACTGACTACGAGGCACCATCACCTCGCGAACTGAACGACGATTCAACATCAGGACACCTTGCATCATCCCAACTTCTTCCGTTTCCAAAGCACCTTCTTGCCCCCCGCGAATTACAATCTCCTTGATATTCGAGAAGGTTAATTTTTCATCTTGGTTAGAAAAATCAATCGGTAATAAAGCTTGGAAAAATGCTAAAGTCTTAGTCAAAAACCAAACAACCGGCTTGAAGACTGTATAGATCACATTTAAAATCCGTGCCGAAAAAGTCGAATATTGCTCTGGAATCGCTTGACCAATTGACTTGGGCAACAATTCACCAAAAATCAACGTTAACAACGTCACAAGCAAAGAAATCACTAAAGACGCACCTTGGTCCCCAATGTAAGGGGCTAAAAACCGCGACAAACCACTCGTTGCAAACGATGCATTCAACGTTCCGATTAGCGTAATTGCCACTTGCACGACAGCTAAGACCCGGTCTTGATTATGGTACAACTTGAGGGCCAACTTCGCCTTCGCGCTGCCTGCTTGAGCCTTTTTTTCTAACTTATTCTGATTTGCAGTAATAAACGCCATCTCTGAACCAGAGAAAAACCCGTTTAAAAGCGTAAACAAAACAAGTAAAGTGATGGGAAATAACATAAATTGCTCCTTTAATAATATGATAAACCGTAATAGTCTTGACTACATTATAATCGAAAATCAAACAAATACCTAAACAAACACTGCAAAAATAGGACAATAATTTGCCCAGCAAAATTACGAAGCAAGAAAGTTCACCAAGCGCCTATAAACGGATACCAAACGCAGTCAATCGCGCACAAAAAGCTTCTCGGAAACCACCAAAAAAGTTTCGATAAGCTGTTTCTTGAAAAGACCAGCCCTAGTTGGAATTCAATGCCGCGTGATCGGTTAAAATGTTCCTCGTTAAAGTAATCACCTTCTCATTAAAGTCTTGTTGAGCTAAGGAGTTCTCCCGGTGGTTATTAATTATTAAACTGATATAAAATTTAGGAGCATTTTCTAAACGGACTTTAATAAGTGGTGTATCTCGACTGACTAAAATTTCTGACATAAAAGCGATAAAGTCAGTTGACTGGGCAATTGTCTGCAAGGTTTTAATCTCTTTTGCGTAAATAATACTATTTTCAGCAATCTTGTTTTCTGTGGCCCATTTATCAAAAATCCGCTGATGAGAATAGCCTTCAGATAGTGAAATGAAGACACTCTCGCGTACATCCTCAATGCTGACTGATTCACGACTAGCAAAAGGATGACTAGGCGACACCCATAAAGAAACATCATGAGCCGTAATCGGAATCTGATCAATATGGGAATCTTCCAAACACTCGCTATCATGTCCCACAATCGCTAGAGGAACTTTCTCTTGTTGAACCATCTTGTACATTGCGTCAGAACTTTCTTCTTCAACTAATCGAAGTAATTTCGCATTGTCACCAATTTCTGTCAAATAGACAGGCAGAAAGCGACTGCCGATTGTTGGCAAGTAACCCAAATAAATGGTTTCAGAACGGGCATCATTAATTGTTTGCTTGGTTGTTTCAAGAATATTTAAGACTTCAGAGGCACTTTTATAGAGAATATCTCCAGCAGAAGTCAATTTTATCCGTCGCAACGACTTGCGTCGATCAATTAATTTAGCATCTAATTCTTCTTCTAAACGTTTAAGAGCCATCGAAATAGAAGGCTGGGAAACAAAAAAATGTTCCGCAGTTGCCGTGAAGCTTAAGCTTTCTGACAAATGTTTGAAGTAAGTTAAGTCTTGAATATTCATACAATTTTTTCCTCCTTGATAAATAATATACAAAGTCTATATCAATCAATCTGATTGTGTCATGACATATTTAATTTAATGAATAGACAAGCATTCTTTGAAAACACCACTACTGTCATGACAATGATAAATCGAATGATCAACGCGCTTTTGTGAGCACTATAACATAAATAAATCAAATGACGTTAGGTGGGGTATAAATAATATTTATCATAACATAAGCAGTCAATATTAAACAGTCGAACGTTTCTGTGCTATTATGCAATTAAGGAAAAGCGCTTTCGAATGTTTTTGAAAATTAAAGATTATTAGGAGAGATAGTCGTGAAGATGATCATGCAATTGTTCTGGATAATTCTATTTTCTCTATTAGGTGAATTTGTGTCGGTGCTTATTGCACCCTTTGTCGCAATACCTGCTAGTGTAATTGGAATGGTCCTATTGTTCTTGGCTTTACACTATAATGTGCTAAAAATGAGCCAAGTTGATGAAGTAGGCACGTGGCTAACAGATAATATGGCGATTCTATTTGTTCCAGCTGGAGTAGGCTTGATGACAAATTTTGATGTATTAGCAAGTTCTTGGTTACAGCTTTTGATTATCATGTTTGTAACCACCATCTTAATGATGATATTTGTAGGTAAGTTAGTACAAACGCTTATGTACAAAGGTGAAAAAATAGAAAGCGGGGAGGAGTAGTGTGTTAAATACATTAATGGACAGTGCGTATTTATGGCTAAGCTTAACTATTGGCTTTTATGTGTTAGCCGCTCAAATATATAAACGCCTACCAATTCCACTGTTTAACCCGTTGTTATTCTCAATTGTGATGATTATCATTCTATTGTTAGTCGCAAAGATCCCTTATGAGACTTATGAAGCAGGCGGCAAGGTGATTGCGATTTTCGTCACACCAGCAACTGTAAGTTTGGCGATTAAGTTGGAAAAGAATATAATCTATTTACAAAAAAACGTCAAAGCAATTCTATTAGGTATCTTTTCAGGTGTTATCTTACATACCTTGATGATTGGTATATTCGGCATCCTATTCAAGTTTGACTTAGCAATGGTGGGCACACTATTTCCTAAATCAATTACAACAGCCATTGCAATTGGTGTATCTGAATCATTAGGTGGTCACGTTTCCCTAACAGTTGCGGTCGTCGTATTTACAGGTATTATTGGAGCGGTTATTGGACCGACGATTATGAGATGGACCGGTATTACAGATCCAGTGGCTCAAGGTGTCGCAATGGGGTCTTCAGCTCATGCGATGGGAACATCTAAAGCGATTGAAATGGGGGAAGTTCAAGGAGCGATGGCTAGTTTATCAATCGTTGTGACAGGCATTACCATCGTTATTCTTGCACCATTCGCTCAACCAATCATCAATTTACTCTTTGGTTAAAACAAGTTACTTTATAAACCGTAATGAATAAACAGTAGTGAATAAAAGTTTGGAGGGAAATTTATTATGTCAGAAAAAAAATTATACGCAGCCCCAACGGTGATTCAAGATATTGAAGTGATTAATACTTATGAATTAGAAGATAGAGCACGTGAAGTAATGCCTAACGGCGGTTTTGGTTATGTCTCGGGTGGTTCCGGGGACGAATATACATTACGTCAAAATACTAAAGCTTGGGATGCCAAAGGTATCTTACCACGTGTCTTATCAGACGTTGAATATCCTGATACATCAACTAAAATTTTCGAACATGAAATTAAAGTGCCTTTTATTATGGCGCCAATCGCTGCTCATGGTTTAGCACATGAAACGAAAGAAGCTGGAACAGCTAAAGGTGTTTCAGAATTCGGAACAATCATGTCAATTAGTGCCTACTCAGGTGCTAAATTTGAAGAAATCGAAGAGGGGCTAAACGGTAGTCCACGTTGGTTCCAAATTTACATGAGTAAAGATGATGAGTTCAACAAGAATATCATTGATGAAGCTAAAGCAGACGGTGCCACAGCGATTATTTTAACAGCAGATGCAACATTAAGTGGAAATCGTGAAACGGATATCCGTAATAAATTCGTCTACCCATTCGGTATGCCAATCGTTTCTCGTTATTTAACGGGATCAGGTGAAAACATGTCATTAAACAACATCTACGCTCAATCTAAACAGAAAATTTCTCGAGATGACGTGAAATTCTTAAAAGACTATTCTGGTTTACCCGTCTTTGTTAAAGGAATCCAATCACCTGATGATGCGTTATTAGCAATCGGAGCAGGTGCTGACGGAATTTGGGTATCTAATCATGGTGGTCGTCAATTGGATGGTGCGCCCGGTTCGTTCGAAACATTAGAGGGCATCGCTAAAGCAGTGGCTGGTCGTGTGCCAATTGTCTTTGACTCAGGTGTGCGTCGTGGAGAGCATATCTTTAAAGCTTTAGCGAGTGGTGCGGACATTATCGCTTTAGGTCGTCCTGTATTATATGGTTTAGCATTAGGTGGCTGGAAAGGTGTTCGTTCAGTATTAGAGTACTTCGAAAAAGACTTAATCCGTGTGATGCAATTAGCTGGAACACAAACAATTGAAGATGTTAAGAAAACGGAGTTGTTTGACAACCTCCACTAAAAGACGCACTCATTATGAACAAATTGTCTCTGGCGCATAAACTACGCGGGAGGCTTTTTGTTTGCGTATCTTTTTAATGCTTATTATAATAAATGTAATAACCTAATATAAATAGAAAGAGGCGATTTTAATGTCAGAAGAAAAATTCGATGCAAAACTAGACCAAGCATCAGGTAAGGTCAAAGAAACAGTCGGTAAAGCAACTGGAGATAAACGAACAGAAGCAGAAGGCAAATCAGAACAAGCAGCAGGTAAAGCTAAAGAATTTGTCAGTGATGTGAAAGAAAGTATCGATGGTGCGGTTGAAGGCGTTAAAGACGCCTTTGATAAAGACGACAGAAAGAAATAATTGACTAACAACAATCTTCTTCGGAAGGTTGTTTTTTTATTATAAAAAATACATGAAATTTTAAGTATTTTTCATCGGGATACCTTTCACAAACAAACTGTTTTAATACAGAGTGCGATTGAAGTGTGCTTGCGTAAAGCTTGACAATATCGAGAAAGTCTATAAAAAAACAGATCGAATATATTGATGGCGCTTTCTCACCTCTTCTTTTCCTTGTTGTTATATAACAGAAGAGGTGCTATGATTTACTCATGAGATGTTTCATAAGTAAATGTAAAATTAAAAGGAGTGTTAAGATTGTTGTCATTTATTGGTGGAGTTGTCATGCTTATTTTGGGCTATGTATTGTATTCTCAAGTCATTGTTAGAAACTTTGGTGTAGAAGTTGAAAGAGAAACACCAGCCTATGTGCTAGAAGATGGTAGTGATTTTGTGCCGATGTCAGAACAGAAAAACTGGCTGATTCAATTGCTGAATATTGCTGGAACTGGACCGATATTCGGACCAATTATGGGTGCTTTATATGGGCCAGTCGCCTTTATTTGGATTGTTATTGGGAATATATTTGCAGGAGCTGTTCATGATTATTATTTAGGGATGATTTCCTTGAGAAACAATGGCGATCATTTGCCCGCATTAGCAGGAAAATATTTAGGTAATTCTATGAAACATATTGTGAACGTTTTCGCTTCTTTATTACTACTGTTAGTGGGGACCGTTTTCGTCACCTCTCCAGCTTCGCTCTTGGCAAACTTAACGCCGAGCTTTATGGGTCGGTGGTTCTGGATTGTTATTATTTTTGTTTATTATTTTCTTTCAACCATTCTACCGATCGATAAAATTATTGGTAGAATTTACCCAATTTTTGGGGCAATCTTACTGTTATCGTGCGTAGGTGTTTTAGTGACCTTAGTGACAAGTGGGAATATTGTTAATGTACCAGAAATTTCTTTACAGAATATGCATCCTGCAGGAGCATCAATCATTCCAGGCATCTTCTTTACTATTTCTTGTGGGGCCATGTCAGGTTTCCATGCGACACAAAGTCCAATCATTTCACGTACAATCCAAAAAGAAGGTCAAGGCCGTTGGGTATTTTATGGTGCAATGATTACAGAAGGAATTATTGCGATGATTTGGGCTGCGGCGGCTATGGCTTTATTTGACCGTGTCGATTTGAGTGAAATTATTAAAACGGGAACAGCTTCAGCTGCCGTTAGTGATATTTCAATGAGATTACTTGGACCAATCGGTGGAACGATTGCCATTCTAGGGGTGATTGTTTTACCAATTACTTCAGGAGATACAGCTTTTCGTAGTTTACGGATGATTATTGCTGACTATATTAAAATGGAACAAAAACCATTGCGTAATCGTTTTGCCATCACTATTCCAATTATTGCCATCAGTACCGCTTTAATGTTTATTGATTTTAATATTCTATGGCGCTATTTTAACTGGGCAAACCAAGCAACAGCAGTGATTGCGCTCTTTGTTTCAACAGCTTACTTGATATATAAATCCCGAAACTTCTGGGTGACACTAATCCCTGGCATCTTCATGCTATACATGGTTGTTTTATATCTATTGACCGAACAAATAGGTTTTGGACTAGAAATGCAAGTGTCTTACTTTATTGCGACAGCTGTGACGGCGTTACTTCTGGCTATCTTCTTGCGCCATGTGGCCAAAGTGAAATCAGAATTGACGAACGATAGTCCATTGTTGAATGACCAAAAAGCCATTAGCGTACTATACCCAGAGCTGCTTTCTAAGTAAAAGTAAATAATGATCCCCTAAACACACCCACTTCAAGTAAGTGGGTGTGTTTAGTTCAGTCTTAAGTTGGTTTTTAGTTTATAAGAATAGGGTAAAATAGAGAGGAATGAGGTGATTGTATGGCAATAACAGTAAAATTAAAACAAAAAAGTGTAGGTATCAGTTTTGCGGGTGGCGGTGCAAAAAGTTTTGCCGAATTGGCTACTTTAGAAGCATTGAATGAGAAAAGTGTAAAAATTTCAGCAGTAACTGGTACATCGATGGGCGCTTTTTTGGCTGCCGGTGTAGCTTATGGCTTGTCGGTGGTTGAACTCGAACAATTAATTATAAAAACGGATAGGGTGCTGGATGACAGTGATCTATTCAAGAAGCGATCGATTTGGTTGAACTTATTGACTGTCAATCAGTCGACAGGATTAGTCCTCTCGCAGCGACTAGCAGAAGCCGTGAGTCCTTTACATGAACTTTATCGAGGAATTATGTTGTCTGAACTCCCTATGCCAATCGCCATTCCGACGGTTGATATTATCAGTGGGAAAATCCTGGTATTTACTAATCGAAAAGATTATTTTGCTCAAGAGCGAGATGGCATCCAGTGGGAGTTTTATGAAGGGGACGTGAGTGTTTTAGAGGCCTGCCTCGCTTCGAGTGCTTATCCACTCATGATTCAACCAGTGACAATTGGCGATTATCAATTGGTAGACGGCGGTGTGCTAATGAATTCGCCGGTCGTATTATTTGACCGAGCGCAAACGGAATTCGTCGTCTCAATCGGAATCAAGCGTAAAACTTACGAGGGACCGGCTTTGAAATCGAATGAAGTTGTTTTACGGGCAATGAATTTCATGATGTCTCAACAAATCGATCATTCGATTAAGGCGGCTGATGTCGTTTTGCAATTTGAGTTGACTCAGTCAACATTTTCATTTGGGCATGCGGCTGAGATTATAGCTGCCGGCAGGGAATTTATGGCGAGACATCCGTTAAATTTAAGCCCATTATATGAAAAGCAACTGAGTGAACCAAAGGGCAATTCCACGCGAAGAGAACTTTCTCAATTGAAAGAACGCATGAAAACATGGCTGCGCGAAGTGACTAGCTAAGGCCATTAATACTTAGCGGTCCTTCTACTGATTAGCTTGCCTAAATAAATAAGCCGAAAGCAGTTGTAATCCATGAGGTCACGAGATGCTTTCGGCTTATTTTTATTGTTAATTTACTGTTAGATAAAGGCTTTTACTACGACGAATAGTGGCCCCGAAAGGAACCAGAGATAGGTGAGCTAGTTTGAAAAATTGTTTTCCGAACGGAATACCAACGACTGTTAAACATAATACAAGGCCAACGATTAAATGACCAATCGCTAATTCGATACCGCCGAAAATTAACCATAGAATATTAAGTAGCAATGACCTAGCGTTGCTGTTGTGTTCTACATGTTTACCGAAAGGTGATAAACTCAAGCGAGCGATTTTAAAACATTGTAATCCAATGGGAAGACCAACAATAGTCACAGACCATAAGATACCAACAAAGGTCCAAGCAATGGCGCTTAGCAACCCACCAAATATTAACCAAATGATATTTCCTAAGAAACTCATAAATAATTTCCTCCTAAAAGGTTTAATTGTCTTTCTTAGATTGTACGCCATTTATCGACTGAATAGTACGGACCTAAGGATGAATTTTTGTCAATACTAATTGGCTTAAAGCGACGGACTAGATTATAATAAAATTAGAAAAACACCTTAAACATTAGTTTATCGTTAGAAAGTTAAGGTGAACCGAAGGGTAGGAGTGACGTAAATGGTAGACGCAGCTACAGTAATTTCTGAATTGGAACGTTTAGGTAAAGAACGTCTTAAAAAAATGTATATGAACAATGGTGCCAAAGAACCAGTGTTTGGTTGTGCAACTGGTGCAATGAAACCTTTGTCGAAACAAGTTAAAATAAATCAAAGCTTAGCGGAAGCATTATATGCAACGGGAAATTATGATGTTATGTATTTTGCAGGGATGATTGCAGAACCTAACGCGATGAGTGTCGAAGATTATGACCGCTGGATGGATCAAGCGTATTTTTATATGTTGGCAGATAATGTTGTGTCAGTTACTTTGTCAGAATCGGATATTGCCCAGGAAGTAGCGGATAAATGGATTCATTCTGGAGACGAATTACGGATGTCAGCAGGCTATAGTTGTTACTGTTGGTTACTTGGAAGTCGTAAAGATCACGAATTTGAGACAGAAAAAATCGCGGAAATGTTAGAGGAGGTAGCGGAAATTATACATGAAGCGCCCGAACGTGCCAAAGCGGCGATGAATAATTTTGTTTATACGGTCGGTGTATCTTATAAACCGTTACATGATAAAGCAAAAGAGATTGCAGCAACAATCGGCCCGGTGATTGTTAAACGTGAAAATAAAAAAGATCAACAGCTAGCTGCTTATGAAAGCATTATGAAAGAAGTAGAAAAAGACAGAATTGGTTTCAAACGCCGTTATGTGAGGTGCTAAGGCCAAGAAACGCTCGTGTGTTTGAATAGTAGGTGAATGGTCTTGATATCGCATACTAAAAAATACCCAAGCTCTATAAGTAGGGAGAGATAAAAGACGATTCATCAGTATGGAAAATATTAATTAGTTTTAAAATGAGTAACGTACAGGTGAAGGAATATCCCAGGACTAATCACTAAACCTTGACTGAAAATTTTAAAATGGGTAGAATTTTTGTATATTTTGAACGGAAAATATATTTATAAAAGGAGAAATATATATGATTGCATTTATGGGATATAGTTTAATTATTGTCTTCATGATCTTGATTATGACCAAAAAAACATCGCCATTTGTAGGCTTAGCCTTTTTGCCTATAGTGTGGGCAGTGCTAGGGCAGGGATTGGGGCTTTGGAATTTTGATATTGGTGAAGCGGCCTTTGACGGCTTAATGACAACAGCGCGAACGGGAATCATGTTATTCTTTGCTATTTACATGTTCTCATTAATGATTGATGCGGGTTTATTCGACCCTTTATCAAAGTTGATGATTCGCTATGCTAAAGGAGATCCTTTAAAAGTAATGATAGCGACAGTTGCTCTGTCAGCTGGAGTGTCATTAAACGGAGATGGAACGACTACGATGATTATCGTCTGTACGGCCTTTATACCAATTTACAAACACTTAAATATGAAGATGTTAGACTTGGCAGTTTTGACTATGACCTCACATTCGATTATTAATCTACTTCCATGGGGGGGACCTACCGCTCGAGCGATTGCAGTAATGGATGTAGATGAATCAGCGGTGATGCGTGGTTTAATACCGATGATGATTATGGCTTTAATTTACATGTTTGTGGTTTCTTATATCATGGGACGTAAAGAACGCCAACGATTGGGCGTCGCAAATCTGACGGATGAAGAATTGGAAGGCATTATGGAGATTAAAGACCCAGCAGTATTAGAATTACGCCGACCACAAAATGTTTGGATCAATGCGATCATTGCTTTGGGTGCAATTGCTTTGTTGGTTTGGGGAGGTATTCCATCTGCGATTATCTTTATGATTGGGACTGTGATTACCTTGCTAATCAATTACCCAACGGTTAAAGAACAAAAGGCGCGTATTGATGGTAATGCAGCTGAAGCAAACCAAGTGGTTATGACGGTATTTGCCGCTGGGGTATTTATGGGGATTTTACAAGCCTCAGGTATGAGTGATGCCATTGCTAGCAGCTTATTGAATATTATTCCTGAAAGCTGGAGTTTATTCTATGGTTTAATTGTGGCCTTGATTTCAGTACCAGGAACCTATTTCTTAAACAACGATGCCTTCTACTATGGCGTAATGCCAGTTTTAGCAGAAGCCGGTTTAACTTATGGCTTTACACCTTTACAGTTGACATTTGCTTCATTAATGGGACAAGCTTTCCACTTACTAAGTCCACTTGTACCATTTGTGTATGTGCTATTAGGTATGACAGAAGTGGAGATGGGACCATGGCAGAAGAAAGCTGGTTTGATTTCAATCGGAATCTTCTTGACCTACGTAATTGTAGGAGCTTTGATGGGGATTATGCCGGTCTTTATCGGTTAATAAACTAACGTGTTTTTTATAGAGTCAATTATTTTTAGGAGGATGAATATGCGTGTAACTATGATTCCAGGAGATGGGATAGGTAAAGAAATCTCGCAAGCAATGATGCAAGTGGTTGATGCGAGTGGCGCTAATATTGAATGGGATATTGTTCATGCAGGTGAAGCAGTATTAAAAGAAGTGGGAGAATTAGTGCCGGAGGCAGTTTACAAAAGTTTAGAGCGCAACCGTGTGGCAATTAAAGGCCCGATTACGACACCTATTGGAAAAGGCTACCGTAGTGTCAATGTATCGATGCGCAAAAAATATGATTTGTTCGCCAATGTTCGCCCAATTCAATCGGTAGGGAACACTCCTTCTTTATTCGAGGGATTAGATTTAGTGTTATTCCGAGAGAATACGGAAGATTTATACGCTGGGATAGAAAAACGAATATCAGATGACGAGATGCACAGTATTAAAGTAATTACGCGTGGCGCGTCCACAAGAATTGCTGAACAAGCTTTCGAGTTCGCTTTAGCAAATAACCGAAAGAAAGTGACTGTCGTCACTAAAGCCAATATTATGAAGTTAACGGATGGTTTATTTTTAGAAGTTGCGCGTGATGTTTCAAAGGCATATCCAAGCATTGAGTTTACGGAGATATTGGTCGATAATATGGCCATGCAATTAGTAATCAATCCACAACAATTTGATGTGATTTTGACAGAAAACTTATACGGAGATATTCTATCTGACCTGATGGCAGGTTTGGTGGGTGGTTTAGGCATTATCCCTGGCGCTAACCTTGGGAATGATATGGCAGTTTTTGAAGCAGTTCATGGTTCTGCACCAGATATTGCGGGTCAAGATTTAGCGAATCCTACAGCATTGATTTTAAGTGCGTGTATGATGTTAGATCACCTAGACCAACATGGGGCGGCTAAGCGCATTCGCAAAGCGTTGAATAATGTACTATCAGATACAAATAATTTCACCCGCGATTTAGGTGGAACAGTTGGAACAAAAGACTTCACTGCGAAAATAATTGAAGCACTGAACTAATGACGTAAATAGCTAAGACTCTGTTTAGAGACTGAGAACTTATGAAAGTTCTGGTTCTTTAAATAGAGCCTTTTTTTGTTAGCGTAGGATAATCGCGCTGATTAACAGAATCATCCTTAAAGTTAAAGACGCCGTGTCATCTATATGACACGTGCTGTTTGGCACATCTTCGATAAATAATCACTGTATTTGTTGCTTTTTAAGCCCGTAAAATTGAAAATACCTGCGGAATGACCCCAAGACGCCGTGTCATGTAGGTGACACGTATTGTGTGAGTGTCTAGACGCCGTGTCATCTATATGACACGTGCTGGTTGGCACATCTTCGATAAATAATCACTGTATTTGTTGCTTTTTAAGCCCGTAAAATTGAAAATACCTGCGGAATGACCCCAAGACGCCGTGTCATCTAGGTGACACGTATTCCGCGAACCTCTGGACGCCGTGTCATTTATATGACACGTGCTGAATATAAATGATTACTCCATCGTAAGGTAGTTTTTTCACTATGGATAAAGAGAATAGAAGGGTCTTTTCTCTTAACGGGCAGTAATTGTGACGACTTAAAATTTTCTAGACTAGGAAGGAAGTGCTTGTTTTCCAAAGAGAGTCGTAGGTTTATCCTAAGGTCGTGAAAGGATGGAGTCGTCTTATTATAGTGCGGATTATCAAATTGGTACAGCTTGATAGAAAATTCACTTCCGGTAACAGACACTCCTGCAGCAAGAAAGAGATTTATGGTGTCATATAATTCTTACTTTGTATCTGTGTAAATATACTGATAGACGTGTATAATAATGAGGTAGAAAACGAAAGGGTGAGTTTTATGCAGTTTCTGAAAAGGAAAGACACGTGGATTTCCGTTCTGATGGTCATATTAGGGACGTTTCTATATGCGCTGACAGTTAATGCGTTGGTAATTCCCAATACCTTGGGTGAAGGTGGCGCAACCGGGATGACGTTGATTATTTACTACTGGATGGGTTGGAACCCTTCTATAGTAAGTTTTATCCTAAATGCCTTATTATTAGTCATCGGCTGGCGGCATTTAGAAAGACGGCAAATTTTTTATACAATCGTTTCGATGTTCGTTATGTCGATTGCCTTGGAGTATACAGCTGACGTCGTGTTTGTTTCGTCAAACTCTTTGGTGGCGCCAATTGCAGCCGGTGTGACGAGTGGGATTGCGATTGGGATTGTCTCCTTAGGAGGAGGTACGACTGGCGGGACGGAAATTATTGCTTGGATTATGAAAAAATATTTAGGCGTTGGTATTTCGGCTGGCTTACTGCTAATTGATATTCTAGTAGTGATTCCTTTAAGTTTACAAATCGGACTCGAGAGGAGCGTCCTGACATTAGTGATGCTGTATGTAATGTCGAAAGTCTTGAACTTTGTCATTGAAGGGTTCAATCCTAAAAAATCGATTACGATTATCTCTAAGAAGCATCAAGAAATTGCTGCCAAAATTCAAAAGAAAGTCGATCGTGGGATTACGATTTTAGATGGAAAAGGATATTATTCTAAAGAACCACATCAAATCCTATATATCGTGATCAATCGTCACCAATTAATTAATGTTCAGAATATTATTTATGAACTCGATCCTCATGCGTTCGTAATCATAACGGATGTTCAACAAGTAATTGGTGAAGGCTTTACATTTTATCTAAATGAAGAAGATGTGACACACAACGCTTAAATAATGCTGAGAGCCAGACAGCTAATGATAATTTAACTTGGAAATTCCTTTTAAAGGAGTTTTTGAGTTATTTTTTTAGCCTTCTTAATGAAAAATTTACAATTTATTTTTTATAAAATAATAAAAAGATCCAGATTACATAAAACTCTTGAAAATGGAAGAATAGTGTTAAATAGAAGTTCGATTTCGAAGCAGTTAGAATCAGAAGATTCTTGAAGAAGAGTGAAGAGGCTTGATAAATAGGCTTTTGGATAATCGAGTTAAATACTTCTAAATAATGAAAGTTCTCAGTTTATGTGAGGTAATGTGACAAAGTTCGTAAAGTAGAATTAGTAATTGATTATTAATTTATTATAAAATATTTGCGATAACATTAAATTAAAGTGAAGATTGCACTAGATTTTACTCATTAATTCTGATAATCTTCAATATAGGAATTCAATTTGGTTCCTTTGAAAGGATGTGAATAAATGATTCATATGGAAAACGTCAATAAATTCTTTGGCGATCACCATGTATTGCAGAATATCTCTCTAGACATAGAAGAAGGAGAGAAGGTAGTAATTATTGGTCCCTCGGGGTCCGGTAAGAGTACACTCATCCGTTGTATGAACCGTTTGGAGGATATTTCAAGTGGGACGGCACAAGTGAATGGGTTTGATTTAACGGATAAGAAGGTCCCCATTCTGAAGGTGCGACAGAAGGTTGCGATGGTTTTTCAGAATTTTAATTTGTATTCACATAAGACCATTTTAGAGAATGTCACACTAGCTCCCATCAATGTATTGAAAGTTAAAAAAGCAGAAGCCATTCGTTCGGGTATGGAATATTTGAAGAAAGTTGGGATTGAGGATAAGGCAAATGCCTATCCAGCACAACTATCTGGTGGTCAGCAGCAACGTGTTGCGATTGCGAGAGCTTTAAACATGCATCCCGAAGTCATTTTATTTGATGAACCTACCTCAGCTCTTGATCCAGAAACGATTCAAGAGGTGTTAGATGTTATGACAAAGTTATCTGAGTTGAATATTACAATGGTTGTTGTGACTCACGAAATGGGCTTTGCTCGAAAAGTGGCCGATCGTGTTATTTTTATGGATCAAGGTGTCATTGTCGAACAAGGACCTCCTGAAGACTTCTTTACGAATACTCAAAACCAGAGAGCTAAAGATTTCTTAAGTAAAATTATTGTCAATTAAACTTAAAGTCCTATTTTGTTATAGATTTGTTATAGAAAATATTTTATTAAAAGGAGATTTTATTTATGAAAAACTGGAAGAAATTATTAACTGTTTTAACTGCCACGGCCTTAACTGGCTTGGTTGCTTTAGCACCTGCTACTGCCTTAGCACAAGATGATTTACCGGCTGGCGTTCAAGCAATTAAAGATGCGGGTGTTCTAAAAGTGGGGGTTAAAGAAGATGTTCCTGGCTTTGGATTCTTTAGTCCAGATACAAATGATCACGAAGGTTTCGAAATTGATTTAGCCCGTAAAATTGCTGAAGAAATTACAGGGAGTGCGGATAACGTAGAATTTACTGGTGTCACCGCTAAAACTAGAGGTCCTTTATTAGACAATGGTGAAGTGGATATGATTATTGCGACCTTTACGATTACAGAAGAACGTAAAGAAACCTATAACTTTACAGAACCATATTATACTGATGAAGTTGGTTTCTTAGTGAAAACAGCAGATGGTTATACAGATTTAGCAAGTTTAGCTGGTAAAAACATCGGCGTATCTCAAACATCAACTACTCAAGCGAAAATTGAAGAAGAAGGTGCTAAAGATGACTTAAGCTTCAACTTCAGCGAGTATGGAACATATCCAGAGTTAAAAGCTGCTTTAACAGCAAATCGTATTGATGCGTTTGCCGTGGATAAATCAATCTTAGCCGGTTATGTGGATGACCAAACTGAAATCTTGGAAGTTGGTTTTGCACCACAAGAATATGGTGTGACAACTAAATTAGATAATAAAGATTTAAATGACTACTTAAATGCTTTATTAGCAGAGTGGGAAGAAGATGGTTCTTTAGCTGAAATGAAAACAGCGCACGGTTTAGACTAAATCGCTAGGCTGGCTAAAAGATTATCGTAAAAAAACACGAGGAGGAATAAACAATGTCATTAATGGCAGCTATCTCGTGGTTAGAAGAAGGACCTTTTGCATTGAGAAGATGGGCAGCGCTCTTTGAAGACCTGCCTCTTTTCTTTGACTCATTTCTCTATACCATTGGGCTTGCGGTTGGAGCCCTCATTCTTGCGTTGATACTAGGAACTCTCGTGGGAATTGTTTCGAGCTCACGCAATAAATTATTAACCATCTTAACCAGAATTTTTGTTGAGTTTTTTCAAAATACGCCTCTATTGATACAGGTGTTTTTCGTCTATTATGGCCTACCGATGGTTGGCGTTGTCTTAGATACTTATACAATCGGGATTCTTTGTGTTGGGATTTATACGAGTGCTTATATTGCGGAAGTTATTCGTTCAGGCATTCAGTCGGTTCCTAAAGGACAGCTGGAAGCTGGCTTTTCGCAAGGGTTTACTTATTGGGGGGCAATGCGTCATATTATCCTGCCACAAGCCTTCCGTATTATTCTGCCACCTTTAACAAACCAAGTGGTTAACTTGATTAAAAACACGTCGACCGTCGCGATTATTTCCGGAGCGGATATTATGTTTAGAGCGAATAGTTGGTCATCGCAAAACTTACATTATGTACCAGCCTTTGCTTTTGCGGCGCTTCTATACTTTATTCTCTGTTTCCCTCTAACGATGTTAGCCACACGATTAGAGGAAAAGAATAAAAAAGCGTATGCGCGCTAGGAAGGAGATAGACGATGAGTTTTCAAGAACAAGCAATGCAAATATTTACTTACAATAATATGAAGTTTTTATTAGATGGCTTAGGGCTAACCCTATACATTTCTTTCGTTGCGATTGTTTTAAGTACCGTCTTTGGAACGATTTTAGCGATCTGGCGAGCGCGTTCTAAATCAATTTTAAAATGGCTTGCTATTATTTATATTGAAATTGTTCGAAATGTACCGAATATTCTCTGGATTTTTGTTATCTTTTTGATTTTTAAATTAAAATCAGTTGAAGCAGGAATCGTGAGCTTTACCGTCTTTACGACCGCAGCCATGGCTGAGATTATTCGTGGAGGCTTAAACAGTGTCAATACTGGAGAAGTAGAAGCTGCAGAGTCACAAGGTTTAAAAAGTTATCAAGTGATGTGGCATATTGTCTTGCCACAGGCCTTCAGAAACATGTTGCCCTCTATTATTTCTCAGTTTGTTACGGTTATTAAAGACACGAGTTTCTTGTATTCAGTACTTGCCCTACAAGAACTACTGGGTAAAGCGAATATTTTAATGGGTCGCTATGCGACGACCACTCAAGTGTTCATGCTTTATGCTTTATTAGCCTTAATTTATTTTATAATAAATTTCTCTATTTCGTCATTCTCCCGCTATCTAGAAAAAAGCTGGGTCCATACGAAATAATTAAAAGTCAAACAACCAATATGTTAGCTGTTGTCAGCAGACATACTGGTTGTTGTTTGCTTAGAGATTAAATAAATCATTGAAAGATTCAGCCATGGTAGGATGGGTGAAAATTTGATCACGTAGGGTGCTATAAGGAAGTTGATAATCAGTTACTGTCTTAATTATGTTGATTAATTCTTCAGACGAGTGCCCATATAAACTGGCACCCAAAATCTCTTGAGTATCCGCATCTACGACTGCCTTGAATAAACCGCGGTCATCATTGTTAATAAAGTGTCTTGGCATACTTGAAACAGGCACGCTGCCTTCCAGTATATTGTGACCAGCTTTTTTGGCCTGACTTGCGGTCATGCCGATTCTAGATAGGGGAGGATCAACAAAAAGTGTATAAGGGACTAAACCACGTGTTTCTGTCGTTTTAGCTCCATCACCGAGTAGATGGCTTTTGACGATCCGATAATCATCTAAAGAAATGTAAGTGAATTGAGGCCCGCCTTTGACATCTCCAACAGCATAAATATGGTCAACAGAAGTTTGTAAATGCTGATTAACCAATAGTTCGCCTTTTTCACCAGTTTTCAAAGATGTCGCTTCAAGTCCAAAATCAGTATTAGGAACCCGACCCGTTGCTAAAAGAACAGTATCACCAGTGAATTGGCCTCTATTAGTGTGGACGATGGTTTGCTTACCTTGATCTTCAAACTTATTGATCACTGCTTCATCGATGAACTTTATACCTTGCTTTATCAAGTTGTCATAGAGAGCAGAAGCAATTTCACGATCCTCCTGATGCAAAATATGAGCCTTATCGTGGATAATAGTGACTTTTGTACCGAAGGATCGATAAATGGTCGCAAATTCTAAAGCGATATAACCAGCACCAATAATCAGCATTTCACGAGGCTGTTGGGACAAATTTAATACCCCAGTAGAATCAAACAAATGATGGGACTCATTAACCCCTTCAATGTCTGGGATATTTGCCCGTGAGCCAGTGTTGATGACTATTCTGTCGGCAGTCAGCGTCTCAATAATTTCCTGGGAGGAGTCTAGTAAGAGGAGTTCATGGTCGTTTTTAAATTTAGCGTAATGTGTATAAATATCGACATTGTCTAAAGTGTTTAAATTATCAAAATTTTTCTGATTTAAAGTATTGACGACTGAAAATTTTCGACTAATCGCTTGTAAGAAAGAGCCAGAGCGTAATCCTTCCATTAATAGTGTTTTTGTAGGAATACATGCGACGTTAATACATGTCCCGCCATACATTTGGGCGCTTTGTTCGATGAGTGCGACCCTCTTGCCTTGTAAGGCGAAGTCTTTCGCGAGTGTTTTTCCGGCTTTTCCAAAACCAATGACGATTAAATCATATGTCTTCATCTGGTCACATCCTTATTATAATATTTCACTATTATTATTATATTGAAGAATGTATACAATCACAATGTAAACGGCTTCAGCTTTAGGAGCTTATAAGAACTTAGTGAAAGCGTTGCGTTGGTTTGAATAGCCAAGTAGGAAGAATACTAGAAGTCGATTGTCGTGTTTAATCAAAAAAAACCAGTCACCAGAGAAAGTGTTGTGGAGGAATAAGGCCTAGTCAGATAGGCCTAACAGCCTCAAGTAGGAAAAATCTATTTTCTTGACACACTCGATGCTCACGTGAATACAATAGAGTCGAAGGATTTCAGATAAGAGTATCCACAGTAGAAACCTCTCATGTGATAGTCTAGGACATAGAGTGACTTATGGATTAGCATCAGCGAATATCATCCAAAATTTGGGATCGTTTACCTACACAAAAACAGTCAAAAACGAAAAAACTTTGGATGACTCACCGTTTCTGACTGTTTTGTCTGCTAATTAAAGCAATCTGGATTGATATAGAGTTGACTCAGCTAGTTTACAATCGAGAGATAGTGTTTATGGAAGAGAGATTTAATGCTCACAAACATTGTTTAAAATCACTGTCTTTAAGAGGCAAGAGAAAGAAGATCAACTAGTCTTCCGCTAAACTTTCTTTGATTAATTGAGCAAGTGTGTCTAAGTTCACGTTTTCGAGCTTAGTAAAACTGATGCTACTAGCGCCTGCTTTTACTTACCCTAATTGATCATGGTAGGCTTTGGCAATGTATTGCCCCCTCTTTGATTGCAGGGACATATAAACTGTAGTAATTCTTTTGACGAGCAATTCCAAATTTGAACCACGTGCCAGTTTCGCCACTTTTTGTTTGATATGCCATTTCGCCGAAACCAAGGATATTTTGTTCACTACCACCCCAAAAGATACCACTCCAAACGGAGTGCGTAGTTTTTGGTGCTACTTGGTGGACTAAATCAACTAAAGTTTTTATTACAACTTGGTGTTTCGAATCGAGGGTCTGTACGTAATCTTCGATGGATAAGTTTGTCTTTTCCATAATATGTCACCTTCAATTAAAGTATTTTGCTATGTTTCGCTAAGCTTACCATATAACTGTGTAAAATGAGGCGAGAAAGCTCTTAGAGAAGGTGTAAATAGGAGCAGCGAATCTGTTGTGAAGTATATAAGCTATAAACTTAGCTAATGACAGTCTACATTATATCCTAATATTTCACCTCGATAGGAGTACGAAATCTCTGATAGTATGAGAAAGCCTTGACCGACTGCTTTTAAAAGTAAGCAAAGAAAAACGCCTCAGCAGGTTATGCTGAAGCGTTTGTTATGTTTAAGTTAAAATTAAGCTTTGTTAACGTTAACTGCTTGAGGTCCACGGTTACCTTGTTCTACGTCGAAAGTAACTGCTTGGCCTTCTTCTAAAGTTTTGAAACCATCTGTTTGGATAGCTGAGAAGTGAACAAATACGTCATCTGCGCCATCACGTTCGATGAAGCCAAAACCTTTGTCTGCGTTAAACCATTTTACTGTACCGTTATTCATAATGAAATTCCTCCATGTGCTTTTGCACGTAATATTTGTAATACATCGTTCCAAAACTTTAAGAGAGAATTTATCATACTTATGAATAAAAGACTTTCTAATTTTGTTAACCAATTTACTACAATATCTAATATACCTCTAAATCCTTAAGATGTAAAGTTATTTCGTAAACTTAATGTTTTCTTACGAATTTATTGCGTTATTCACTCTAGCCTATCATCAATTGTGACGATATCTTGCCCATTATTGAAATAATCATTCAAACTATCTAAAACATAAGTTTCAAGTGTCGTATAACTATTCTTTTTAGGAAAGGCTGCAACGACGTCCCAGTGAATCGTATGTTCAATCGGTCGCTCGACAATAATATCACCGCGGATGAAATCCATCACAGGACGCGGAAGAATCGTCACGAGATTATTCGTTTTAATAGCCTCTATAAAGAAATCCCACGAACTCGAATAAATCGCATGGCGTGGATGACTATTATAGGTATTAAATTTAGTGTTTAATAAATGGTGAATCATAAAAGAGTCATCAAACATGATCACTTTTGCCTGACGAAAATCTTTCCATGTTAATCGCTCTTGTTCTGCAAGTGGATGATTTGTATGCATATAAGCCATTAACTGATCGTGATGTAAGTGAATCTCATTAAAAATACTATTATTCAGCGAGTTAGGCTTTAACAGAATCGCAATATCCACTTGTCCCAACATCAACTGCTTCTCTAATTCGAAAGCTCCTTTTTCGATCATCACAAATTTAACGTTAGGATTCTTCGTCATCAACTGTAGCATCACGTCTGAGAATAATAAACTTAAAATCAAAGGAGGGACGCCTATCCGGATTGTACCGCCATAGAAAGAAGACAGTTCGCGAATGTTTCTCATCATGCCTTCGTGTTCCTCTACTAACTCAAGGCCCTTAGCATAAAGCAATTCACCTACGGGAGTTAAACTTTTTAAACGACCATTTAAGCGATTAAATAAATCAATACCTTCCGTATGTTCAAAATTTAGTACGAAACGACTGAGCGCGGGTTGAGAAATATGCAACTTTTGAGCTGTCGTTGATAAATTAAAGTCATTATCAACGATCGCAACGAAATATCTTAACTGAGAAATGTCCACAACAAGACTCCTTCCAATTTTTGTGCACGTACGCGCATAGCTTAATTAATCCTATCATAACATTCAGTAATAATTTTGTATAACCTTTTTGCCAGTCATGAATCTACTGGACAACATAGGATGTAGCAGGTCTAGTGAAATTTTTATGTTCAGATGAAGCGTCATCGATTACAGCATCTCAGTTCAATATTGATGGTGGTTGGGTAGCAGGTTAAAATATCGAACGAGTCGAGCAGGGAGTCGTTTGATTGGGGAATAAGCGACTTCTTTTAACTGCTCTATCAAAAAGGAGAAAATTATGATCAGCTTATTAGGGATTTTTTTTGGCTTAGGATTGTTGATGTTTCTAGCGTTTAGAGGTTATTCGATTGTTTGGATTGCTCCTTTATGTGCGGGTATTGTAGGAGCTATGGGTGGTTTAGACATTATAGAAACTTACATGGGACCGTATATGGAAGGTTTAGTAGGGTTTGTTAAATCATGGTTCCCAGCTTTTATGCTAAGTGCCATTTTTGGTAATTTGATGGATGTAACGGGATCAGCAAAATCAATCGCGACCTGGTTAACGAACTTGCTCGGTGCTAAAGCAGCTATTGCAGCTGTAACATTAGGATGTGCTTTGTTAACTTATGGTGGTGTGTCACTATTCGTAAATGTGTTCGCTATTTACCCACTAGCTTTGGCGGTATTTGAAGAAGCGAACATCACAAGAAAACTGATTCCAGGGGCAATTGCATTAGGCGCCTTTACCTTTACCATGACTGCAGTTCCTGGAACGCCACAAATTCAAAACTTGATTCCAATGCAATATTTCGAAACAGATGCAATGGCAGCACCTATTATGGGGATTGCCGCAACATTAGTATTATTCTTTGGTGGTTTATTCTATTTAGAATGGCGTAAACGCAGTTATGAAAAGAAAGGTGAGTTTTTCACTCAACCTGAAGCAGCTCATGGAGCAACAGCCATTGATGCTGCAGAACTACCGAACCCATATATATCATTTATTCCTTTAATCGTAGTAGTAGTAGTTTTAAACTTTGTACCTGTATTAATAGGACTAGATTCAGCAAGTCCATTAAACATTATTTATGCACTGTTATCAGGCAATATCTTAGTAATGCTTCTGAATTTAAGTGAAAAAGAATCCTTTATTCCGGCTATCAACAAAGGGGCGCAAGGTTCTATTGGAGCGATTATGAACACTGCAGCTGCTGTCGGACTTGGATCAGTTGCTCGTGCAGTTCCAGGCTTCCAAGTGCTAACGGACGCTATTATGAATATTCCGGGTAGTCCATTAATTTCACTATCGATAGCAGTTAACGTTTTAGCAGGAGCAACAGGATCTGCTTCTGGTGGTATGGGTATTGCTTTAGAAGCCCTTGGTGCGAAGTATATGGAACTAGCTCAACAAACAGGTATTGCACCTGCTGCCTTCCACCGTGTTGCATCATTGTCCTCTGGAGGACTAGATACTTTGCCGCATAACGGTGCTGTACTAACATTGTTGAATAATACAGGTATGTCACATAAAGATTCATATGTGGACATTATGGTTACATCACTTATTATGACAGTGGTAGCCACGATTGTAGCTATTACTTTGGCTTCAATGGGAATCTATTAATATTAGTAACTGGGATGACCTTTGAATTGTTCAAATTGAACATTTTATTGGTGTAGGAAGTGAAACCTTGTTCTTGTATCTAAGGACAAGATTTTATTAGTTTGGAGAAAAAGAGCCTGAAATGAAAGATATTACTCAAATTAAACGTATTGGTATTGCTGGAGCTGGAACGATGGGATATTCGATGGCAGAGATCTTTGCTGCTTATGGTTATGAAGTGCTATTATTTGACCTCTCCGACGCACTTTATGACGAATTTAATTAAACCAGATATATAACTAACCGATGTGACAGAAGTAAAATATATTATTTATTCTCGCCGATGTGTGGTATAATTAGCGTGTCGTGTTAGAAATAACTTGACAGTTCACACGGTAATTTTATAATAGAATAAAATAATGAATGGTTGGGCATTATGCTTCAAGGATTAGTTCTTCAAGGGGTGAGGAGAACAGTATTTTTTGTTGCGTAGTGCATGGAGCGCACTTCGTTTACGAAGTGCGCTTTTTTCGTATTCATTTTCGATAAGAGAACTTAAGAGTGGATTCATCATTTACTTTTACATGTTCTTGTGCAACCAATCATTGAGGCTGTTAAATGGAGGGATGTCAACATAACTATATAAGACAGTGCTTCATGGCTATTAAATGCTTAGTATCATTTGATGTACACTATATGAAAAAACATTCAGTTATATTCAATGCAAATTAATTTATTTTTTCAGCATAAGTGAAAACACTATTATATGGCTAATGCACAGACTGTTCATTCAACAGTTAGTACAACATCGTACATAATAATTTTTTCTGATTGATGTACGAAAAAAATGTAGGGAGAGAGGAACAGTATGTCGATAAAAGTTATTGACTATATTAAAGATATTGAAGTTCAAATTGAATATAGTCGTCGTGAATTTGAAGAAACCATTCAGTTCATTGAGAATAATCTTCGCAAAGAAATCGATGAATTACAGAGAGTTTACCAAGCAGATTTGAATGATTATACTGAGATGAAAACTTCGGAACTTGAGGCTCGATTAGCGTTAGAAGAAGAGCAGTTGACGCAAGAGTTCTCGCAAAAGAAAGCGGCTTTAGAAGCACAATTTGACCAACATAAGGATCAAATTGTTGACAGAATATTGAAGGAGGTACTGAATCAATATGGGTATCGCCAGAATGAAGAAACTGACACTCTTAGCTGAGCAAGCGGAAAAAGAGAACGTCTTACTTGCCATGCAAGAAATGCATAATATAGAAGTAATTTCTTTAATGAAAGTACTAGAACAAGAAGAGTCACTGTTGGAAAGTTTGCATTTCGAAGAAAGTAAAGAGACTATCGGTCAATTGACTCAAACTTTGCAAGATATTCGTTACGCGATTTCTTTTCTTGATCAGTACGTACCGAATGCGTCCTTTCTTAAATCACTAAAGGAAAAACGACCTGTTTATTCTTTAGCTGATCTTGAAATTGAAGTAGCACAGAAAGATTATCAAACGCTATTGCAACGCGTGGATTATATGGAACAAACATTACTGCGTTTAGATGAGACTTTGAAGGAACTTAAAAAGGAAGAAGAGTACTTCAGACAGTGGCAAAATTTAGAATTTATGCCTACTGAAACAAAAGCTCTCACTCATTTTAATATTCAAGTAGGTACAGTCGAAAATGAGAGAGCTCAGTTATTTGAAGATCACATGAATGAATTAGAAGCGTCTTATGCAGAAGATATTTATCAATCACGTGACACGTGGGGCTTTTTAGTGGTAACGCGTGCAGATGAGGTGGAAGAAAGCCGTGAGCTACTGCAACAATATGGCTTCCAGCCACTAAATTATCAACGCGCAAAGTTGCCCAAAGATGAATTGAAAGCTAATTTAGCAAAACAAAAACAAATAATCGAACAAATCGCACAAGAAAAGGATAATTTAAAACATTATCGAGACACAAGAGATCATTTACGTTTAGCTGAAGAATATTTCTATAACAAACGTGAACGTGAAAAAGCAAAAGAGTTGATGCTTAACCACGAATTGGTGTTTGTCATCAGTGGTTGGACACAAGCGGATAAAATTGAGAGCCATATCGAACATATTAGTCAAACGTGTGATAATCGCGCAATTTCCTTCTTCCAACACGATGTGGAAGTGGAAGAGATAGAGCATGTCCCGACTGTTTTAGAAAATTCAAAACTAGTCAAGCCCTTTGAGACAATTACGTCCCAATTTGGTTTACCAAAGTATGGTGGCTTTGATCCAACCCCTTGGTACTATCCATTTCATATCGCTTTTTTTGGAATGATGAGTGCCGATTTAGGTTACGGCTTATTGCTATGGCTAGGGACTTGGTATGCTTTGAAGCATTTCGAATTATCTAAAGGGATGAGTTCATCCTTACGTATGTTCAATCAACTATCTTATGGAACAATGGCTTTCGGCTTGATTTTCGGTAGTTTTATGGGCTTGGATTTGCCTTTTAGAGTAATGAATCTGACAGACAATGTGATTACTGTCATGGCAATCTCTGTTGCATTAGGAATTATTCATATGCTACTGGGATATGGCATCAAGATTTATCTCGCACTTAAAGAAAAGGATTATGTCTCAGCTTATTTAGACGGCATGCAATGGGCATTAATTTTACTTGGTGTTTCCATACTTGGTTTGAACATGGCCTTCTTTAATTTGAGTTGGTTAAATACCGCCGGTCTAGTCTTGATTCTAGGCAATATTTTGGGAATGTTTTTAGTGAAAATTCTTTCGAATAAAAATAAACTCGCTGGTTTAGGCCAAGCTGCCTTCGGTATTATGGACATTGCAGGTATCGTCGGAGACTTAGTAAGTTATACTCGTTTAACTGCGTTAGCGGTTGCAGGAGCGAACATCGGAATGGCATTTAACTTGATTTTAAGTTTATTACCCCCATTCGCTCGCTTTACCATTGGTGTTGTTTTGTTCGTTTTATTACATTCTTTAAATGTTTTCATCACTTATTTAGGCGCCTATGTACATACGATGCGTTTAGAATATGTAGAGTTTTTCGGTAAGTTCTTTGATGGTGGCGGTAAAGAATTTAAGCCATTAAAAACTTTAGAGAAATACATTTGGACCAAATAATTTTTTTAACAAAATATGAAAAAATACTTACGCAAAATAATGGAGGAATAAATAATGGAATTTAGTATTCAATATCTTTTTGGACCCGAAAGTGGCATGGTTTTAGGAGCACTTGGAGTAGGAATCGCAATTTTCTTAGCGGGTACAGGATCTGCTATCGCAGTTGGTAACGCCGGGGAAGCTGCAGCGGCTTTAACGCGTGAAAAACCAGAATTATTCGGTCAAGCGCTTATCTTGCAATTACTGCCAGCGACTCAAGGTTTATATGGTTTCGTTATCGGTTTATTAATTTTATTACAATTAGAAACTGGCATGGCCGCTGGTGACGGTTGGTATTTATTGATGGCAAGTTTACCAGTAGCAATCGCAAGCTACACCTCAGCACCCTATCAAGCGAAAGCATCAATTGCGGGTATGCAAATTTTAGCGCAACGTCCTGAAAATGCGACACAAGGGATTGTTTACTCAGCGATGGTTGAGACTTATGCCATCTTAGGTTTCGTCGCATCATTATTAATGATTGTACTATAAGGTTTCTGCCTATTTTATAACTAGTGAAATTGAATAAAGGAGGCATGAAATGGCGAAAATCAATGAATTAGTGGAACAAGTAGTAAAAAAAGAAACGCTTGCCTTTCAAGAAAATGTTGAAACGAAACGAGCTGAAGCTAAACAAGCACTTGCTGATAAGCAACAGGTTTTACAAGCTGATTTAGTAGCTGAAAAAGCCAAAGTGGATGAGCGTCTTAATACGCGTTATCAAATTACAAATCAATCTCAAACAATTGCTCACCGTGACCTATTGTTGCGTGAAAAGCAAACGTTACTAAATAAAGTCTTTAGCTTAGCAGAAGACCAATTAAATAATCTCTCATCTGAAGCGTTTAAAGCATTTGTGACAGATATTCTGTCACAGTTTAAAGGACAAGGCGACTTAACATTAAAACTGGGCGAACATTCACAGGATTTACTTGATCAAGTGTGGCTTGAAACAGTCGACGTTGAAGCGGTAAATATTCAGTTATCTGATGAAACCATTGCTAATAAAGGCGGTTTCATTCTTGAGAAAGCGGGCATTCAATATAATTTCTTGAGTGACACTTTAATCAAAGATGCCAAAACAAGACTGACAGTTGAAATTTCAAAACTGTTTAACCAGTAAGGAGGGGTAAAATGTTTGATAACGAATTTGGTTCAATGAACGTGACGATTCGTGTCTTAGAAAATGACCTTCTGAATCAATCGATGTATGATCGACTATTGGCTGCTGATTCTTTTGAAGAGGCTGTAAGTATTTTAAGAGAAACGACATATCGTGATAATGTTGAGGAAGTATTACGTACTCATAATTATGATGAGATGATTACAGAAGAGTTGGAAGAGACCTATCGTCGATTATTCCAACTATCTCCACATCCAAAAATTGTTGAATTAATGACTTTAAAGTATACGTACCAGAATATCAAGGTTTTAATTAAAGAGTTGATTTCTGACCAAGACTTCTCAGAGCTCTATTTTGATATTGGGCGTTATGAGTTAACGGAATTGCGTCAGTCAGTTTCACTTGGTAAGTCGGATACCTTGCCGCAAACTTACTTAGATACGATTAATTCAGCGAAGTTAGATTACAGTGAATTTAATAATGTGCATCAAGTGGAAGTGTTGATTGATCGGCACTACTTCGAACATTTGAAACAGTTGGCACTTGAAATTGGTGACCCAGAGATTATTAATATTGTCGATATGCAGATTGATTTTAAAAATATTTCGACATTAATTCGAGCCAAATATCAAAATCGCACCACCAACTTCTTACGTTCCATTTTATCCGATGCGGGTTCTTTTGAAATTGAGAAGTTGATAAAATTAGGTGTGAGCGATGCAAGAACATTGATTCAGTCATTGTCAGAAACGCAATACAAGGACGTGTTAAATGAATCCTTGATTACTGCAGGCATTGGTATTTCATCGATTAAATTTGATTATTATACAGATAATGCCATGATGCGTAAGATGCAAGAGGCAAAATTAAAGTCTTTTGGTCCCTTACCAATGCTGTCATTCATCTATGCGAAAGAAACTCAAGCGCGTAATTTGCGTTTAGTATTATCGGCGAAAGAAAATCATATCGATACAGAGGAAATTAAAGGAAGGATGCGACTAAATTATGTCTCATAAAATTGCTGTTGTTGGGGACAAGGATTCAGTTTTAGCCTTCAAAATGATTGGTTTTGACGTGTTTTTTGCAAGTGAAGCAGGAGAAGCCAGACAAATAGTGGATAAATTAGCCAAAGAAGATTATGGCATTATTTTCCTGACCGAACAATTAGGCGTCCAAATTCCAGAGACTCTCGAACGCTATGATGAACTTGTGACACCTGCTGTTATCCTGATTCCTAACCGAATGGGAACGAACAACTTCGGCGAAGAACGCTTCGCTAATAACGTTGAACGAGCAGTGGGCATTAAGATAATGTAGGAGGTAAACGATTGAAAAATGGAACGATTATAAGTGTGGCTGGTCCGCTCGTCATTGCTAATGGCATGGAAGATGCGGCAGTTCGTGATATTTGCCGTGTCGGCGATCTCGGGCTGATTGCCGAAATTATTCAAATACGTGGGGATAAAGCCAGCCTCCAAGTTTATGAAGAAACGTCTATGGTAGGACCTGGGGAACCAGTTGTCATTACCGGTGAGCCTTTATCGGTTGAATTAGGACCGGGGATGGTAGCCAATATGTTTGATGGAATTCAACGGCCACTCGATGGTTTCTTAGAAAAAACAGGTGGAAACTATTTAGAACGTGGTGTGGTTGTTGAACCATTAGATCGCGATAAAGAGTGGGAATTCACAGCCGTAGCGACAATTGGTGAAACAGTTGAAGCAGGCGATGTGATTGGAACAATACAAGAAACTCCAGTAATTGAGCACCGTATTATGGTACCACCTGGTGTAAGTGGTGTAGTTAAGAGTATCGCAAGTGGTACTTACAAAGTAACGGATACAATTTATTCTTTAGATACAGACAAAGGTGAGCGTAGTTTTGATATGATTCAACGCTGGCCAGTTCGTAAAGGTCGTCCGTATAAACGCAAATTAGCGACTGAAGAAGTATTGCTAACTGGACAACGTGTTATTGATACAATGTTCCCAGTGGCGAAAGGTGGTGCAGCTGCTGTTCCGGGACCTTTTGGGGCTGGTAAGACAGTTGTTCAGCATCAGATTGCTAAATGGGCGAACGTTGACTTAGTGGTTTATGTAGGGTGTGGTGAGCGTGGTAACGAGATGACGGAAGTTATCGATGAGTTCCCGAAATTGATCGACCCGAACACAGGTAATTCAATCATGGACCGTACAATTCTGATTGCGAATACATCAAACATGCCTGTTGCGGCGCGTGAGGCGTCAATCTATACAGGAATTGCAATTGCTGAGTATTTCCGTGATATGGGGTATTCTGTCGCAATCATGGCTGACTCAACATCACGTTGGGCAGAGGCTTTACGTGAAATTTCTGGTCGTTTAGAAGAAATGCCAGGGGATGAAGGTTATCCTGCTTATTTAGGAAGTCGTTTGGCTGACTACTATGAGCGTGCAGGTCGTGTCATTACCTTAGGTAATGATGGCGCTGAGCGTGAAGGTTCAGTAACGGCGATCGGAGCTGTTTCACCTCCAGGTGGGGATACTTCTGAACCAGTTACTCAAAACACATTAAGTGTTGTAAAGGTTTACTGGGGACTAGATAGTTCGCTTTCTCAAAGACGTCACTTCCCAGCCATTAACTGGTTAAGTTCATATTCATTAGATTCAGATATATTAAATGATTACGTCGGAAAACAATTAGGTGTTGATTGGGCTTCAATGGTCAATCATACGCGTAATTTATTACAAGAAGAAGCAGAATTACAAGAGATTGTTCGTTTAGTAGGGGTAGAATCATTACCTGAAACTGACCGTTTAACTTTATTAATTAGTAGTATGATCCGTGAAAGTTACTTACAACAAAACGCTTACGATGATGTTGATACGTATACATCATTGAAGAAACAACATGTCATGTTAGACATCATTCATGCCTTTGAGTCGAAATCACTTGAAGCGATGAAACTAGGGGCTTACTTTGATGATATTGTCAAAGGAACAGCAGTTGTGCGTGAACAAATTGGACGTATGAAGTATGTTCCAGAAGATTCACCAGAAACATTTACTGAAATTCGTCAATCAGTAGATAGTACGATTCAACATGTACTCGAGAAGGAGGTCTATAAATAATGCGTAAAGAATATACAACAGTAACCGAAATTGTAGATCCTCTAATGACCGTTACAGGCGTTGAAGGCGTTAAGTTTGATGAATTAGTGGATATTGAGCTGCAAACCGGTGAACATCGTCGTGGACAAGTATTAGAGGTAACAGGTGATACCGCAATTGTTCAATTGTTTGAAGGATCAAGCGGTATTGTGACACGCGATACGAAAGCGCGTTTCGTGGGACATCCTTTAACTTTAGATGTTTCCGAAGATATGATCGGCCGTCGTTTTGATGGAATGGGCCGTGTCAATGATGGTGGTCCAGACTTGATTCCTGAAGCTTCTCTAGATATCAACGGAATGGCAATTAACCCAATTGCGCGTGAGTATCCAGATGAGTTTATCCAAACAGGAATTTCAACAATTGACCATTTAAACACGTTGGTTCGTGGGCAAAAACTACCAGTTTTCTCTGGTTCAGGTTTACCTCACCAACAATTGGCCGCTCAAATTGCTCGTCAAGCAGCTGTTTTAAATTCAGATGATAAATTTGCGGTAGTCTTTGCTGCGATTGGGATTACGTTTGATGATGCCCAATACTTCATCAAAGACTTTACAGAAACCGGTGCGATCGATCGTTCCGTTGTCTTTATCAACTTAGCTAATGATCCTGCGATTGAGCGTATTGCTACACCAAAAATCGCTTTAACGGCAGCTGAATATCTGGCTTTCGAAAAAGGTATGCACGTGTTAGTTATTATGACGGATATGACGAACTATGCGAATGCGTTACGTGAAGTATCTGCTGCTCGTCGTGAGATTCCAGGTCGTCGTGGTTATCCAGGTTACCTATATACGAACCTATCAACTATCTATGAGCGTGCAGGAAGAATGCGTGGCGTAGAAGGTTCGATTACACAAATTCCAATTCTGGCAATGCCAGAGGATGATATCACGCATCCAATCCCTGACTTAACGGGTTATATTACGGAAGGACAAATTCTATTGTCTCGTGAATTACATAACCAAGGGATTCAACCTCCAATTGATGTTTTGCCGTCTCTATCACGTTTGAAAGATAACGGAATTGGCGAAGGGAAAACACGTGAGGATCATGCGGCTACGATGAACCAGATGTTCTATGCTTATGCCCAAGGGAAAGAAGCAAAAGAATTATCTGCCGTTTTAGGGGATGCTGCCCTGACGGATGTCGATAAGTTGTATCTTGAGTTTACAAACCAATTTGAAAAACGTTACGTCAACCAAGGGTTTAGAACCAACCGTACAATTGACGAAACAATCGAATTAGGTTGGGAACTTCTGAAAATCTTACCAAGAACGGAGTTAACACGTATTCGTACGGAAATGCTTGATAAATATTATCCTGAAACAGGTGAACAATAATGGCAGTTCTAAATGTTAAACCAACACGTATGGAATTAGCGCGTCTAAAAGCGCGTCTAAAATTATCAACTCGTGGTCACAAGCTACTGAAAGATAAACAAGATGGTTTAATGAAAGAATTCGTACTAAAAGTGAAACAGACTAATGCTTTGCGTGCAGATGTGATTGGTCAGTTAGGCCATGCGATGCAACAATTTTCAATTGCGAAATCCTTGGTAGACGATAAATTTATAGAAGAGATTATGGCAATTCCAGCTCAAAGTGTGTCGTTGGATATTGACCGTAAAAACATTCTAAGTGTTCGCGTACCAAAGATGCATTTTAATTACAATGAAGCGACTTCTCAAGGAAAAGTGGAACTTGAGTACGGCTATTTAAATTCGAATGCAGAACTAGATATTGCTTTTGAAGAGTTAATCGAGATCATGCCTAAGTTGTTAGAATTCGCAGAACTTGAGAAAACTTGTCAACTTATGGCGGTTGAAATTGAGCGAACACGTCGCCGTGTTAATGCTTTAGAATACCGTACGATTCCTGATTTAGAAGAAACCATTTACTACATTCGTATGAAACTGGAAGAAAGCGCACGTGCGACAACTTCTCGTTTGATGAAGATTAAGGATATGGGTTAAGCCAACAGGCTGGCAGCTATTTACGTTATGTAGATAGCTGTTTTTTGTTTTAGAAAATATTTGAACTGCTAGTTCTAAAGTGCTGTTTGAAGCGATTAATCTATGATAGGCTTTAATGGTAATGAATAACAAAGGAGTTGGGCGAATGACGATTGATTTAACAGCTTTAGGTGACTTCATGGCTTATGAGAAAGTCAAATATATTTCACCAGCCAAAGCTAGTGAAAGAGCTGAGGAGATGGAAGATTTTAAAAAAGCGGGGCAAGTGGCACGTAAGACGTTTCAAGGATTAGTGACGGCTCTACTTGGTCGAACGGAGAATTTTCAAGCAGATAAAGTGAGTGCTTGGATGAATCAAGCACAAGTTGGGCGTCCGCATTTTTGGTGCTATTTCTTTGTAGAGGGTGATACGCGCTTGGATCCGACTTTTGCGATTCGTCTGAAGACAATTGACGGCGTATTAGGAATTTCCTGTGAATTAAGTTTTATTGAAAGAGGCAGTCAGCCTGACACTCTATTGCGTCAAAATCAAGTGTTGAAGGTCGATGTGACTGACGGCTCGCTGTATTATTGGGCGCAAGTCAAGGGTGAGAGTAACTATTTTCCACTGACGCTAGCTTCGCGAGAAGTGCTTGCGAAGGGTTTGGCGTCGGGAGAGGTTCGGAAAGTGTTGGTCAAATATGATATACCAGCGATCGAAAGCTTTGGATCGGCACAAGCTTTAGTAGAGGAGTTATTGGCTGGCTTTGAAAAATTATTGCCTTTTTATGAAGCGACTCGGCAGTTAAAGCAGGACTAATGCCAGCAATTGATAATCTTTAAGCAAATTTATTTCTTGAAGACTCACTGAATACACCACTCTTGGGCGACATTAGGAAGCGCTTGAGAGTGGTGTTTTTGGCTTGTCTAGAGGTGGTGCCTTTTGTCCCCGTTGGTTAATCTTTGTGGCTGTTGAGTTTGGTTCCTAGACAGTCCAGGTAATAATCAAACAAGGATGTGATTAAGTGTGAGTGGTCTTCTTCGAGCTCGTCACTGTCTTCAGGATGTGTTTGACTAGGGAGACTAAGCGGGATAGGTCATGAGATTATAGCGAGCGTTGGTTTGAACGCAGTTTTTCAGTAGCTCTTTTGGTGGTGGCTCTGACTGACTAGCTGGGTTCAATAATAAAGAGGCAATTGCTGCCTGCAGACTTAGGTTAGATGAAAAGTCGTGACTGGTTATCAATCGCCTCATTTATTTGGCTTTTTGCCTGGTTAGTGTGCTGTGTGGGACTCGCTGCTTAATTGAAACTACCGGCACCCCAATCACCGATTATATCGAAACGTTCGCCGTTATAATCTAAGTAATGTTCATAAAGAGGGCTGCTTATGGGGAAAGAGAGTTTGAAAAACATTTGCTGCTTTCCTTGGGCGGCAGCTTGATAATGGGGTTGAGTTAAAGGCATATAAAAGCCGCTGGCAGTTGGTTCTACTAGAGTGATGTCTAACGGAATGTCGTAAGATGACATCCCAGCTAGCTCTTGAATGCCTTTGAATGGCCATAAATCTTCAGCAATATACTGATAGTTAGCTGACTCGTTTGTCGTCGAACTTTCGCCATCATTTTGGTCTTGATTGACGTCCTCCGGCTGGCTTATCCACTCAAAAATCCAGTAGGCCCTAGTTTGAACGGGTTCAGTAATTTCTTCAACGCCATGTTCGATTAACGTCAATTGTTCAGTGATGGCTTGGTCAAGTGTCGCTTTTTCAAGTGGCTGGCTCGCTGTTTCTTCAAACGCAATCAAGTGTTCTTCGAGTACCTTCTGCTTTAAAGCCAGGCTGTCATTTTTTAAGGTTTCGACCAGGCTATCATAGTCTTCAGGCGAAAAATTAGGGTCAGCCATCACTAAGTGAATGATCCGTTCTGCATCAGAAGTCGTCGGCAAACCGACATTAATATCTTCAGCCATTAAAGCATTGACGAGGGCATATTGGCTAAAAGGGTCCACCGTCGGTGTTAACAGGCGAATTTGCCAAACGGCACCGGGAGCCATCATAAGACTCTGGCTATCAACTGCGGGTGCCCATTGGGCATTAGGCATCGTTATTAATTCCGAACGCATTTCAACAAATGAACGGATGCCATCTTCAGTTTCCTGGCGAATGTTCAAATAATTTAAGACAGTCATCGGTTTAAGATAAGACTGGCTAATATTCTCAAGTTCAATTAACCAATAAGCAGCCGGCCCCTTCTCGCTCGGAAGATAGCCGTGCTCAATGACTGTAATACGTTCAGTGTCAAAAGGAGACAAGTATGAGAGGTCGATGGACAGGGCGCTTTGTTGAGGAAAGTTTCCAATTAAAAGTTGAGCAGCCTCAAGGGTCTTTTCGCTTAAGGACTCGCTTGTTTGACTTTCTTTCTCGGTATCTTCTTGTGCGAAGCTCGACTGGACAACTGGCAATAACAAGAGTAGAAAAACAAGCGACAACAACCAGGGGACAAAGCGTAACCGTCTCATCGGTGCACCTCCTAAAGTGTTGACCTTAAATAGTCTTCATAAACGAATCGATATTGACAATGGCACGTTTGTGGGTTGCCTCGCCAATTAATTTATTCGAATCATAAGCTTCGATTTTAAAAGACAAAATTTGCTTGCGACGTTCAACAAGGCTTGCTCGAACTTGAATTTTGCGTCCAATCGCAGACGGCGCCAAATGGCGGACATTAATCTCAATGCCAACAGTCGTATCGCCGCTGTCGCATTCAGGCTCGGAAGCTGTCAAGGCAACATTTTCCATGAAAGCAATCATTGCCGGTGTTCCAAAGACTTTCAAACCACCAGACCCGACTGCCGCTGCACTATGCTCATCTAAAACAACAAATTCTTTTTCAAAATATTTTTCCAAAATAGGACTCCTCACTCTCTGTGTGAAAACAATTGCTTAGTCGAACTCTTCGTATTCGTCAGGATTTTGACCTTCAATTCGTCCTGGCTCACCACGGTCCAATTGATTGATACGATCCATATCCTCTGTGGATAATTCAAAATCTAATACGTCCAAATTAGCTGCTTGATTTTTGGCCGAAGCTGATTTAACGATGGCTTGCACATTGTCTTGTAAATTCCAACGGATGACAATTTGACCAGGATTTTTTTGATACTTTTCAGCTAATTCTAAAATGAGTGGATCCCCCAATACATTTAAGCTATCTCGGCCAAAAGGACTCCAGGCTTGGGTTAAAATCCCATGGCTTTGATTGGCTCGCACGCTGTCCAAGTTATTGAAATAAGGATGACGTTCAATCTGATTTATGGCTGGAACGACACCAGTCTCGTCAATGATTCTTTGTAAGTGTTCGGCTGTAAAGTTTGAGACACCGATAGAACGTACTAGACCGAATTTTTGAGCATCGATTAATGCACGCCAAGCCTCAACATAGAGATTCTGTTTAGGTAATGGCCAGTGGATTAAGTAATTATCAAAATAGTCTAAACCCGTTCGGTAAAGCGACTCTTGTAATAATTTAATGGCAGCATCATATTCATGCGCTGAACCTGGTAATTTTGAGGTCACTTGTATGTGTTGGCGAGGTATGTGTGAACGACGAATCGCTTCGCCGACCATCCCTTCATTATGATAGTTAGTAGAAGTATCAATAAGTCGGTAACCTGCATCAAGGGCTGTTAGAATGCTATTGACACCTGTTGCCCCTTGGATTTTTACCGTTCCCAAACCAATAACTGGGAGTCGGTTCCCATCATTTAATGTAAAATATGTCATTAAATCATCCTTTCTGTTCATGTTTCTTCTATTATAATCGAAAAGCTGACAGAACACATTTGAAAGGGCTTCATCCATCCTACCTGTCACTTGTTTTTGAATGGTGCATACAAAAAAACTGTGACTTTACTCAAGAAGTAATAGTCACAGTTTAATGCTTGATTCTTAATGTAAATCTTTGCCCCAATCCACCTCGAAATAATCATGATCTTCTTGACGGAGCAATGGATAATTTGTCCGATACAAACTCCCATTAGCATCTTGCTCCAAATACATGACAAAATTCTTTGGATAAATTGACAACATTTTCGTAAAGACATGACTTTGATCGATAATGACCGTTTGAATTTCCTGGTCACTTTCAAACCAGTCAGTTTTTAAATGAAAATAAGCTCCCGGCGAAATAACTGTATCATACTGACAAATTGTAAGAATTGATTGTACCATCTTAAATTTCCTTTCGGTTTTTTCTAAAGAAGTTCATGTGATCACTATTAATTTATTGCTGGATCGATTGAGAAAGTAAATGCGGCAGTTTTCTATTTGTTCTTTGGCTCATGTAAGGCAGATAAAAACTGTTGGAAGACTTCTTCGGATTCTATCACGTGAAAATTTGTATCACAACAGCCAACATAAGTTGATGTCGTGAGGTTTTCGTGTGCCAAGGCTTCATCGCTTAATTCGATATCATCTTGTTCCGTCCAGCCAATGGCTGCTTCTCGAGTGGCTTTTTTCATGCTTACATTCACCTCCTTTGCTCAGATTGAAGTAGGTATCTTTACAGTTAGTATACCAGATTAGGGAGCGATTGTGAATGAGATAACAATTTGACTTGTACCTAATTCTCGAGCCTATTCCTGAAGTATGAGAAGGTGGTGTTTTTTCGAGAAAACGAATGGGCTAATCTAGCCTAGAGTGGGCATTGCTCGCTTTGTTTTTGAGAAGTCCTGGTGAAGATAAGCTTGAGGCGGTGTTACAGGATTTTCTCAGAAAAAATAAAAAGATTTCGGATGTAAAGTGTGTTGATTGTTATATTATGTGGTCAATATAGTGTGGGTAATTGTGAATGATTGGATGTTGTTTTATTGAAAGGTTTCTTTTGTCCCATTGGATATTGCTTAGACGCTTAGATGAATAAGTGTATCAACATACTGATAAAACAATTTGTACATTGATTTGCTTAAGATGAAAGAATTGCGAAAGAAGGTGAATTAAAGGGGAGATTGCCAGTGACTAGCTTGAAATATTTTATCTATGCTACTATAAAAATTAATATATATATCTTTTAGCTAGTGGTTTCTTGTTAACATAATATTTACATGGAAAAGACAGTGAGTTTACATTCCAATGTTAGACTAATGGTGTTGGTGAAAATAGTTAAAGTATAGAAGGAGAATCTTAATGTTGAAAAAACCTTTGGTTAAAGCATTCGCTGCTGTAACAAGTGCCATGTTATTGTTCGGTGCAACGGGAAGTTTGACACAAGTCAATGCTCAATCCGATAGAGTGGTAAAATTCGCAATGGTTTCAGAAATTGATAGTTTAGATCCTAAGCAATCTTCAGGAACGGACACAGGCTCAATGTTATCTAATATGCATGATGGTTTAATTGATTTCGATGAAGCAGGGACAATTATTCCTAATTTAGCTGAGAGTTGGGAAGTTTCTGAAGATAACTTAACTTATACGTTTAAGTTAGTGGAAGATGCAACATTCCATAATGGAGACACTGTAACGGCTGATGATGTTATTTGGTCATATGCTTCTTTAGCAGGATTAGATGGAGAGGAAGCAACAAGTTCTAAATGGGAAGTTGTTGAAAGTATCACTGCGGTTGATGAGTTTACAGTTGAAATTATCTTAAGTTCAATTGGCTCAGGTTTCTTAGCAAGAACCTTAATGCCTGTAATGCCGGCAGACTATGAAGATCAAGCGTCAATGCCAATCGGTGCTGGACCCTTTAAGTTTGTTGAGTGGAACCAAGGGGAAAGTTTAGTTATGGAACGTAACGATGACTATTACCTGGGAGACAAAGTGGCTGAAATTGCCGGTGTTGAATGGATTTTAATGCAAGATCCTGCCACCATAACATTAGCACTTCAAACTGGCGAAATCGACATCGCTGGAACAAGTATTGAAGGTAAAGCCCAATTAGGCGACACGATGAATTATGTTGAAGGGCCACAAAATATGGTTGTTATTTTTGGTTTGAACCATACTCACGAACCTTTCCAAGATATTAAAGTTCGACAAGCGATTAATTTTGCGATTAATAAGCAAGAATTAATTGATGTAGTTTTCCAAGGTAATGGGGTTGAGTTAGGTTCTATGTTCTCGCCTGCAATGGAGTATTACTATCAAGAAGGTTTAGAAGATGTGTATGCTTATGATCCTGAAAAAGCGAAAGAATTACTAGCAGAAGCTGGAGAAGAAGATTTAACCTTTACAATCAAGGTTCCGAGTCATGCTCAATTCTATGTGGATACAGCTCAAGTGATGGCGAGCCAATTATCTCAAGTTGGAGTAACAATGGAAATTCAACCGATTGAGTGGAGTACTTGGTTAGAAGAAGTATATACAGACTTTGATCACGAAGCGACACTGATTGGTTTAACAGGAAAAATTGATCCTTACGATGTATTAATTCGTTTTAGAGAAGGCTACAACCGTAACTTTGTAAACTATAACAATGAAGCTTACAATACAGCCATCGACAATGCCATCCAAGAGTTAGATGAAGAAGCCAGAATGACTTACTATAAAGAAGCTCAAACAATTTTAACTGAAGATGCTTCATCAGTCTTCTTATTTGACCCAAATCGTATCACTGCTATGCAAGGCGATTTAGAAGGCTTAGGTTTATTCCCAGCTCAAAAATATAACTTAGAAGATTTAAGAATTGTTGAATAGATTGTTAAAGGTTTAATTATAAACTTAGAAAGGAAAACACCATGCATCGTTTTTTACATAAGTTGGTGACGACATTGTTTACCTTATTGTTGGTGTCATTGATTATCTTTTTAATCTTTAATGTTCTACCAGGTAATCCTGCTACCGCAATTTTAGGACCCGATGCCGATATACAACAAATAAGAGTTCTTGAAGAGCAATTAGGGGTCAATCAACCCTTACACACAAGACACTTTGACTGGATAAGTGGTATTTTCCGAGGAGATTTAGGTACTTCATATCGTTACAGAGAGCCGGTCGCGCAGATTATTGCCGATCGGCTTCCTGTTACATTATCCTTGACGCTGTACTCACTGATTATTACAGTCATCATTGCGATTCCAATTGGGATCTTCATTTCGAGGTATGAGGGAAGAGCTGTCTCGACGATAGCAAATACAATAAGTCAACTTGGTATTTCAATCCCGTCATTTTGGTTAGCGTTTGTTTTAATTTTAGTTTTTGCTGTAAATTTAGGTTGGTTTCCAACCTTTGGTTATAAAGATTTAAGTGAAGGACTGGTAGAACATCTAAAATCGATGTTTTTACCTTCTGTTTCTATTGCTATCTCGAATATTGCTGTGGTAATCCGCTACTTATCTAACTCGGTAGCTGATCAACTGAATAAAGATTATGTGACAACAGCCGTAGTCAAAGGTGCATCGGATAACCGTGTCATGTATGGGCATGTGCTGAAGAATGCCTCTTTACCAGTTATTACAGTCTTTGGTTTAATGGTTGCTGATACCTTGGGTGGCAGTATTATCGTCGAGAATGTTTTCGCCTTACCGGGCATTGGTTCTTTATTAAATTCCTCTGTCCAATCACGAGATTTTCCATTGATTCAATCACTCGTCTTATTTTTATCCATTATCATTGTACTGGCAAATTTTGCGGTGGACATGCTTTATCAAGTTATTGATCCTCGAATTAAGTCAGGAGGGAAATAACATGAAGCGCAAACAACATAACTATAACTTAATAATTGGGGCGACGATTGTCTCGATTTTGATATTAATGATGCTTATCAGTTTCTTCTATACGCCACACAATCCAAATGAGATGATTACAGCCGACCGACTTCACCCCCCGTCTGCTAAATATTTGTTCGGAACAGATAATTTTGGTCGTGATATATTGTCTAGAATGATGCAAGGCACACAAACCGTCTTCCAAGTCGGGATTAGTTCGATTGCGATTGGCTTAATTGGCGGTTTGCTTGTCGGTAGTTTGGCCGGTTATTGTGGTGGTTGGGTCGATGAACTGTTAATGCGTGTAATGGATGCCATGCTAGCGATTCCCGGTATTCTTTTTGCTATCATGCTCGTCTCGATTTTTGACCCTAGCTTAACCAACACCATTCTGGCTTTGGGGATTCCAAGGATTCCAAGTTTTGCTCGGATTGTTAGAAGTGGTTTTCTTCAAGTGAAGGAATTTGATTTTGTTAAATCTAGTAAAATCAACGGTGCGAGCCATTGGCATATTATTAGGCATCATATTTTGCCCAATATTACGACGCAAATTATTGTCATTACATCTTTATCCTTTTCGACAATTGTTTTGTCTGAAGCCGGCTTGAGTTTTCTTGGCCTAGGTGTTCAGCCGCCAGATCCTAGTTGGGGCCGGATGTTAAGTGAAGCCAAGCCTTATTTAATCAATGCACCTTGGTACATTATATCAGTCGGTATTTCGATTACTTTACTTGTGTTTGGTTTTAACTTATTAGGCGATGGTATTCGAAAAATGCAAGATAAGAGGAGGGATTAGATGGATACGGTATTGAAGATAGACGATTTAAATGTCAATTTTCTAATCCACAATCAAGAGTATCCGGCGATTGAAAATCTCTCACTTCATATAGCTTCCAATGAAGTAATTGGGATTGTTGGTGAATCGGGCAGTGGGAAAAGTTTGACTGCTAAAACGATTTTGGGTATCTTACCGAAAAACACCAGAACTTCTTACAAGGAAATAAGCTATAAAGGAAAAGACATCGCCTATGACGAACCGGATGCAATCCGGAAAATTCGTGGCGGAGAGATTTCTATGATTTTTCAAGACCCATTATCTTCACTGAATCCGGTATTGAAAATCGGAAAGCAGGTTGAGGAAGTCCTGATTCTTCACACGCAATTGAAGGCCAAAGAGCGTCTTCAAATAATTGTAGATTTATTTAAGCAAATGGGCTTTGAAAATCCGATGCGTATTTACCACTCTTATCCCTATGAATTATCCGGTGGGATGAGACAAAGAATCGTGATTAGTATGGCGATTATTACCAATCCTGGCTTAATCATCGCAGACGAACCAACGACGGCACTCGATGCGACCATTCAAAAGCAGATATTAGATATATTGAATCGCTTGACCCGCCAAAAAGGGAATGCTTTGATGTTGATTTCGCATGATTGGGGTGTCATTAGTAGCATGACCGACCGAGTTTATGTGATGTATGCTGGACGGATTGTTGAAACGGGTCCTACACATGAAGTGATTGAAAATCCCCAACATAATTATACAAAGGGCTTGCTAAGTGCCATTCCAAGTTTAATGAACAAGGGCAAGAAACTTTATAGCATTCCCTTTAGAGTCCCCGCTATTGAAGAGCGTCAATTGGGGAGATGGCCATACATTCAAACGACGCCAGCTAACCAAGCAGAAGTGGCTGCCATGTTTCCTGAAGTAAGGGAGTTGATTAAATGACTCACATACTAGAAATTAAGCACATGACAAAGACTTTTAATGAATCATCTTTCTTATTAAGGCGGCGTTTTGACAACACACCACCTGCTGTTGATGATTTTTCTTTGAGTATCGCAAGTAGCGAAAGTTTTGGCTTAGTCGGCGAGTCTGGCTCGGGTAAATCAACTGTGGCCAATTCAATCATGGGCCTAGTCAAGCCAGAGGCAGGCGAAATTTTGTTTGAAGGCCATGATTTACTAACAATGTCCCAACAGGAGCGACGCGCTCTTTATCAGGAAATGCAGATGGTTTTTCAGGATCCTTATAGTACGCTTGACCCTAAAAAAACGGTTGGTTGGAGTATTATGGAGCCTTTAAATATTCATAAAATTGGCAGTAAAGCGGAACGCAAGCAAATGGTGCTAGAGGCTTTGACTGATGTGGAATTAGATGAAGCCTATTTTAATAGTTATCCACATCAATTAAGTGGTGGGCAACACCAAAGAATTGCGATTGCCTCAGCAATTGTCTTAAGGCCTAAATTGTTAGTGATTGACGAGGGAGTTTCTTCGTTAGACGTATCCATTCAGGCAGCGATTTTGAATTTGCTTAATGACTTGAAGAAAAAATATCAGTTAACTTACCTGTTTATTTCACATGATTTGAATGTTATCGAATATTTCTGTGATCGAATTGCGGTCATGTATCACGGAAAGTTGGTTGAAATTTTTGATTCAGCGAATACAGATGTTTCCAAACGGGCAGACTACACTAAGAAATTAGTCGAGGCCATTCCACAAATCTATTTGACATAATTTCAGGCTTAAAGGAGGACGATTATGAGAATTGGCGTTATATCAGACTTACATTATGATTTAAACGAAAATTATGGCGAAACAGATTTTTATTACACCCTACATGAGATAGTAACTGAACAACAAATCGATTTATTGGTGATTGGCGGAGACATTTCCAATAGTTACGAGACAAGCACACGCTTTGTTGAAAGATTGCAAACAGTCATCGATCGGCCAGTCAAGTTTATTCCAGGCAATCATGATTATTGGGAAAGGGATTCAGACGTTAAAGACAGCGCCGCTGTTTATCGTCGTTATACAAATCACCCGCAATGTCTCATGGAGAGACCGCTTATTCTAAACGATCACTATGCCTTAGTTGGGCATTCTGCTTGGTATAATCATTCTGTTCATGACCCGCGTTTTAGCGAGTAAGAATTGGAATTAGGGGTTTATGGTGAACGAACTTGGCAAGATAAGTTAAATACGAATTGGGGAATGACAGACCGTGAGCTATCTCGAAAATTTGCTGAGATTGTCCGTAAGGATCTGGAAGCTGTCGGGGAGCGTGAGGTGATTCTCGTGACGCATATGGTGACGGTCCCTGAATTTACAGTGAAGATGCCACATCCGCAATTTGATTATTTCAATGCATTTATTGCGACGGATGATTTTGACAGCCTTCATCAAGAGTTTCCGATAAAGCATAGTTGCATGGGGCACGTGCATTATCGACATTCCTTTGAACGTGATGGCATTATCTATAGTTGTAACTGCCTTGGCTATGAGCGGGAATGGCGTAGTGAAGACTTTAAAAAAGAGTTAGAAGCGTCACTTTATACGGTGGATATCTAAGCAAAATTTTGACTACTCGAGGCAGTTGCTTCGAGTTTTTTTTATTACTAGGAAGCATTCTCTTCTTTTAATTGGCTCGAGCAATTTAGCGGCCTATTTTGCCTGTGGGCTTGGTGTTATTTATTAAATAGTTATGAGAAACATTAGAAAAGACACTAGCTTAATTCTGCTGTTTCGGTATAATAAAAGTATTCGAGGGACTAGGAGAGACGTTATGGAACGAGAGTTTATCAAGGATTATCAGCGGATTGTTATAAAAATTGGAACAAATTCTATTATGCAATCTCAGAAAAAAGTGAATTATCAAAAAATTGATCGCTTGGCCTATGTATGTGCTAGCTTGCAGCAGGCGGGTAAAGAAGTGATTATTGTGACGTCTGGGGCGATTGGTGTTGGCGCGAGTACGTTGGCTTATGATGAGTATCCCAATACAATCGCGGAGCAACAGGCTTTGGCTGCCTTTGGGCAGAGTATTCTGATGGGGCATTATAATCGTTTTTTTCAGTATTATAATCAACATGTGGGCCAGATTTTGCTGACGCGGGATGTGATTGATTTTCCGGAGTCTTTGCTTAATGTGCGGACGGCTTTGGAGACTTTGCTTGCGAAGAATATTATTCCAATTATTAATGAAAATGATGCAGTGGCGGTCGATGAGCTGGATCATCAAACCAAATTTGGTGATAACGATACCTTATCGGCAATTGTTGCCAAAGTGGTGGATGCGCAACTGTTAATCATATTGAGCGATGTGGACGGATTATATACAGATAATCCGATGCGTAACCCAGAAGCGGCGATGCTTGATCGGGTGACGGAAATTACGGATGAGATTATTTATATGGCGAGTGGCAAGGGTTCTGAATTTTCTAAAGGTGGTATGTTGACGAAAATCAAAGCTGCCGAGAAAATGCTGGCTGCCAAGAAGGCAATGATTGTCACGAGTAGCGAGGATCCGACGAGCTTGTTTAAAATTTTAGAAGGTGACGCTATTGGGACGCTGTTCAAAAGTGAGGATTAAAGCGTTTGGCGATTGCAGGCAATTGAGACAATTCGATAGATGGATTTTGAAAGGACAGGATGGACATGACTTACTTAGAAACCTTAGGCCAACAGGCTAAGCAAGCGGCTCGCGTGGTGCGTTTGTTATCGGCCAAAGATAAAAATGATGCCTTAGCAGCGATTGCGCAAGCTTTATTGGAACAACAGGATGAGATTTTAGCGGCAAATGCGCTCGATTTAGAAAATGGGCGTCAGAACGGTCTGACAACTGCCTTACTTGAGCGTTTAACCTTGACTCAAGCGCGTATTCAAGGGATGGTTGATGGTTTAAAACAAATTGCAAGTCTAGAAGACCCGATTTTAAAGACAGATTCACAATGGGTGAACCGCGATGGCTTGCGGATTAGTCGTCGCCGTGTGCCTTTAGGGGTGATTGGAATTATTTATGAGTCGCGTCCAAATGTGACGGTTGATGCGTCGGCTTTGTGTTTGAAGGCAGGCAATGCGGTGATTTTGCGTGGCGGTAAGGAAGCGCTCGAAAGTAATCAAGCGATTGTTAAGGCCATTCAAGCGGGTTTGGCGAAAAGCAAAGTGCCAAACACAACCATTCAACTAATTACTGATCCTTCGCGTGAGTTGGCGGCTGAATTTATGACGATGAATCAATATGTAGATTGTTTGGTACCGCGTGGTGGTTCTGGTTTGATTCAAGCAGTTCTACGTCAAGCAACGATTCCTGTTATCGAAACCGGTGTCGGCAATTGTCACTTGTATGTAAATGAGGCGGCTGATTTAGAACAAGCCTACACTATTTTATTGAATGGTAAATTGCAACGTCCTTCAGTGTGTAACGCTTTAGAGACGCTGGTGGTTGATGTGGCTGTGGCGGAGAAGTTCCTGCCGGAAGCAACAGCAGCACTTTTAGATGCAGGCGTGGAAATTTTAGGAGATGACACCACAGTCAAAATAGTACCACAAGCCACCCTGGCGAATGACACTGATTATGCGACGGAGTTTTTAGACTATCGTATAGCGATTAAAGTAGTTGAAGATTATGATGCGGCCGTTGCCCATATTGAGCGTTTTTCTACTGGCCATTCAGATGCAATTATCACAAAAGATTACCAAACAGCACAAAATTTCTTGAATGACATTGATTCAGCTTGTGTCTATGTCAATGCGTCGACACGCTTTTCTGATGGAGAAGTCTTCGGTTTTGGTGGCGAGTTAGGCATCAGTACTCAAAAACTTCATGCACGAGGTCCAATGGGGCTAGAGGCCTTAACTAGCTACAAGTATGTTATCGAAGGACAAGGTCAGGTTAGAGAATAGCCGGATGGTCTAGCTTAGCTCTCATGAATTTGATTATTTTTGAGGCGCGATGAAAGTCTAATTAAATATAAATAAATACTCTACTGAGTTCGCACAACCACTTTAGATTGTGTGAGCTTTAGTAGAGTTTTTTGTTGGGGATTTCGCTGTGAGGTGTAATTAACAAGGTGTGGTGTTTCTAAGTCGTATGTAGACTGATGGGAGATTGAGAGAAACAAAGTAATGTGTTGTAGGCTTGCGTGATGAATGCGGTGTGTGAGGTGTAGCGTGAACTAGTTTGGAAAGGCCGGTGGATTTAGTTGGGCTTGTTTTCGCCAAGATCGTTCTTGCGACAAGACGATGGGTTTCGCTTGCTTTGCTCGCGATGATTTAATGAAGTTCAAGTTGGCTGTTTAATCGTGCTGGCGATAGGCAGCACACCTTTTTGGTTTTGGTGGGAGTGGTGGGTTGCTTGAAAGCAAGGACATGTGGTGTTTTAGAAAATATTTATTTTCGCCAAGATCGTTCTTGCGACAAGACCAGCGGTGTTGCTTGCTTTGCTCGCGACGATTTAATGAAGTTCAAGTGGCTGTTTAATCGTGCTAGCGACAGGCAGCACACCTTCTTGGTTTTACCTTATCTCACATCGTGGCGACACGAGCGACGGGTCGGGGAAGGTGTCTCACATCGTCGTGGCAAACGCCACGATGTGTAAACGTGAAAAAGTCCCAAAACCCGGTCAAATACGCATGTTTTTAGCACATTTTCGAGCAGAAACACCCCAAATGGCTCATTTCACATCGTGGCGATTCGAGCGACGGGCCCTGGAAGGTATTTCACATCGTCGCGGCAAACGCCACGATGTGGCGACAGAAGAATCCCCATTTCAAGACAGAAACGAAAAATTAGCCGGTCATAAATGTATATGGAAACCTTCTAATGAAGCCTTTAATGCAGACTAAATTACAGCCTGAAAAAAAAAGAACAATTTATTTTCGAATTAAAAGCATAAAACGCAAAAAAATGTGTATTTATATAAGAGGAAGTAAAACTAAATCACACTCAGGAAAGGAAAATTTTATGCAAGCAGAACAATCAGCGCTTCAACAACTAAGTTTTCAGAAGGACATTGCAAAGCCATTTGAACTTTTACAACTTGAAGTGCTAGAAAAACGGACGAATCTTTCAACGGATGATAAGAAGCTACTTTGGGTTCAAAGAATGGGCTATCAAGGTGAACGGATTTTCTTTGAGTTTATTACAAGATATGCTAAACAGCATTGGAAGGTGCTGTATCGTACATGGTTAAGTGTTAATGGTAGACTCGAATGTGACTTTATTATTATTACAAGAGTTGGCGTATATTTTTTTGAAATTAAACATTATAATGGCTCCTTTGTTTATGAAAATCATCATTAAATATTAAACAGCTAATTGAGTGTCTTATTTTCTTCAAATAAAAAAATAGCTCCTATTTCCAAAGAAACAGAAGCTAGTCTAAACTCATCGAATTAATCGCGGTAAACAGTTTGGGTCTGATTCATATAAGCATAACACAGACCAATCAAAATCCCGCCGCCGACATAATTGCCAACAAAAGCTGCTGACCATTGTCGAAGGATATTTAAAACGTCAAAGCCGCTAATTAAAGTTGCTTGATTGTACATCACTAAAGAAAATGAGCCGAAATTAGCAATGACATGGTCGTAGCCTAAATAAACAAACATAAAGACCGCTACCAAAATAACAGATACCCGGGCTGAGCTGTTTTTAATTAACAGAAAACCTAAGATAGCAATATTCACAAATACATTTGCCAGAATTCCTTCGACAAAAATTTGCCCAGTTGGTTTTGCCAACTTTCCAGCAACCGTCGTGACTAGATAACTTGACTCACTCAGGCTCATGAAAGGGGCGCTGAAACTTGCTAGCCAGCCAATCAATAAAGCTCCCACCAAGTTGAAGAGGGTACAGTATAATAAAATTTTCACAGCCTTTGAGATGTTGATTGATTTATAATACACTCCGGCTGTTAAAAACATCATGTTGGATGTCGCCAATTCCGTGTTGAGGAATAAGACAAATACTAAGCCCCAAGCGAACAAAAAAGCAAAAACAAACTTACCTAGAGCTGGATGAATTAACATACTATTATCAGCTGCAATCCCACCGACAGCCGTTGTTAAGGTCAAGAATGCCCCCGCTAAAGTCGCCCTTAAAGCGTAGCGCCACTTGCTTTCATTAAATAATGCTTCTTTTTTATGACAGGCCTTAGCGATTGTCGTCGAAAAATTTGTTACTCCCAATTCCATATTAATCCCTCCCGATGATTATGTCATTGTTTATTATATCACAAACTCCAGGCGGTTCAATAGGTCTATATATGAAAATACATCGTCGGCGCCGCCCACCTGAGGTCTAGTTACTCTGATATCAAAGGAGTCATTTACTCAAATGTACAGACGAAAAAACCTCACAGGCGTGAGGTTCTAGCGTTTATTCGTTGAAATATTTTTCGTACAAGCTTGCTAGAGCTTGCTTCTGGTCCTTAATCGCAATCGCAAAAATCATACTGATTTCGGACGCCCCTTGGTTAATCATGCGAATGTTAATGTTTTTCTCAGCCAAAGCACTCGTGGCTTTATTGGCTAAACCAGTCACATCACGCATGCCTTCGCCCACAATAACCATCATGGCTAAATCTTCTTCGATTTGCACCCATTCTGGGTTCAATTTATCTTGGATTTCTTGCACAATTTGGTTTAACTCATTATCTTTTAGACGGTGAGAGCGAATAATGATCGAGATGTTATCAATTCCTGAAGGAATATGCTCAATCGAAATATTATGGTCTTCAAAAATTTGTAGCAAACGACGCGTGTAACCCACTTCGCGGTTTAATAAATACTGGCGCATCGTAATGGCCGTAAACCCTTCATCACTACTAATCCCGATGACAGGATATTCGTTGACATCACGACGCTCCGCCACAATCCGTGTACCTTTAATTTCCGGCTGATTGGTGTTACGGATTTGAACGGGGATTTTCACTTGATACAAAGGCTCCAGCGCCTCATCATGAAAAATGCTGAAACCTGAGTAAGATAGTTCTCGCATTTCTCGGTAAGTAATGGCATTAATCGCGTGAGGATTGCGAACATGACCCGGGTGAGCAGAGAAGATGTAACTTTGGTCAGTAAAGTTCTCGTAGACATCGGCTTCTAAACCGCGAGCCACAATAGCCCCAGTGATATCAGAACCGCCACGTGGGAAAGTAACGATGTCGCCTTTCTTCGAATAACCAAAGAAACCTGGAATCACGATCAAAGACTCGTTTCCAATCAATTGCTTCAAATTATCATAGGATTCGGGTAATAGTTGGGCGTTTGAAGGCTCATCTGTTACAAAAATACCTGCATCTTTGGGAGATAAGTAGGCCGATTGGATGCCTAGGCTAGTTAAATAATCACTGACAACTTGTGCATTAAAATCTTCACCGGCTGACTTTAAGGCATCTAATAATCGTGCCTCATCTTTGATCATCGCCAAATAGCCACGCAAAGTTCGGTCGAAACGCTCGATTAGAGCGGTTGATAAACCTAATTCCTCAACAATCAACAGATACCGTTTGAGTATACTCTCAAGGGCAGGTTGAACATCAAGCCCTGCTAAATGGTTTGTAAATAAAGCAATTAATAAATCAGTCACTTTCGTATCCGATTCTTCACGCTTACCTGGCGCGCTAACAACAACTGCTCGAATATCTGGGTCATTTTTAATAATATTGGCAACCTTTTTAATCTGGCTCGCAGAACTTAAAGAACTACCTCCGAATTTCGCTACTTTCATATACATACGTCCTTTTTATTCATTTCATCTCTTACAATAATACAATAACGGCTAGCAAAAACATAGCATTTACGGTAAAATAATTATAATTAGATGAGAAAACAATGAAGAAGGTAGAGGAAGATAAGAATATGAAGATCGCAATTCTAGGTTTAGGTACGGTAGGTTCTGGAGTCGTTGAACTCTTACAAATTAATCACGAGAAAATCAGTCAGTCGATTGGCGAAACGCTAACCGTTACTCATGCTTTTGTCAATGATGTGACGAAGCAACGTGACGTTGATTTGACAGGGATAACCATCACCGATGATATCAATACAATCTATGAAAGCGATGTGGATTTGGTGGTCGAAGTCATGGGCGGCATTGAAAAAACGCGTGCCATTATTCAGCGCTTCCTAGCCAATGGCGTGCATGTTGTCACAGCAAACAAAGATTTACTGGCCTTACATATCGATGAATTAAGTCAACTGGCGAATCAGCACAAAGTGGTGCTAGCCTATGAAGCTAGCGTTGCCGGTGGCATTCCGGTTATCCGTGGGATTCAAACGGGACTTAACAGTAACCAAATCAGCCAAGTGTTGGGTATTCTCAACGGTACTAGCAACTATATTCTGACACGCATGACCCAAGATGGTTGGGATTACCAGGTTGCTCTAAATAAAGCCCAAGCACTCGGTTATGCGGAAGCCGATCCAACCAATGACGTCGAGGGCTTCGATGCCGGTCGCAAAATAGCGCTCTTATCGCGTTTGGCTTACAACAGGTCCATTCAATTAGATCATGTCAAACACCGTGGCATTTCAAACGTAGAAGTGGTTGACCTAGACTATGCAAATCAAGCAGGTCTAGTCATGAAACTGTTAGGAAAAAGCCGCCACGATGCTGACAAAGATATGGTTTCTGTCAATGTGGAACCAGTCTTACTACCAATGACGCATCAATTGGCCCATGTCAATGATGCGATGAACAGTGTGTTTGTCAAAGGTAATGGCGTAGGTGAAGTCATGTTTTACGGTCCAGGAGCAGGTGGCCTTGAAACGGCCTCGGCAATTGTTTCGGATGTCATGAACATTACCAGTGCTACGCAGCATGCCAATAAGATACCAAATCAAAGCGCCACGATTGTGGCAGACCAAACGGCCAGATCATATTATGTCCGCCTGGCTGAAAAACCTCATGACAGTGAGAGCTTGGCAGAAATCGTCGCAAACGACCAGGACTTTGTCGCGATTACGACAGTCCTTACCCCGACAGAAATGGAACAACTGGAGAAGACAGCGGAGGTCTTAGCCGCTTATCCGATTGAAGGAAAAGAATGGAGTTAGAAAGTCATGACAAGTGATAAGGACATATTTTACTGTAAAGTTCCCGCCACTAGTGCTAATTTAGGGGTCGGTTTTGATTCAATTGGTTTAGCGGTTGATAAATTTTTAACGATTAAAGCTTGGGAAAGTGATTTATGGCAAGTTGATTTTGAACAAGCCTTTCTAAACGTTTTACCACGTGATGAAGCAAATTTGGTGGTTCAAACGGCAAAAGCAATTGCCAAACAATATGGTAAAGAGCTACCAACTTTGCATCTGCATATGGCGAGTGAGATTCCTTTAACACATGGACTCGGCAGTTCGTCGAGCGCGATTGTTGCCGGGATTGAATTGGCCAATCACTTTGCCGATTTAAACTTAACATCACATGAGCGAATTTTATTGGGGAGCCAAATTGAAGGACATCCGGATAATATTGGGCCTTGTGTGACAGGTGGCTTATTCGTGGGGTATTATGCCAATCAAGAAGTATTTTACCAGACGGCAGATTTTGCTGGTGTCAGTTTAATTTTAAGTGTGCCAGCTTACGAATTAAGTACCCAAGAAGCGCGCCGAATTTTACCTCAAAACTATAAACACTCAGAAGCTGCCGAACAAAATGCGATAGGTAATGTGATGTTGATGGCGATGTTAAATGGGGATTATGATACCATGGGGCAGATGATGATGCGTGATATGTTGCATGAACCTTACCGTCAACAATTAATCGAACAGTTTCAACCGGTCAAAGAGCTTGCATTGGCACAAGGGGCCTACGCAACGGTGATTAGTGGAGCAGGGCCGACGATTCTAACGTTATCTGCTCAAGACAAGGTTGACCAAATCTTAGCGGTCTTAAAAGCGGAAGTCCCTTCGTGTGACCATGAAGCTGTAGCTATTTACCGTCATTAAATGATTTGCCAAGTGACCCAATCGCTTAAGAGTCAAGCTAATCATCAACCGTAGGATTCCGTTTGTGAATCCTACGGTTTTTCATTTATATGACATATTAATCGGGCTGTAAAAGTATTTGTATTATAGTAAAATTATCAAAAGTTGTGAAAACTAAAGCCCTATTGTGTGATGAGTTATTGTCGTTTGTTGGGTTTTGATTGGTCAAACGGGTATTTATGGAAAATTATTTAGCCAGATGAGCGAGTGTGGCGGCTTGGTTAGGATTTGTGCCCATGAGTTTCTTATCGGTGGATGATTCGATGAGTCACTAGGTTCAAGCGGTGTCGACGATTAATTTCGATCAAGGGTCGATGAGTGATGAGGAGTATATTCGAAGTGTTCTGACGCAGTTTAATGAGTTGGACGGTTATCGTTCAAAGATGAGCGATGAGATGACGGCGGATCGACGGTGATGATTTACGACAAAGCGACTGAGGCGACGAAAGTGACGACGGTCATTGTGGCGAGTGACTATAGATGAGTTAATGACTTTGCTTAATTATGTTTATAATGATGGCTTGATGATTTCGGAAGAGGTATTTTACTTAGAGTCTTCTACCTCTTTTATGAGTGCTTTAAATCCTGATTTTGAAGCGCAAGTTGAAAAAGTGCGCTCGCTAGTCGGGGAAGACTTTAGTACTGACGCCACCGGCTGAAGGACTTGAGGTGGACGCTTCAGATAATATGTTCTTGGCAGAAGCTATCGAGTTTACAGAGATTACTAAGGAAGGTGACGTAGTGACGGTGACGATTGATGCTGAAAGCTATATGACTGAAAATCCTGAGATGTCGTCTTTATATCCTGAAGGGACGCAGTTTTCAATGGCTTACACGTTTGATCCAGCGACGACTAGTGTGACATCAACGTTGACGATCGATGTGGAGGAGTAAGCTTTGGCTGCAGAAAGTACAGAGGATGAGTAGGAATCAGCGTGGCATCAATGTTATCGGATACGAATGTCAATGTTGTGATGACTCCATCGGACGAGAAAGTGCCCAGTATGGATGAATTGACGACCATTACGGCTGAGGAATTCCGACAAATTTTAGCGGATATTGGGTTGTAGTATTACTAAGCTTTAGCTGCGTGAAGCCAAGCGAGCGTTAGAGCTACTTAGGCGCTTTTGGCGTTTTTTTTTTACGTGTTAGCTTGTATGAAGTATGGTAAACTACACAGTATATATAATGGAGGCGATTGTTTGAAGGGGAAAACATTAGATAATTGGGTGCGCTTCGGGATTATTGGCGTACTGGTTGTGAATTTGCTTGGCGTTATGACAGGTGTCATTGATAACGAAACCTTTAGTTTGATTGTACAATTGCTAGCAGGGCTTAGTTTATTGTGGACGGCGTGGCGAGAGTATCGAAAAGCAAACAGTTTTGAAGGTATGGTGATTTTATTCGCTGCCATCGGTATGATTTTGCTGGGGCAATTTGTGTTTGGTTTATTTTAAGAGGAAGCCATATGCCGACCATTTGATTATGGCGGTTTTTTAATGAATTTAAACTGTGAGGAGGTTGCTTGTGGCTAGTAGATGAACATATTCTAAGGGCGGAATGTGTGCTAAACTATACAAGAAGGATTGGCATTATGGACGGGCTGAAGGCAAAGGCTTTGTCTAATTATCCAAGTCAGCGCTTGGCGCTTCTTTGCGGTGAATAGCTAAGAGTGCTGTTAAGCATATTCTCTTAGTGTGATAGACTGATTTTATTGAAAGGGTGGTGTGCCGTGAAAAAATTAATGATGATATTAATACTGTGGAATGTCTGGACGATTAAGACTGCCCAAGCAGCTAGTGTAGTGGATTTAAGTACAGTTGAAAACGAGGCGACTTTCAAAGCGGTGCTTGCTGCATTTGCGGCGTTAGAAACGGTCGAGTCACAGGTAACCATCGAGAATGCAACTCAAGAATCGCTCGTGACGATGGTTTACGATCAAGCAGTTGCAGGCATGAAACATACGACTCAAATTCCTGAAGCTGAGCTAACGTCTGGCATGACGTTGGTGGTTTACTTATATGATAATGGAGTCGAGGTCTCTGATATGGTAAAGCTGTTAGAAAGCACAGTGGCTTGGACGTCGAAATACGACCCGAACTACGAAGCACGTGTTCAAGAAATTGCAGCGGCAGTGGATGGTCGTTTAGTGAAAGCTGAAGCAGATAATGAGGCGTTTACCGGCTTCCATTTACAAGGCTATCAGTTTTTCCTGAATCCTGATTGGCAGTTTTCTGACTTCACGGTTGAAGGCGACTTAGTTAAAGCAACGGTCGATTTGAGTGACTACTTGACGGCTAACGAGGAGCGATTAGTTACTTATTATCCACAAGGAACGCACTATTCTTTAGTGTTGGAAGTTAATCAAGCGGCCCAGACCTTAACCAGCAAGATGACGCTTGATATTGATGAAGACTTGCAACGGGAAGTGTATGGCAATCAAGTCTACGCGAGCTTGCAAAGCGCCATGACCGATACGCTTATCAGCGCGACCCATCAAGCAACGAGCGAACGAGTGCCTGCTTTAGAGGATTTAGAAACTATTTCCTTTGAAGACTATGAAGAAATCACAGCTGTTTTGCAGCAATAGTGTCAGTTTGGAGGAATAAGTGTGAAATTTAAAGGTGCAGATTACTACTACTTAAAAATGGACACGCATCACGTGAACGTGCCCTATTATCAACAGAAGCGTCGGGTGCGCGTCTTGTTGCCGAAAGATTATGACAAGGAAACGAGCGCCAACTATCCGGTGGTCTATTTACATGATGGTCAGAATGTCTTCTATAGTAAGGAATCCTTTTCGGGATATTCCTGGAAAGTCATTCCAACGATTAAAAACCACCCAGAATTACAGAAAGTCATCGTGGTAGGGATTGATAATGCCGGCGAGCGCCGTTTGGATGAATATGGTCCTTGGCCAGTTGATAACAGCCAAACGCCTGAATTTATGGAAGCGGGTGGAGACGGCATGGCTTACGGCCAATGGGTCGTTGAGTCGCTCAAGCCTTTCATTGATAGCCATTACCGCACGCGTCCTGAAGCTCAGTCGACTTTATTGGCCGGCAGCTCAATGGGTGGTATTATCACGGCTTACATAGGCGCAGCCTATCCCGAGATTTTTGGCCATTTGGGCGTTTTTTCTTTGGCGTCTTGGTTTAGTGAACGTGAGTTTTTAGACTTTATTAACGCCAACCCCTTGAAAGCTGACACGCGTGTCTTTATCCAAGTGGGAACCAACGAGGGCAATGCCGGTGACGAGACCTTTATGAAAAACAACCGCATCAACCAAGCTTACATCAACTCGACAGTCTGGTATTACCAAAGCCTCTTGCGTAGCGGTTTGCCGGTTGATCAAATCGACTTGCACATTGTTGCCCAAGCGACCCACCATGAGAAACATTGGGCCGACCATTTCCTAGACTTTTTGAAGTTTTCTAATTTATAATCTTCGGTCAAAATATGACGTTAAAGAAAGCGGGCTAACCATGACAGAAGAAGATTTTATTATGCGTCAAATCAAAACCGTCGGAAAATCCCTCGCAAGTCTCGTCGGCAAGAATGAAGCTAGCATCGATATTATTATCCAGGAAGAAAATAGCGATCCAACTAGAAACGACGATGCCTTCCCAATCGATTACGAATCCTTTGAAGAAATTAAAAAGAAGCCATCAGAATGAGCCTCATCTAACCAATCACTAAATAAAGCCCACCGAATTCGGTGGGCTTTTTATCATGCTCCCCAAAACTGAAGACCACAAGGAGTCCGCCACGAAATGACGGACGAATTTACAAAAGCTGCCTAATAATTTAAAAGGGGTGAGCGTCGATGCTTGAATTGTGAGATTAATGAACGAATTGAGTTTTCATTTTCATAAAACATAGTAAAAACTTAACCAATTAAAAAGCATATTTTGTCTGTAAATACGTACTTATATAAAAGGACTTTCAGGAGGAGCGAAATGAAGTTACGAAAACATCAGGACTTATTGTGGTTAGAAGAGATGGAAAAGCGCGGAGGTTTAACGTTAGAAGGGCAACGAGAATTGAAGCATAAGCAAGCTGGTTTGCTTGGGGAGCATGAATTTGGAGCGATTATGCGACAATATTTGCCGAAAAATTGGCAGTTACTCCAGGATATTCGATTAAAAACCCCAAGTGGTGAAATACAGATTGACGCGATTCTAGTGAACAATTTGGGGTTGACCGTTTTTGAGGTGAAAAATTATACCGCTGATTATCATTACAAAGAGGGGCGTTGGCAAGTGAATGGACGGTTGAAGTATCATGATGATTTTCTACAATTGGAACGGACAGTGGGCTTGTTAAGTCAGCTGTTAAAACAGAATGGTTTCAAACTACCGATTCAAAATTATGTCGTCTATATTAATGAAGAAGATACGGTTGAAATTGATGATGAGACGCTACCATATTTGAAACGTGCCAAGCTACGTCGCTTTATTAAGGAAGCGATAGAAAATTGTCAAATAGCGCCCCACCAAAGTTATGAACGCCTTAGTAATTGGTTGGTGAGTCAGCATCAAGCGGATGATCGTCGTCTGACATTGAAAGTAGAAGAATTCGCCAAAATAAAAAAAGGTATTTATTGTGTGAATTGTGCGTCATTTGATATTGAGTTTCAGCGCTACCATGCTAAGTGTTGCAGTTGTCACTATACAGAAAGTAGAGAAAAAGCAATTGTCCGAACAATTTGTGATTATGGGATTTTATTTCCTTATGAGGACTTAACGGCGATTGAGGTGGGAAGGCTCATAGGTCCGATTATTTGTTACTCTGCAATCTATCAGACGCTCGCCAAGTATTTCAAAAGATTGCCTCATTCTAGAAAGTATTCTAATGGACAGCTGCCTTTAAATGAATTATTTTCTGAAATTAGCTTTAGATACAATGATAAGCACTCACCCAATCAAGTACCAAGAAAATCAGAACACTCTGAAGATTAATCTGTAGATAGAATTTGAGGGTGCTTGAAGGACAATAGGTGACGACAGAAGAAAACTTCGTTCGTGGCGGTGACGAGAGAAGCAAACTTCTCTCGTTGCGGTGACGACAGAAGCAAACTTCGCTCGTTGCTGCGACGACAGAAGCAAACTTCTCTCGTGGCTGCGACGACAGAAGCAAACTCCGCTCGTGGCTGCGACGACCGAAGCAAACTTCGCTCGTAGCTGCGACGACAGAAGCAAACTTCGTTCGTGGCTGCGACGACCGAAGCAAACTTCTCTCGTGGCTTCGACGACAGAAGCAAACTTCTCTCGTGGCTTCGACGACCGAAGCAAACTTCTCTCGTGGCTTCGACGACAGAAGCAAACTTCTCTCGTGGCTTCGACGACAGAAGAAAACTTCGCTCGTAGCTGCGACGACAGAAGCAAACTTCGCTCGTTGCGGTGACGACAGAAGCAAACTTCGCTCGTGGCTGTGACGACAGAAGCAAACTTCGCTCGTGGCTGCGACGACAGAAGCAAACTTCGTTCGTGGCTGTGACGACAGAAGCAAACTCCGCTCGTGGCTGCGACGACGGAAGAAAACTTCGCTCGTGGCTACGACGACAGAAGCAAACTTCGCTCGTTGCTGCGACGACTGAAGAAAACTTCGCTCGTAGCTGTGACGACAGAAGCAAACTTCGCTCGTAGCTGTGACGACAGAAGCAAACTTCGCTCGTGGCTGCGACGACAGAAGCAAACTTCGCTCGTTGCGGTGACGACAGAAGCAAACTTCGTTCGTGGCAGTGACGACAGAAGAAAACTTCTCTCGTTGCGGTGACGACAGAAGCAAACTTCGCTCGTAGCTTCGACGACAGAAGCAAACTTCTCTCGTGGCTGCGACGACAGAAGCAAACTTCTCTCGTGGCTGCGACGACATAAGAAAACTTACTTCAGTCAGTACACTAACTGAAAAACTTTCATCCACCAAGACCAATAGGAGTCCGTCACTGCGTTCCGCACGATTTTATCAAACTAGCCGCTAACTTTAATCGTCGTGAGCTTCGAGCGAACGACACTGCTGGCTTTTCTGGTTTTGAAGGAAGAGTGGCTGGTTCATCAAAGCATGTCCCGCCAAAGACATCCTAATAATATTAGCTCCTTTCTGAAAATTACGGTAAAATAGAAAGAACAACACACAGAAGGGGCGGGAGTCACATGCATGAAGTAAGTCATCAGGTCCGATTGATGGGCACCATTATCAGCTTAACTATTTACCATCCAGACGCACAAGCACTAGTAGCACAAGCGGAGGTTCGCTTACGAGATTACGAGAAGCGATTTAGTGCGCATAATCCTGAGTCAGATTTGATGAAGGTCAATCAACAGGCAGGAATTCAGCCAGTTAAAGTGGCGCCGGATATGTTTGATTTAATTCAAGTCGGCAAGGAAATGAGCTTGAAGTCTGATTGGGCGATGAACATTGCGATTGGCCCCTTGATGAAATTATGGCATATCGGTTTTAAAGACGCACAAGTTCCGAGCCAAGCAGAAATTGAGGCAACACTTAAATTAATTAATCCTGAACGGATTCAACTTGATCCAGCAACGCAATCTGTCTTTTTAGAAGAGCTGGGAATGGAATTGGATTTGGGAGCCGTTGCGAAGGGCTATTTTGCAGATCGATTGAAAGAATTCTTTGTAGAACATGGAGTCGAAGCGGGGATTATTAACCTAGGAGGAAACGTCTTGACCATCGGACGTTCACCTAAAAACCTTCACGGCATTTGGAATATTGGGGTGCAAAATCCCCATGCAATAAGGGGCGACTTACTGGGACTAGTTCAGGTGACGGACCAGTCGGTCGTGACTTCAGGGATTTATGAGCGCAAGTTGCTTGTCGATGGTAAAGAATATCATCATATCTTTGACTCGAAGACCGGCTTTCCAATCGACAATGAGATTGCCAGCGTAACGATTGTCTCGGATAAGTCGATTGATGGCGAGTTATGGACGACGGTGTTATTTTCCCACACACCGCATAAAGCCGTTGAACTAGTGGAAAACCTGCCGGGCATTGAAGCGCTGATTTTCACCCGCGATCTCAACCATTATTCCACTAGTGGGATTACGCCGATTTTCCATTATTTATAAGTTGCAATTTGTACAATCGCCAGCTAATGAAAACTAGTTGGTGATTATTATTATAAGTAAAAAAATAGGGCGCGATGTCTTTTATTTTGTAATGATTTCTTAGAGTGCTATAATTAAATTAACATTAAGCGATTTCAATTTAAGAAAAAGGAGCGAAACATTATGAATTACTGTCCCCACTGTGGAGCCAAAGTAGAGCATGATGGTAAGTACTGTCAAGCTTGTGGCAAACCCTTAGCCGTTGAAGCAGAAGCAAAGCCTGCATTTATGCAATCATTTTCACAATTAAAACAATTAGTCCCTAATCGTGTGAACTTGAATCGAGTCATAAGATTCATGCATGCGAACTTTTTTCTCATTCACGCAGTCTACTTAGTCATCTTTATTATCACACTGATTTCATCTTGGTCAGGCCTTTGGGCACTGCTAATAGCTGCAATCGGAATTTATCTATATGGTGCATTACATGCTACTGATGAACTTGAAGGGAATAAACAGATTAAAGAAATGATTAGGGCTGTAGGTGAAAACCGTCCGATAGATACAAAAAAAGGCACGATGAACCCAGTCCAACCAACAGTTAATGAGGAAGTGGTTCCGGAAGCAGAAGTTTATACAGAAGCACCAACCACTGAACCAGATACCTTTGATCAACTAGACGTTGCAGCAAATGCTGTTGTCGATCCTGAAAATGCTCCAACGAGTGAACCTTTTGAGGAAGACTTCGGGACAGATGATGTTACAAGGACCGCCCCAAATGAACCTGAGAGATTAGATACTCTAGAAAGTGACGTTGAAGCGGATATAGAAGAGGCACTTGAAGAAGAACTTGATGAACTCACAGCGTTAAACGAACTGGAGCAAGTGGAAGAACAAGCGACTTTAGATGAGTTAGAACAAATGGAAGACGGTGACGTGATTGTTGCGCCAGAAGACGAAGCAGAAATCCTACTCGACAATCCAGAAGAAAAGAAACGATAATTAAAAAATTAGACACAATAAAACAACCTCCTATTCGCTATCACACACAGCGGGATGGGAGGATGTTTTTATATCAGTAGAAGCAACTAGCTAAAGGGTTGACTGTTTCTTTAAGCAACTTCAAACTGACTATTATATAACTTGGCATAGAACTCACCATGGGTCATTAAGTAGTCATGATTGCCACTTTCGATGATATCGCCGTCTTTCATGACAAGAATCAAATCGGCATTCTTAATAGTGGATAGACGGTGAGCAATAATAAAGGATGTGCGACCGGTCATTAATTGGTCCATCGCTTGTTGAATGTGTAGCTCAGTCCTCGTATCAACAGAACTAGTAGCCTCATCCAAAATCAGCATTGGCTTATCAGCAATCATTGCACGTGCAATCGTAATCTGTTGTTTTTGTCCCTCTGATAAACTGACTTGATCATTCAAGACCGTATCATAGCCATGGGTCAAAGTAGAGATATAGTGGTCTAAACCAACCGCTTTACTTGCTTCAATCACTTTTTCATCACTAACGTTTTGGATGGAGTAAACAAGGTTTTCTCGAACTGTACCATTGAAAATCCACGTATCTTGCAGAACCATACTGAATTGATCACGGACAGTTTCACGTTTCAAATCTGCGGTCGGGATGTTATCAATTTTAATTGATCCTCCACTCACTTCGTAAAAACGCATAAGTAAGTTGATAATGGTAGTTTTACCAGCACCAGTAGGTCCGACAATCGCAATCTTCTGGCCAGCTTTGGCTTGAGCTGAGAAGTCGTGAATGACTGCTTTGTCTGAATTAGGATAAGAGAAACTAACATTTTCAAAGCTAACATCGCCTTTAATATTGCTAAGCGTTTCAACTTTTTCAGTTTCATCTACCATTTCTTCAGTTTCTAACATTTCAAAGACACGTTCAGCAGCAGCAGCAGTAGATTGTAACGCTTGACTGGCTTGAGCTAATTGACTCAACGGTTGAGTGAAGAAACGAACGTATAAAATGAAAGCTACAATCACACCAAAACTAATGTCGCCTCTGAAAGCTAAAATCGCCCCCACAATACATACAGCAACATAACCTAAGTTACCCACGAAGCCCATAATAGGCATCATTAAACCAGATAAACTTTGAGCTTTAAAGCCGCTATCTTGAAGCGAATGGTTAATCGTATTGAAATGATTAATCGCATCTTCATCTCCATTATAAACTTTTACTGTTTGATGGTTAGAGTAAATTTCTTCAATATGACCATTAATTTCGCCTAAATCCTTTTGTTGACGTTTAAAGAATTTTTGCGAATTCATCATAATCAGCATCATTAAAGCAAAACCGATTAACGTAGAAACAATCGCAGTAATAGTTAAAATGACATTCGTTAAAAACATCATCACTAATGACCCAACTAACATGGTAATCGCAGTGACTAAGGTGGAGATACTTTGGTTCAATGATTGAGAAATTGTATCAATATCATTCGTTACACGAGAAAGAATATCCCCTGTCGTATGTTTATCAAAATAGGCAATCGGTAAGTCATTGATTTTTGTAGATAAATCAGTACGTAAACTTTTAGAAATACGTTGAGTGACAGTCGCCATAATAAAACCTTGGCTTAAGGATAAAACAGCTGACAGCCCATAGAAAAAAACTAAGGTCCAGCCAATCGATTGAATGGCCTTCATATCAATTTCAGACATCATACCTTTAGTGATGATATCAGTTAGTTCAGATAATTTATCTGGACCAATTAAGGTAAGAATCGATCCGATTGAAGAAGCCAATAGGGCAAGAATCATTATCAACCAATACTGATTAAAATAATTTAATAATTTACCCCAAGTTTCTTTAAAGTTACTAGATTTGGCAGTTATTCTGCCACTTGCAGGTCCGTGTTGCATTAGGCTAATTCCTCCTTCGATAGCTGAGAGTAAGCAATTTCTTGATAAACTTCACAGCTTTCCATTAATTCTTCGTGACGACCGTTTCCGACGATACGACCTTCATCTAATACAATGATTCGATCAGCATCTTTAATCGTACCAATTCTTTGGGCTACAATTAATTTCGTTTTATTGGCACGTTCTTCACGTAACGCTTGACGTAATTGACGATCCGTACGGTAATCTAAAGCTGAGAATGAATCATCAAAGATTAAGACATCTGCTTGACGGGCAATCGCACGAGCAATCGAGATACGTTGTTTTTGTCCACCTGAAAGATTAGTTCCTCCAGCAGTCACTTCGGAATCATAACCATCTTCTAAAGATTCAACAAACTCATTAGCTTGAGCTATATCTAAAGCTTCTACAATATCAGAATCTAACGTTTTGGCCTGTTTATTCTGACCATACAACACATTAGATTTAATGGTGCCTTCAAACAGACTCGCTTTTTGAGACGCATAACCAATTTGGTCATGTAAGTTTTCTTGGCTATAGTCTTTGACATTTATACCATTTAATAAGACTTCACCTTTAGTGGCATCAAAGAAACGTGGAATCAAGTTAACTAACGTTGTTTTACCAGAACCAGTCGCACCAATGAAAGCAACGGTTTCTCCAGGGTTGGCAACAAAATTGATGTCTTGAAGCACATAATTTTGTGCATCTGGGTATTTAAAGCTAACATTTTTAAATTCAATCGAGCCAGCAGAATCTAAAACAGATTCAGAGATATTGCCATCTGTAATCGTTGGTTTCGTGTCTAACACTTCTAAAATTCTTTTAGCTGAAACGGATGCACGAGGGACGATTAAGAAAATCATCACTAACATCATAAAGGCCATCACAATTTGCATGGCATAAGAAGAAAAGACAATCATATCTGAGAACAGGGGTAAACGATCGAATAAACCCGCTTCATTAATGACAATGGCACCCACCCAATAGATGGCAAGAGAAAGACCACTCATCACTAATTGGATAAAGGGCATCATAAAGGCCATGGTACGTGTGGTGAATAACTGGGTATTTGTTAAGTCAGTGTTGACCACTTCGAAACGATCTTCTTGGTAATCCTCCGCATTGTAAGCTCTCACGACTCTTAAACCTGTTAAGTTTTCACGGGTCACGTGAGTTAGACGGTCAGTTAATTTTTGAAGTAACTTGAATTTAGGCATAGCTAAAGCAAGAATACCTAACACGACCACTAATAGAACAACTACGGCAATTGCAGTCACAAGAGACCATTGCCAGCTTTTACCGGTAATCTTAGAAATAGCCATAAAAGCTAAGATAGGTGCTTTTACAATCGCTTGTAAGCCCATGATAATTAACATTTGAATTTGTGTAATATCATTCGTTGAGCGAGTAATTAAACTAGAGGTAGAAAACAAACTAATTTCTTCCAATGAGAAATCTAAAACTTTAGTAAATAAATTGCGTCTTAAATTGGCACCGAAATTAGTTGAAATTCTTGCAGCGGTAATCGCAACAAGGACCGCTGTAATTAAACTCCCAAAGGCACACAGTAACATCATGCCTCCTGCGCGGTAAATGTCGGATAAGTTACTCCCTTGAGTTTGCACCAAAAGGGTAATTTCGCTCATATAGTCTGGCAATTTTAAATCTAGCCATACTTGAACGACAATCAGTAAAACACTCATTAAAGTGAGAAAAGATTCTTTTTTTGTGAAATTTTTAAATATTTTAATCATTATATGCTCCTTTCTTTCTGTACAGGAAATCATACCTCTTAAAGATTAACTGAAGCTAAACTTTCAGAAAAATTTATAACTTATTAGTTAATCTTAGAATTATAGTGGGGTTGACTTTCGGCATGTTGCGGTAGATTCACTGAAAAACGAGTCCATTGCGGACGACTGTCAACAATAATCTGGCCATTATGTAAATCAACCACGCTTTTGGCGATTGATAAACCTATACCAGAACCAGAACCAGAATGAGATGAATCGGCTTGCCAATACTTGTTAAATAACTTACGTAAGTTTTCTTCCTCAATCACTGGGCCTGTATTGTAAATATTAACGTGATAAAACTCATCAATAGCTTCTAGGGTGATGCGGATGGATTTATTTTCTGGAGAGAATTTAATCGCATTGTCTAATAAATTAATCCAAACTTGCTTCAATAACTCTTCATTGGCATCAATTGTATACTCATCGAATTCTGGAAGAATCCTTAGCTGTTTTTGCGCCCATTTTTGTTCGAGTAATAGAATCGAATTGCGCAATTGTTCTGATAAATTGAAAGACGTCACCTCTGTCAGAATAATCTGATTCTCAATTTTGGTTAAATTAAGGGCATTGGTCGATAAATCAGCTAGTCGTGTCATTTCATCGATAATAATGGCTAAATATTCAGCCCGTTTTTCTTCAGGCAAATGATTTTTTTGCAGTAACTTCGCAAAACCGCGAATGGACATAATCGGCGTCTTGAATTCATGAGAAAAATTGTTGATGAAGTCTGAACGCAACATTTCTGTCTGACCTAGTTCTTCGGCCATTTGGTTAAAACTATTTTCTAAACGCTGTGCCAGTTGATTATTCCCCAAAGTGATTCGTGCATCAAAGTTGCCATGAGCAAGTTGATCCATCCCTTCAATTAGAATATGAACGGGTTTCAAAGGGATTGAACTAAAGAGGGTAGTAACCAAAGTGCCAATCACAATACTGACAATCGCAAAAATTATAATCGGCATATAATGAAAATTAGCCAAAGATGTTTCAGCTAAAATTTGCGTTTGAACCAGCAGCAGCATAATTAAACCCACTAAGAACATTGTAATCACTAGAATGATAAAGACAATAAAAGTAAATAAGATCGTTAAAATGGTGCGAGGCAGCAATATATGTTTGAAAAAGATATGACGCTTTTCTTTGATTTGATGAGGGTGTTGGTGCCTCGTCATAGTAACTTCACCGCCCGGTAGCCCAAACCTCGCACTGCTTCCAATTTGAATTCAGGCCAGTCCGAGAAACGTTTTCTTAGTTTTGCAATATGTACCGTTACTGTTTCCCAACCAGTATCACTATCGACGCCCCAGATTTCATCCATTAGCTGAATACGGGTAAAAATTGTCCCCGGATAGGAGAGCAGTTTATATAACAATTGAAATTCTTTTTGGGGTAAGGTTTGACTTTCTTCATTTGAACGACTGACAGTATAACTATCAAAGTCCAAGGTCACCTCACCAATAATGATGCGCCGTTCAGAGGTAATTTTGGCCCGTCTTAATAAAGCCGTGATACGTAATAAAAGTTCCTCTTCATCGAAAGGTTTCGTCATAAAATCATCGATACCAGCAATAAAGCCAAGTTTTCGGTCTTGAGGCAATTGCTTGGCAGATACCATTAGGATAGGCAGATCATTGTCCATTGTTCGCAAAGCTTTTGTGAATTCATAGCCATCCATGTGGGGCATCATAACATCTAGAACGACTAAATCGATATGTTCATTTTCCATTAAAGCTAAAGCTAATTCGCCATTCTCAGCTGTAAATACAGAGTAATGTTCCGCTTCTAAGATAGCTTTGATTAGTTCACGTGTATTTTTATCATCTTCTACAACTAATAATCTAAACATTCGTCTCACCTCACTCACTAGTATAATAGATTTAGATTAACTTAAGGTAAACAAAATAGGCCGATTAAGCGTATGGTTGAATTAAATTTTCTAGTGGGATCGTTTCGTGGCCAAAACCGCCACGACCTTTAGGGTAATTTAATCGTATCCTACCAATAAAAAAGTAAACACACATCAATCATTGATCGACTCCCTTTTCAAGTAGACAGTGAAAAAAACAGTTAGAAAGCTTTAAATCAAACAGATTAAGTACTATATATGGCGTCAATTTTTTTATGATATTATTTGTTAGCGGTAACAGAATGGCTCAGAAGTCCCCCTTTCGTGAAAGGGTTTGCTATAATTATTTTCAAAGATAACGTTTTCATATTTTGGGAGGGGTTTGTGATTATTAATGAAAAGCAAGGACTTCGAGCTGAGCAACCAGTCGATAAACAGGTAAGGTATGGCATTAGAAAAATGAAAGTAGGGGTCGTGTCTGTTGCAGTAGCGACCGGTTTGATTTTTTCAAGTAACTTTTTGTTGACCCAAGTGCATGCAGAAACTTTGTCTGATGCCACGCTTTCGACTCCAGTCGAACCAATAAGTGAAGCACAATCAGAGCAGAATGAAGAAGCGACCGATACTATTGATTCGATCACCATGCCAGAAGTTGAATTTGAAACAGCTCAATCAAACTTAGCCTTTGAAACCGTTCAGTCTGAAGAGGAAAGGGAAGTATTAACTGAACTTGCACCAACGCCGTCAGACTCAGTTGAGTCCCTAATGACAGTGGCTACTGACGATTCGACCGAACTGATTGAAACGCAAGTCGAAACAGATATTATTGCAGAAGCAACTACTGAAGCAACAGAAGCAACTGCAGAACCAACAGAAGTAACTACTGAACCAACAGAAGCAACTGCAGAAACTGCAGAAACAACTTCAGAAACAACAGAGGTCCCAGAGGCAACTGAACCAACAGAAACGCCAACAATGTTCACAATGGCTAGAAATCGTGTCTTTGCTGCTACAGAAACCGACGAAGTGAAACCGCCAGAAACCGATGCCGCTGCTGAAACTGAAACTTCAGAAACAACAGAAGTTTCAACTACAGCAGCTACTGATACTGAAGCTGTCGCACCGATCGAAGAGGGCTATTTTCGCTTGAATTTCGAAGGTCTAACAACAGAACAATTAGACACTTACGGCTTATGGTATTGGGGTGACGTGTCGACACCTTCTGACACAGTAGGTGGTTGGCCTGATGGGGCGACGTCATTTAATGAAGCAACCGCGACCGCTTATGGTCACTATTTAGACATTGAATTAAAAGATAATGCGCAAATAATCCAGTTCTTGATTAATTCACGAACAGGTGCTAATATATCACCTGACTTATCGATTGATTTACTATCACCAACGATGAATCAAGCGTATATTAATACGGCAGACGAAGAATTTAGCATTAGTTTATATGAAGCATTAGAAGACGAGGGACTACTTAGAATCAATTATTACCGCGAAGATGGCAATTATGACGGATGGGGCTTGTGGGCTTGGGGCGATGTAGCCGAACCAACAACCGAATGGCCGACCGGTGCTCATGAGTTTATCAACGAAGGTGCTTTTGGCCGTTACGTTGATGTATCACTCACTGAAGCTGCTAGCAACATCAATTTCTTAATCGTCAACCGCGACACAGGAGAGCAATCAAACGACATGACATTTAACGACCGCGAGACACACAGCCAAGTGTTTATTAAAGACTTAGACCAAACTGTCTATACGAATCCATATTACGCCCGAGTGGACCGCTTAGAAACAGCGGAAATCATCTCGGATTCACAAATCGAACTGAATTATAGTTCGGTTGAGTCTCTGAGCGAAACAGCGATTTTAGAAGAAGTGACAATCGTCGATGCTGCCGGCAAGCAAGTTGAAGTAACGGGGGTAGTGATTGATGCTGAAACAGGTAAAATCCAATTAACCGGAGCTTTCGATTACCTAGAAGCTCCTTATACTGTCCAACACGGCGACCAAAGCTTAGCTTTACAACTCGGTTGGCGTATCAAGGACGAATTGTACGCTTATGACGGCGAACTCGGCATGGCCTTAAACGAAGATGGAACAGCCGAAATGGCCTTCTGGTCACCAAGTGCAGACCAAGTCAATATCGTCCTATACGACAAAACTGATCAAAATAGAACGGTCAACAGCCTGGCGATGACGAAAGAAGATCGTGGCGTTTGGCGTCTTGAGTTAAATGAAGAAACAACAGATTTAACTGATCTAACTGGTTACTACTACCATTTAGAAATCGTGCGTGGCGACGAAACAGTCTTAGCGCTAGATCCTTACGCCAAATCCTTAGCCGCTTGGGACAATCTAACAGCAGAACATAATATTGCTAAAGCAGCCATTATCAACCCATCAACCATTGGTCCCGAGTTAGACTATGCAGATATTCCGGGTTATGAAAAACGTGAAGATGCGATTATTTATGAGGTCCACGTGCGAGACTTTACGTCAGATCCTTCGATTGAAGGTGAATTAACTGCTCAATTTGGAACGTTCGCAGCTTTTATTGATAAACTCGACTATATTGAATCATTAGGCGTGACTCATATTCAGCTACTACCTGTAATGAGTTATTATTTTGCCAATGATTTTGCTAACGGTGAGCGTAGTTTAGATTATGCCTCAACGGATCAAAACTATAACTGGGGTTATGACCCGCAAAGTTACTTCTCGTTAACCGGGATGTATTCAGAAAATCCTGAAGACCCAGCCAAACGAATTGAAGAATTTAAATCATTAATTAACGAAATTCATAAACGCGATATGGGTGTGATTCTTGACGTTGTCTACAATCATACGGCACAAACACACTTATTCGAAGATTTAGAGCCTAACTATTACCACTTTATGGATGCAGATGGTACACCGCGCGAAAGTTTTGGTGGAGGACGTTTAGGTACGACTCACCATATGGCACGCCGTGTTATGGTCGATTCAATTAAATATTGGGTGGACGAATTTAAAGTCGATGGTTTCCGTTTCGATATGATGGGTGACCATGATGCGGAAGCAATCCAAGAAGCTTTTGATTCAGCCGCAGCTTTGAATCCAAACATGTTGATGATCGGTGAAGGTTGGATTACCTTTGAAGGGGACGAAACCGATCAAGACGTTCAAGCTGCTGACCAACTATGGATGATCGATACAGACTCAGTTGGCGTCTTCTCTGATGAAGTCCGTAATGAACTGAAATCAGGTTTCGGTAGCGAAGGAGAGCCGCGCTTTTTAACAGGTGGCGCAAGGAATATTCAATTAATATTCCAGAATATAATGGGGAATCCATCGAACTTTACGGCTGATGCCCCGGGGGATGTGGTTCAGTATATTGCTGCACATGACAACTTAACCTTACATGACGTCATTGCTCAGTCAATCAAGAAAGATCCTAAAGACCACAGCGGTGAAATTCACCAAAGAATCCGAATCGGAAACTTGATGGTTTTAACGTCACAAGGCACGCCGTTCATTCACTCAGGTCAAGAATACGGTCGCACCAAGCAATACAGACACGAGGACTATATCACGACTGTTGCGGATGGCTCAGAACCATATAAATCGACCTACATGACCGATGCGGATGGCAAGCCCTTTGAGTATCCATATTTCGTTCATGATTCATACGACTCGTCGGATGCAGTCAATATGTTTAACTGGGAACAAGCAACGAACTCAGAACTGTACCCAATTCAAGGGATTACGCAAAGCTACACGACTGGCTTAATCCAATTGCGTCGCTACACCGATGCTTTCCGCCAAGGAACTGCTGAAGATGTGGCAGCAAATGTTAGCTTGATTACGTCACCAGAAATTGGTGAAGAGGACTTAGTGATTGGTTACCAAGCGATTGATTCAAACGGCGATATTTACGTAGTCTTTATCAACGCGGATGAAAATCTACGCAGCCTGACGCTGACTGATGAATTTGCCTATATTGCCAATGGAGAAATTATTGTCGATGGCCTAGTGGCCGGCACTGACGCGATTGCTAATCCAACCGGCGTCACTCTAGCCGATGGCTCCTTGATACTTGACCCGCTGACGGCTACGATAATTCGACTAAAGGCAAGCGATACCGTCACCGTCATTGAAGACATTGACTTCGAGACCATCGAAAGAGACGCGAGTAATATTGCCCTGGGCGAACGCCAAGTGGTTCAAGAAGGTGTCAAAGGTGAAAGAAGCATCACTTACTTGGTCCGCTATGAGAATGGCCAAGAAGTCAGCCGTGAAATCATCTCAACAGAGGTGACTCGCGAGGCGATCGCTCAGATCGTAGAAGTTGGTCTGGCAGTGGCCGAAGAGACACCAGCGCCACAAGACCCACTGGCTGAAGATGCAACCGTATTGAAAGCCCAAATCTTGCCAAACACAGGTGAAGACTCTAACTTGCCCCTTATCGGAGCAGCAGCCCTCGTCGCAATCAGCGGAGGTGCCCTGATCGGTATGGGCCGCAAACGCGAAACGGACAAAGACTAAATCTACCGGACAATTGTCCTCTACACAAACAGCCATCCTTGGGATATCTCCCAAAGATGGCTGTTTTTTGATAGGTGGGTGAGTGAAGGCTTGAATAATAGCTTCGATAATGACTGTTAAGAAAATACTGTGTCAGCTAATTAAGGGTTTTAACTAAAGACATTAAGCTTGCCACTGGGCTATCTTCATATCGACGTGGGTATCGTTTTTGAATGGGACACCTTCTTCAAGGAGTAAGGCTTTCTGGTTGAGAAAAGCAGGCGCTAGTCGACCAGCGTGGTTGACAACTCGGTGACAGGGAAAGTCGCCGAATTGTTCAGCATGACTCAGCACTTTGCCTACTAGGCGAGCATTTTTATCGCGCCCGATTAGTTTGGCTAATTGTCCATAGGAGCACACTTTTCCTCTCGGTATTTCTTCAACGACTGCGAGTATCTCGTAAATTAAGTTTTCGGTTAATTTTTCTGCCATCTCATCACTCTTTTCTTAAAAACTATAAGCCTAATATAACATAACCCAAGCTCGTATAGCGTGACTTAAGTAGAGATTGGCTGATACTATTCGAGCAGTATGCTATATCTCTTGAGGAAGAAACCTTATCTCGTGCGTTTTGTAAGTGATTGAAAGCGAGACTATTCAAATGTTTTGACATTTTTTTGAAAAGACTTGCATTTCAAAAAAGGGTAAGTTACAATGGCTCTAGATTAAATAATGATTAAAATAATGAGATTTAAAATTAAATAGACTGATATACATAGAAAATGGAAAGTAATCTTTATTGATTTTTTTAGAGAGAGTATCGACTAGCTGAAAGATACTTATAGGAGATAAGGATGAAAATGGCCATTTTAGTACAACACCGAAACAAAGTAGGCTGTTGCGGAACATTACCGTTAAAAAATGAATAGCATGATAGTGCTATATAAGGTGGGCATTTTAATGCCAAATTGAGTGGTAACGCGGATAAACTTCGTCTCTGTAATTAATAATATAGAGCCGGAGTTTTTTTGTCGTCAAAAAATGGGATGTTGGAGTCAGAAAGGATGAAAAGATGGATTTAAAATTTATACAAGAGTTTGCCCTCCTGTATGTGGAGGCAGGATTATTAACTTTTCGTATTGCGCTCGTTGGTATTCTAGGTGCGATGATTGTGGGTTTAATCAGTAGTTTGATACGCTACTTTCACGTGCCAGTCTTGAGTCAAATCGCAGGTGTCTATATTGAACTGTCAAGAAATACGCCACTGCTGATTCAATTGTTTTTCTTATATTTTGGTTTGCCCAAAATAGGCATCTTACTTAGCTCCCAAATGTGCGGTGTCATTGGGCTCATATTTTTGGGTGGCAGTTATATGTCTGAAGCGTTCAGAAGCGGACTTGAGGCAATTGAAACCACTCAAAATGAATCAGGCTTGAGTGTTGGTCTGACGAAATTTCAAGTCTTTAGGTATGTCTTGCTGCCCCAAGCAATCACGATATCTCTACCAGCTTTTCTAGCGAATATCATCTTTCTGATTAAGGAAACGTCTGTTTTTAGTGTGATCGCCTTGGCTGACTTGGCTTATGTGGCAAAAGAATTAATTGGTTTATATTACAACACAGATGAAGCCTTGTTAATGCTTGTTATAGCCTATGCTATTATTTTATTACCTATATCGTTAGTGTTTCATTTTGTAGAAAGGAAGTTGAGGTATGCAGGATTTGGGAATTATTATTTTATTTCAAGGGCGCAATTTCGTCCGGCTACTCGAAGGGCTTTGGGTGACAATTAGTATCTCCATAGTCTCAGTGGTCATCTCGATCATTCTGGGTGTTATTCTTGGAATGATTATGACTTCCAAAAACCCCCTATTGGTGATTGTGACCAGAGTCTATCTAGAATTTATTCGTGTCATGCCGCAACTCGTCCTTTTGTTTTTAGTCTACTTTGGTCTCACGAGAGCCTTTAGTATTAATTTATCGGGTGAACTATCAGCCGTGATTGTCTTTTCCATGTGGGGGACGGCTGAGATGGGGGATCTTGTGAGAGGCGCCTTGGCTTCAATCCCCAAGCAACAGTATGACAGTGGGAAGTCAATTGGCTTAACCAATCTGCAAATTTACCGATACATTATCATTCCCCAGGCGCTCAGACGCTTATTACCTTTGACGATTAATCTAGTGACGCGGATGATTAAGACGACGTCCTTGATTATATTGATTGGTGTGGTAGAAGTCGTCAAAGTTGGCCAGCAGATTATAGAAGCTTCACGACTGACGGCGCCCACTGCCTCGCTTTGGATTTACGGAACGATTTTTTTCTTATACTTTCTAATTTGTTATCCACTGTCTTTCTTGTCCACTCGATTGGAAAAAAAGTGGAGTGACTAGTCTGATAACGTGATGAAAGACTCGAAATGTGACGGGAAGGCTCAGTAGGCAAAAGGAAAAGGAGAGGTGGAAAATTTGAGCACTCATAAAACCTTGCTTGAAATAAAGCAAGTTAGGAAAAGTTATGATGAGGAGCATCTTGTCTTGAAAGATTTATCACTGGATGTTCAAGAAGGCGAAGTGCTAGTTATCATTGGTCCGTCAGGGTGTGGGAAAAGTACCTTACTGCGATGTATCAATGGTTTAGAAGCTATTCAGGCTGGCGAAATTTTACTTGATGGCGAATTGATTAGTCAAGAGAGCCAAAAAATGCATTTGGTTCGCCAGAAAATAGGCATGGTCTTTCAAAGTTACGATTTATTCCCGCATATGACAATTCTAGATAATGTCATACTTGGACCAATTAAAGCTCAAAAACGAGAGAAAGCAGAGGTGATAAAAGAAGCAGAAGCGGCCTTAAAGCGAGTCGGCTTACTAGATAAGAAAGATGCCTATCCGCGACAACTGTCGGGGGGGCAAAAACAGAGAGTAGCGATTGTTCGTTCTTTATGTATGCGTCCGCAATTAATGTTGTTTGATGAAGTGACGGCAGCCCTTGATCCAGAAATGGTCAGGGAAGTCCTAGATGTGATGTTGGAGCTGGCCCAAAGTGGTAGTACGATGGTGATTGTCACTCATGAGATGCAGTTTGCTCGTGCGGTGGCTGACCGGATAATCTTTATGGATAAGGGAGAGATTGTGGAGGAGAACCAGCCGGCTGAATTTTTCACACAACCCACCACTGAACGGGCCAAGCAATTTTTAAATATGTTTGAGTTTGACGTGAAGCAAGCTGAAGAGAAACTAACTGTCTAAACAAAAAGGAGAAAATGATAATGAAAAAACTACTAAAATTACTTGTTGCTTTTATTCTATTCTTAACGGTAATCGGTGTATCACCAGTCAATGCTAATGGGACTGCCAGAACGTTGGCTGAGATTCAAGAAAGTGGCAAGATTGTCATCGGAGTATTCAGTGATAAGAAACCTTTTGGTTATGTGGATGAGAATGGTGACTATCAAGGGTATGATATTTATTTCGGTAATCGAATTGCAGAGGATTTAGGGGTGGAAGTGGAGTATGTACCGGTTGATCCAGCGAGTCGGGTTGAATTTTTGGAAACGGCTAAAGTTGATATTATTCTAGCTAATTTCACGGTTACTGAAGAACGTACTGAAAAAGTAGATTTTGCATTACCTTACATGAAAGTATCCTTAGGGGTGGTTTCACCAGATGGCGCTGTGATTACGGATGTTGAGGAATTGAACGGTAAAACATTGATCATTGCGAAAGGGACAACAGCTGATATTTACTTTACAGAAAATCATCCAGAGATTGAATTGGTCAAATTTGACCAATACAGTGACGCCTATGGAGCTTTATTAGATGGGCGTGGAGATGCTTTTTCAACGGATAATACTGAAGTCCTTGCTTGGGCAATTGAGAATCCTGGTTTTACAGTAGGTATCGATGAATTAGGTGACTTAGATACGATTGCACCAGCGGTTCAAAAGGGTAATACAGAATTATTAGAGTGGTTAAACGAGAAAATTGTTGAATTAGGTGAGGAAGAATTCTTCCATAAAAACTTCGAAGAGACTTTAGCGCCAGTTTATGGAGAAGCAGCTGATGCAGATAGTATCGTTGTTGAAGGTGGAGTGGTGGAAGAGTAAGTCTTTCAATCGGTTGAATAGTCTTTATAGAAAGTTATATTATCCTGCGAGGCTTCTGAAGGAGTATTGTTAGAAGTCTCGACTGATAATGAGGCGATTATCGGTGGGTTTAACCGATAAAGTTTGAGTCCTATTTTGTAGGGATGAGTGAAGGGGTGGTTTGAGTGGCAAAAATTCATGCGGATCATGTGGGGAGTTTCTTGAGACCTCAGGCATTGAAAGAGGCGCGGGCTAAATTTGCGGCTAAAGAGCTTTCGGCGGAGGAACTTAGAGCGGTTGAAAATGTTGAAATCGATAAGATTATCGCTAAGCAGGCTGATTTAGGTTATCAGGTTGTGACGGATGGCGAATTCCGGCGTGCCTGGTATTATTTGGATTTCTTTACGGCTTGCCAGGGGATTGAAAAGGTTGAGAGTGAGCCGTTGGTATTTAATAACGAGACGGCGACTGAGGCAGTTAACTTTGCGATTACTGGAAAAATCAGTTTAGGGACGCATCCTTTTGTCGAGGAGTTTCGTGCAACCAATGAGATCGCTCAAAAATATGGTGTTGAGGTGAAGTTGACGATTCCAAGTCCCAACTTAATCACTTACCGTGATGTGACCGATGCTGAGCGGGAAGTATATGCAGATGAAACAGCTGTTTTTGCTGATGTGATTAAGTTATATCAGGAATTGTTGCCACAGTTGTATGCAGCGGGTTGTCGTCATTTGCAGTTTGATGATACGGCATGGAATTCATTCTTTACAGATTTTGGTTTGTTGGAAGTGAAGGGGATTGATCGTGAGCTAGCCTTAGCTTTATTTACGCAGGCGACGAACGATGTCTTGTCGGTGGCTCCAGCGGATTTGACGACTTATGTACATATTTGTCGTGGTAATTATAAGTCGGAGCATTTGACAGCGGGGAGTTATGGGCCGATTGCGGATGTGTTGTTCGGCCAGTTAGCTTACGATTATTTATTGGTCGAGTACGATGACGAACGCAGTGGTGATTTTGAGCCGTTGAAACTCGCGACTAGGGATGAGCAAGTGGTTACTTTAGGTTTGGTGACATCGAAAACGAGTGAATTGGAAGCTAAAGAGGAGATTATTGCACGCATCCATGAAGCAGCTAATTATATTCCTTTGGAGCGCTTGGCCTTGAGTCCGCAATGTGGTTTTGCTAGTACGGAAGAAGGCAATGCGTTGACTGAGCAGGAGCAGTGGGATAAGTTAGCCTTAGTGACAGAGATTGCAAAAGAGGTTTGGGGATAATTAATGAATGTTGAGTCTGGTCTAGGCGCTAGAGCTTGTGGGCGACTTGGGCAGGCAGGGACTAGTTATCCTCTTAAAAAGCCGCTGAATGAAAAGCCAGCAGATCGTTGAAGAAAGACGATCTACTGGCTTTTTAGTGTGGGTTGGTTAATGTGAGCCGCTACAAAAGCTAGTCTGATCGGGCTTTAGTGTCATTGATTGAGAACAAGGTGGAGTGAGTTCTTAATCTAGCTGGAGGCAAGCAATCTTTCCGCGACGAAGCTTTACTCAAGCAGACTCATAGCCTATATCATCCAAAAAAACGGCTACCAAGCTTGACATAAGAACGAGAAAAGCAGTTTCTCATTTGCTGAGAAACTGCTTTTTAAACGGCTGATTTAATTTTTACGGCGTCATTCTCAGTCGTTATTTTCTTTCGATTCCAACAATCCCAAAGGCTCCAGGACCACCGTGGCTTGAAATAACTGTTCCAGTATTAAACCAGTCACTCGGTTTAACGCCATATTCTGCGACATAATCATAAGCTAGTTGCTTATGTTCTGCTAGTACACCCGGCGATCCACCAATTGTTACTGTGGCTGGATCAATCGCATAGCGTTTAAAAAAGTCTTCAATGGTTCGTTTCAAGCAACGCTCGAACGAGCCACGGAATTTTTTATCAGGTTTTAAATAGCCTTCTTCAACTTTAATTGTTGGTTGCAACTTCAATAAGTTGGCGCCATGGAAAGCTAAGTTCGACACCCGGCCGCCAGCATGCAAGTAAACAAGTGTTTTGGGTAAGAAGATAAAACGCACGCGCTCGCGAAGGTCTTCAACAAATGCGACTATTTCTTCAGGGCTAGTCGCGGGATTAGCTTCAATGAATTTAGCCGTCTCTTCGACAATGGCAGCTAAGCCAAAGGATACGTTTTGACTGTCGACTAAATGAACACTGCCTGGTTTAAATTCTTCTGCTGCAATGCGAGCAGCATTGAAAGAAACCGTTGTGACGGCTGAATAGCCAATATGAATAATTTTAGCATCAGGATGCTCTTCAAAGATTCTCTGAAAAACTTCTGAATTATCTTGAGGAGTTGAACCAGATGTTTTTGGTAAAGTTCCTGTTTCATCATAGAAATCAAAAGCGTTAGTGACGGGGAAACTGCCGTCGATATAAGATTTATCTCCCATTGTGACATGCATTGGGATGATACGAACATCGTAGCGATCGATAACTCTTTGTGTTAAGTCAGAACCACTTTCAGTCGTAATGATGTAATGTGTCATTTTTGACCTCCATCTATTAATTGTGAATTGATGTTAATAATAGCATAAAAGCAATACATCTACTATAAGAATCGACGATTGTTAAATGCAATTATATAATACTGACATTTACTACGCGACAGACTCAAAAAGTCTAAGTCAGAAAACGGTTATACCAGAGTGAAGCTACTGATATATGACAAGTCCTTCTTAGAAAGAGACTAAATAGCTTTAATGTTTATTGTAGATACTCAAGATTTGCCTTAATCGTTGCGGCAGAAAGCGGGATTAGAACTTTCAAAATAAACCAATGGCCTTCTGATTTTATTGACATTGATCCATCATATTTGTTGGTAATATATTTAATACTCTTCAACCCATAGCCGTGTGTTTCTTTATCTTGTTTGGATGTACTAGGAATGCCGTTTCTAAAATCAATTTCATCAATAAGGAAATTTTCAAGTCTCAATACAATCATTTGCCCAACGTTTGTTACTCGTAAATTCACAACTCTTTTTTCAAGATCAGGTATTTTTTCAACGTATTCAATAGCGTTATCAATAGCGTTTCCAAATAAACTGCAGATGTCCATAATATTCATACCGGTTAAAATTTTCCCGTCAACGATACAAGAAAATTGAATATCATTTTGTTTACAATATAAATTTTTTCTAGTCAAAATAGTATCCAAGACGCCATTGCCAGTTTCGATTTTAGAACCAAAATCGTCAATGAGCGCTATCATATCTTCCAGATAAGCGTCTTGCTTACGCTTATCCTGCTCACTACGAATAATATCAATTTGATGTTTTAAATCATGATATGTTCGTCTAACCGCAAGTGAATTTTCAGAATAAGCTTTATATTGTTGGTATTGACTATTGAATACATTCTCAATAGCGAGTACTTCTTTTCTAAGTAAGGTGTCTTTCATTTGGAATCGTTGTAAATAAAGTATACAAATACCTGAGATATTAACTACAGTTCTAATAAAAAAAATTGCAGAAGAATAACCTAATGAATAGCTGGTGCTAGAGAGTAAAAAACCAATGTTACTAATAATAAAAATCATGATACCTGTCAGACCAGCTATCAAAGCTTCTCGATAAGTTATAATAATATTTATTTCTTTAGTTTGTACCTGTTTTTCAACGAAATATAGAATAAGTAATATAAGAAAGAAACTAATGAAATTAGCTCCAATTTCTAAGAGAAAATGATCAAACAATCTGTTCCAAATAAAGTAAGAATAAATTTGCCAACCAAAAGCAGCCATTAATTCTGAAACGATAAAGGAAATCGATAATAAGAATAGAGTGTGACTTTTAGACGTTCGGCCAAAGAAATGAATCACAACTCCCATCCAAATAATATTTAATATGATACCAAAAATCCAGAGGATTAGCGGGAAGGTTCCAGCTATAAGTTGCAAAGCTATTTGAATTATTAGAGCACCTAGGAGACCAATGTATAGTTTTCTCCCCTTTATTCTTGTTGAAAGGGGATAGAGATAAAAGACACAAGCCATCCATTCAGCAAAAGCAGTATAAACGCGTGGAATATCAGGAAGTTCGCCTATCAAATTAGTTCATCTCCTATGAATTCTGTTAGGTGGCTTAAAAAATCTTTCTTTTTTGAGCGACTAACTGGTATTTTTTCATAATTGGTTAGGATAATGTCATTGGCTTCGATTCCATGAACGTGGTTCATGTTGACGATAAAAGAGTGATTACAACGGAAAAATGAGTGGTCGAGTTTCGTTTCTAAATGTCTTAAAGTTTCAGTAATTTGAATAGTTTTAGCTGTTGTATGGACTAGAATATTATGTCCTTGGCTTTCAAAATATAAGATTTCTTTCAAGTTGATTCTTTGCAAGATACCACCAACTTTTAAGTAGATGCTAGTTTCTTGCAAAGATGTTTTTTTAATAATCTTTTCAAAATGAGTGGAGAAAGTAAAATAACTTAGTGGTTTTAGTAGGAAATCTGTTGCCTCAACAGAATACCCTTGAATAGCTACTTGTGAATGATTGGTTATAAACACAAGTAAAACTTCGGAATCATATTCTCTAATTTTTTTTGCAGCAGACATACCATCTAGGTATTCCATTTCGACGTCCAAATAAATGATGTCATATTTTGCATCATATTTATCAATAATTTCAATGCCATCAGAATAAAATTCGATGTTAATTGATAAATTAAATTTTTCGGCATACGTTTGAATAAAACTAGCTACTTTGAGTCTTTCCTCTTGCTGATCTTCGACAATTGCTATATTTAATATTATAAACACCTCCGTGTGGGGCTGACTAGAATATCAGATAGAATAGTAATGATTAAATAGACATCTGACAATAATCTTACCACAGTTTGTTAAGAAATAAATCTTTCAGCTTTTATTTTAGAATAGAACCATCAAAAATAAAAGCGTTACCAGTTGTGAAGATAAAATGACTAGTTATGAAGAAAGCGTTAACAAATGCTTAAGGAGAATTATACTAAGGTTAATAGTAAATAAAGTAAAGAAAGGAGAATTAACGGATTGAAGTAGCAAGTGTGTACTAATAATTTTCACGAGGAGAGAAATATGAAGATAGATTTTACTACAAATTTAATGGCTTATATTGTTCCAACTGTTTCAGTAATCCTCATTGTTCTAGCAATATGGGGAATTAAGAAGACCAATAAAAATTTATTTAGGAAGAACAAATGGTACGTCGTTCTTATGAGTTTAACTCTCGTTTTATTGTCTGCCGCAAGTATTGCTGTCAATATGTTTAGTAATGTAATCGATTTATATTTAGCAACTAATCAGGTAGATGAGACAACATTGACTGAAGCGCAAAACAATTCTAAGGCGCTGACTGAAACGATTCAAGAAGAAGGAATTGTTTTATTGGAAAACAAAGACAATAGTTTACCATTATCCAATAATAAACAATTGAACGTATTTGGTATCGGCTCAGTTTCAACTGTATATGGTGGTTCTGGATCAGGAGCATCAGATGAATCTAATAATATCACTATTCAACAGGGATTAGAAAATGCCGGTTTTAGTTTAAACCCTGAACTAATTGAATTGTACGATGGCAATAAGCCTAAGAAAGATCAGCAGAATAATTTTAATTTAACGGGTGGGGACTACAATATTTATGAACCCAATATGGACTTATTTACAGATGAATTATTAGAAAATGCTGTTGAATATTCTGATGTAGCCCTCGTAATATTCTCAAGAAATGGTGGTGAAGGTGGTGACTTGCCAATGGACATGGAAGAGTTACAAAATGGTACGCCAGGCAAATCATACCTTGAATTACAAGATATTGAAGAAGAATTACTAGAGCGTGTTAAAGGTAGTGGTTTTGAAAATGTTATAGTCGTAATCAATTCTAGTAACGCGATGGAATTGGGATTCTTGAAAGATGATGCAATTACAGCATCCTTATGGATTGGTGGACCTGGTTCAACGGGGAATAACGCTTTAGGAAAAATACTTTCCGGCGAGGTGAATCCATCTGGGAAACTCGTAGACACTTACGCCTACGATGTCACTACTGCCCCAGCTTATTACAATGCTGGTGATTTCGCTTACTTAAATAGTCGAGATGAAAACAATCGATATGAAAAATTCCTTAACTATAACGAAGGTATTTATATGGGATATCGATTTTATGAAACGCGCTTTGTTGATAATGTGACTGGTGAAGTCGATGAAGAAGCTTACAAAGAATTGGTTCAGTATCCATTTGGATATGGTCTGTCTTACACTACATTTGAACAAGAGATTATTGACAGTAAAGTTGAAGATGGCCAGATTACTTTAACTCTCAAGGTAACCAATACCGGAGATGTTGCAGGTAAAGAAGTTGTACAAGTATACTTTACCGCACCTTACACCGAAGGGAGTATTGAAAAATCTCACGTGGTTTTAGCAGATTTTGCTAAAACTAGCTTACTAGAGGCTAATGCAAGTGAAGAACTAGAGTTGAGTTTTACTGTAGATGATATGGCTTCATTTGACCATTTAAATGAAAAATCCTATGTATTGGAAAAGGGTACATATGAAATAAAATTAATGAACAACGCACATGATGTGATTGATTCATTTGAATATGTACAAGAGGAAAATGTGGTCTTCAATGATACGCCAAGAAGTTCAGATAATATAGTCGCCGAAACCCAGTTTGAACATGCAGAGGCTGATTTGAACTATGTTAGTCGTTCTAATTGGGAAGAAACACTCCCTACTGAAAGAACGAGCCATCAAGAGGCATCTGAAGAACTGTTAGCGGCAATTAAAGAAATTCCAGTTGAAGATGATGATTCTGATGTAGATATTACTTTTGCGGATCATGGTTTAGTTCTGTCAGATCTTACAGGATTAGATTACGATGATCCAAAATGGGATCAGTTACTAGAACAAGTATCTATTGAAGATATGGTGAACTTGATAGGATATGGTGGCTATGCGACTCAAGCAGTCGATTCAGTTGAAAAACCACCTACAACTGATGTAGATGGTCCAGCAGGAATTAATGCTTTGTTAACAGGTGTTACAGGAGTTCAATTTAATTCAGGTACTGTGATTGGTTCGACTTGGAATATGGATTTAGCCAATCAAATGGGGAAAGCATTTGCCTTAGAAGCGTTAGCAAATAATGTTGTAGGGTTATATGCTCCGGCAGTAAACTTGCATCGCACGCCTTTCTCAGGAAGAAATTTCGAGTATTACTCGGAAGACCCATTGTTGTCAGGAAAAATGGCAGCAAACGTCACAGCAGCAGCGATAGAAGATGGCGTGTACATGTATGTTAAACATTTTGCAGTAAACGATCAGGAAATTAATCGTCTGGGTGTAACAACATGGTCTAATGAGCAAGCAATTCGTGAACTATACTTAAAAGCTTTTGAGATTCCAGTTAAAGAAGGGAATACAACGGCTATCATGTCTTCATTTAATAGACTTGGACCAGTTTGGGCAGGGGCAGATAATGCATTGCTTAATACGGTACTAAGAGATGAGTGGGGATTTGAAGGGATGGTGATTACAGACTATAACTACCAATGGTTCATGGACGCTGATCAAGCAATACGTAACGGTGGAGATTTAATGTTAACACCTGTTGGTAGAGCACCATCTGAATTAAGTACTGGTACGAATACTGGTAGACAAGCGCTAAGACAAGCAACTAAGAACATATTATATACAGTTGCAAACTCTGCTGCGGTTGAATCTTTTAACCAAGCTTTCCCATGGTGGTTATTGGCATATGTTGTTGTCATGGTATTAGTGTTATTAACTTTTGCTTATTTCCTTATTAACAAAATTAAGAAAGCAAGTCTAACAGAAACACAATAAAAAGATTATTAACGGAGGACAATATGAAACAAAATACTTGGAAAAATAGAGTGTTAATTTGTGGGTTAGTTTTAGCTACTGTTTCTTCAGCAGGAATTAATACAACTGTTGCAGCCGCAAAAGGATTTAGTAGTTTAGCAGGTCAAAGTCAAAATGTAAAAGCATATGGACAAGCGGATCCATATGCTACTGAAGATTCCGAAGAAAAGGATCCATATGCTACAGAAGATCCTTACGCTAGTGAAGACCCTTATGCTAGTGAAGACCCTTATGCTAGTGAAGACCCTTATGCTAGTGAAGATCCATATGCTAGTGAAGACCCTTACGCTAGTGAAGACCCTTATGCTAGTGAAGATCCCTATGCCAGTGAGGAGGATTCAGCAGAAGATCCCTATGCGAGTGAGCAAGCAGTAGCATACGACTTTGATTACACGGTCTATGATGATGGTCAAACAAAATTTGCTATTGTTGATAATCCTAATGGAGGACCTAGAATTGGATTCTCTTTAGATAGTGGAATCCAAATTCTAACTGAGGAAGTCGAAGGAGAAACATACTACTTTAAAGACATGAATGGTAATGGCAAGTTGGATGTTTGGGAAGATTGGAGAGAAGATGCCGAAACCCGTGCTGTCGCTTTATCAGAGGAACTAAGCATTGAACAAATTGCAGGCTTAATGTTATTTAGTTCACATCAAAGAGATCAGGCTGCAGGCTTAACTGACGATCAGAAGACATTCTTGGAAAATGATAATCTACGTAACGTACTGCATGCAGGACCGAATGATTTAGATGCTACTGTTAAATGGGCAAATGAAATGCAAGCTTTTGTAGAGCAGTTAGATAATGGCTTGCCAATTATCCCTGTTAACTTTAGTTCTGATCCTCGTTCAGGAGCAGGAGATACATCAGGTGCATACAATGCGGCTGGAGAAGATATATCAAGATGGCCGTCCAATTTAGGATTAGCCGCAACATTTAATCCCGATATCATGCGTCAATTCTCGGAGATGTCATCAGCAGAATATCGTGCAATGGGATTAACAACCGCCTTAGGGCCTCAAATTGAATTAGCCACAGAGCCACGTTGGTTACGAATTGATGGTACGTTTGGTGAGGATATCGACTTAGCATCAGACATGGCAGAAGCTTACGCAAATCAATCTCAATCCACTTATGATGATGAAGGTAATGATGTGGGGTGGGGAGCAGATTCAATTAATATTATGATTAAACACTTCCCAGGTGATGGACCAGGTGAATCTGGTCGAGAAAGTCATACATTTGAAGGGAAATTTGGCGTGTATCCTGGCGATAACATTGAGGAGCATTACCAATTATTCATCGATAGTGGCTTGAATTTAAGTGGTGAAACGAGCGAAGTGACTTCAATGATGACATCTTATTCTATTCAATTAGATGCAGATGGAAATCCATTGTTTGGTGAGGAATTTGTGGGGACTGCTTATAACGAAGAATTAATTCAAAAATTACGTCAAGAAGATGGCTTTGATGGTGTGTTAGTCACTGACTGGGGTGTCACTCGATTTAGTGATGACAATCCAGATAGACCTGGCGGATCAGCATATGGACATGAAGACAGTACCGTTGAAGAACGTCATTTCGAAATAATTAAATCAGGAATGGATATGTTTGGTGGAAACAATGATAAGCAACCTATTCTAGATGCATATGAATTATGGGAAGCAGCATTTGAGAATGGTGAAGTTGATCAGCCAGCAGATGAAAGATTCCGTGAAAGTGGTAAACGAATTGTTCGTAATACATTGTTAGTAGGTGCTTTCGAAAATCCATACTTAGTGCTTGAAGAATCAAAAGAAGTTGTAGCATCTGCTGATAAAGTTGAAGCTGGTTATCAAGCTCAGTTAGACTCGGTTGTAATGCTTAAAAATAAAGATAATGTGATTGCTGCTGGGGACATTGAGTCATATAAAGATAAAACAGTTTATATTCCAGCATCAACTAAAACTGAATGGCAATTTGGTGGAGATATAACTACAACGCATCAAGCGACATTAAATATCGAATCAGCACAACAATACTTCAAAGAAGTGGTTACTGATACACCAATAAAAGATGAAGAAGGAAATGTTACTGGTTATGAATTACTAACAGATTTATCTGAAGTTGATTTAGTGATTGTCGGTATGGAAAGTCCAAATAATGGTAATAACTTCAGTAATGCAGGTTTAAATGAGGAGAATGAGTACTATCCATTGTCATTGCAATACCGTCCATACACAGCTGATGGAGAAAATGTTCGTGAAGTATCAATCGGTGGCGATGTATTAGAGGATGGATCTAAAGAAAACAGAAGTTACAAAGGTAAAACATCAATTATTGGAAACGAAGCAGATCTAGACGCTGTACTGAATGCAGCTGCGTTGATTGAAGCATCTGGAAAAGACATCCCACTATTTGTGGCAATGAAAGCTAAAGGTCCAGTTATAATGTCAGAGTTTGAAGATAAAGCAGATGCGATTATTGTAGGGTTTGGAGTGGATGATTCTGTATTATTAGAAACGATCCTTGGAAACCACGAACCTCAAGGTTTACTACCAATCCAATTCCCAATCGATATGGATACAGTAGAAGCACAGTTAGAAGATGTTGCAAGAGATATGACTCCATATGTAGATAGCGACGGTAATAGTTATGATTTTGGTTTCGGTTTAAATTATAGCGGCGTTATTCAAGACGAAAGAACCGCAACATATGTTGACTAGATTAAAAGATATTTGATTCAAACAGTGTTTAATGTTTGATCGATTTTAGAAATATGCTTCTTTGATGCATTATCTTCTAAGTAAAGATAACACATCTTAGAAGCATATTTTATTTATGTAGAGGGGGGATTGAGGAAGTGAAACATCAAGACATTGTTGAGAAAATGACATTGTTTGAAAAAGCTTCGTTGATGTCAGGGAAAAACGTTTGGCAAACACAAGACTATAAACATCTAGGCATACCATCATTATTCTTATCTGATGGTCCACATGGTATCAGAAAACAGTTAGGAAGCGCAGATCATTTAGGTTTAAATAAAAGTATTGAAGCAACTTGTTTCCCCACGGCAGCAACGATAGCAAATAGTTGGGATGAAGAACTTGCTAATCGCATTGGTCAAGCTTTGGGAAAAGAGGCACGTGAACTCGGAGTGAATGTTATTTTAGGACCGGGTTTAAATATTAAAAGAAATCCATTATGCGGACGGAATTTTGAATACTTCAGTGAAGATCCTTATCTTACGGCTCGTATGTCTGTGGGGTATATTAAAGGAATTCAAAGTCAAGGAGTGGCAGCGACACCTAAACATTACGCGGTCAATAGCCAAGAATTAAGACGGATGTCGAATGATTCTATTATTGATGAGAGAACCTTGCGTGAAATTTATCTTCCAGGATTTGAAGCATCCGTTAAAGAAGCCAAAACAGACTTTATTATGACTGCTTATAATCGTATTAATAGTCAATATGCGAATGAACACCAACACTTGCTTGAAAATATACTGTATGACGAATGGAACTATGAGGGGGCGGTGGTGACAGACTGGGGTGGTAGTAACGACCATGTATTAGGCGTTGAAAGAGGAAGTCATCTTGAGATGCCGGGAACCGGAGTCGCTGGCGCTTTAGAAATAACTCAAGCGGTCGAAGAGGGCCGATTAAGTGAAACAGTATTGGATCAACGAGTAGACGAGTTATTATCTGTTGTATTGAAGTTAGCACATGATGAAACAGCTAGTGATGATTTGACTGAAAAAACAATTTTTCAACATCATCAGTTAGCCTATGAAGCGGCGCTCAATAGCGCGGTACTTTTAAAGAACAAGGACAAAATTCTGCCAATATCTACGGAAAAGAAGATTGCGTTAATTGGTGATTTTGCCTTTGAACCACGTTATCAAGGTTCAGGATCATCCTTGGTTAACCCAACGCAGTTAGAATCAATAGAATCAGTTGTTAAAGACCTCTCTAATCCAAATGTTCAGCTGTTTAAGGGATATACGCGTGAAAATGTTATCAATCAGACACTGATAGATGAAGCGATTGAAGGAGCTAAAGCAGCTGATGTGGTTATAATTTTTGCTGGATTACCTGAGATATCAGAATCTGAGGGGATGGATCGTAGTGACATGAATTTCCCTAGCAATCAGCAACATTTAATAGAAAGTATTAGTTCGATCAATAAGAATGTAGTCGTTGTATTAAGTGGTGGTTCGCCAATGACATTGCCCTGGGAGGGGAAAGTATCAGCTATCTTACATACATATTTAGCTGGACAAGCAAGCGGTCAAGCGACTTGGGATTTATTGACAGGGAAGCATTCACCTTCAGGTAAGTTAAATGAAACTTATCCATTGTCGTATCAAGACGTACCATCGAAAAATTATTACCCTGGATTAGAGGCAACGAGTGAATATAAAGAAAGTATTTTTGTAGGGTATCGTTATTATGATACAGCAAATATACCAGTCCAATTTCCGTTTGGTTTTGGATTGAGTTATTCAAGCTTTGTCTATTCTAATTTGACGATATCTGAACATGCAGTGACGTTCGCTTTAACCAATGTTGGTTCTATTCCAGCTGCTGAGACGGCTCAAGTTTATCTTTCTAAAGAACAATCAGCCATTTTTAGAAGCTCAAAAGAACTTGTTGCTTTTCAAAAAGTATTCTTGGAACCTGGAGAAACTAAGCAACTAACGATCGAAATACCAGAGAGAGCCTTTGAATTTTTCAATCCATCGGCTAATAAATGGGAAATTGAAGCGGGGAATTATACTTTAGCCATTGGTGAAAGTAGCCAGAAACTTCATTTATTTGCAACAGTTGAAAAAGAAGGAATCGATGCATCAGGAATTTATACTCAAGAAGTTTTGGAACAATATCGAGGGGCAAATATCCAGAATGTATCAGATGATATTTATGAGATACTAATCGCAAGAGCTTTACCGGATAAGAAGTGGAACACTGCTCAACCATTAGGAGTTAACGATACTTTATCACAAATGTATTATGCTAAAGGTTGGGTTGCTAGAAAAGCTTATCAATTAATAACTTATTTATTAAATCGTAGTATGGCCAAAGGAAAACCTAATTTAAACCTGTACTTTAATTATAATATGACGTTTCGAGCAATGGCAAAAATGACTGGTGGCTTAATAAATCAAAGAATGGTCAATGAAATTGTTCGAATGGTCAATGGAAATTTCTGGTCAGGGAGTAAAGGAATGATTAGCGCCTTTTTTGAAAATAGACGACTAACGAAAAGGAGCAAATAAATGAGAGATAGGTTGAAAAACTGGATAGGAAGTCATCCAGACTTGTGGGAGTTTATTAAATTTAATGTGTTGTCTAATATTGCCACGGTGACAAACTTTATATTATTATGGCTAGGAACAGGATTTTTATTCAAAACTTTTTCTGAACAGAGTTTTAATTGGTTTATTTTCAATTACTCAGTAGAAAACGGTGGTTTAACAGGCTTTCTATCGTTTCTGCTCGCTTATGTAGGTGCACAGATTGTGAATTATATTGTTCAAAGAAATCTAGTGTTTGGAGCTAATAATTCTATTTCAAGTACTTTACACTGGTATATTCTAACTGTCGTATTTGCAGGGGTTGTATCGATTATTTTACCTCCATATACGATTAGTTTGTTTACTGGATTTGGATTTAGCATAGGTGTCGCTCAGACAATTGCAAATGTGGTGAATATTTTCTTGCAGGTTGTTATAAATTACCCTATGCTTAAATTTGTGATTATGAAAAAATAAACTTAAGTTTTATTTAGCGATAAATAGCTAGAATTTGAAAGGTGTAGATAATTAATGAAATTATTAACAATTACAATTCCCTGCTATAACTCGAGTGGTTATATGCGGAAGTCCATTGAATCATGTCTCAAGGGGGGAGATGTAGTTGAAGTGATTATTGTTAATGATGGTTCAGTTGATGATACTGCTCAAATCGCAGATGACTATGCTGCTAAGTATCCGTCGATTGTAAAAGTCATTCATCAACCGAACAAAGGGCATGGTGGAGCTGTGAATGCCGGGCTTAAAGCCGCAACAGGTTATTATTTTAAAGTCGTCGATAGCGACGACTGGTTGAATACAGAAGCTTTAATGCAAGTAATAGACCAACTGGCAAAATTTGTAGCGAATGGAACATTAGTAGATATGTTAGTATCTGATTTTGTTTATGAGCAAGAAAACATCTTGAAAAAAAAGAAAATGAAATACAAAAGTATCATTCCGGTTAAACAGATAGTTGGTTGGGAGGATCTGGCTGAATTCAAAAAACGTCAATATTTATTAATGCATTCGTTGATTTTTAGTACAGAAGTATTAAAGAAAAGTGGCCTTGAATTGCCGGAGCATACATTTTATGTAGATAATTTATTTGTCTTTGTCCCACTTCAACAAGTTTCGACACTATATTATTTAGATGTGCCTTTATACCGCTATTTCATAGGACGAGATGATCAATCGATTACTGAAACAATGATGATGAAACGTATCGATCAACAAATAAAAGTGAATCAAATATTGATTGATGTGTATGGTCAAACATCAGAATTAAACCCCAAATTAAACGATTATTTAGTCCGTCATATCCAAGTTGTGACACTCATCTCAATCGCTTTATTGAATAAAATGGATACTCATGAAAGTTTGATGCAAAAACAAGCCTTATGGAACTATTTGAAAAAACAATCACCTGAAGCCTATCAACAAATATCCCAAACGATACTTGCACGTATATTAAATATTAAAGGACGTAAAGGCAAAAAAATATCAAATACTTTATATAAAGCCGCTAGAAAAGTATCAGGCTATAGTTAATATTTGTTTAATAAGTAAAAGACACTCTGCTAAATCACTCTATCGTAGAAATATTAATGCTTCTATTTCATTCTACATGGAAGCACTGAAAGCAGGGAAGCGTTCTTAGGGAAGGAGTTTATGATGTTAGACAAAATATTAGTTGTTGGATCTGGTCTATTAGGGTCAACTTATGCCCATGAGATGGCAAAGAAAGGTTATAAAGTTGACGTCATTGAAAAAAGAAATCACCTAGGGGGAAATATCTATACTTACGAATTAGAAGACATTCAAGTTCATAAGTATGGGGCACATATTTTTCATACCAATGATGTCAAAGTTTGGGAGTACATACAACAATTTGCTTCTTTTAATCATTATGTTAATAGCCCGATTGCAAATTATAAGGGAGAAATCTTTAATTTACCTTTTAATATGAACACATTTTCTAAGTTGTGGGGCGTGAGCACACCTCAAGAAGCTGAGGCAATCATCAACAGTCAACGTTCAATGGTTGGGCCACGGCCGAAAAATTTGGAGGAGCAAGCAATTAGCTTGGTTGGTGTGGATGTCTATCAGAAGCTAATTAAAGGCTATACAGAAAAGCAGTGGGGAAGAAAAGCAACTGAATTACCAGCATTTATTATTAAACGACTACCTGTTCGTTTGACATATGATAATAATTATTTTAATGATCGTTATCAAGGGATTCCAATAGGTGGTTATACGCAAATCATTGAGAAAATGTTAGCACATCCCAATATTACTGTTTCAATAGAGACAGATTTTTTTAATGAAAAAGAAACTTACTTAAATGGATATCAGCATATTCTTTATACGGGTATGATTGATCAGTTTTTTGATTATCAATTCGGTGAATTGGAATATCGTAGCTTATATTTTGAAACACAAGTATTAGATATGGAGAACTATCAAGGTAACGCAGTGGTTAACTATACCGATTCTGACACTCCATATACACGTGTGATCGAACACAAGCATTTTGATTTTGGGCGTCAATCCAAAACTATAGTCACTCATGAGTATCCGGCTAAATATGAACGTGGAAAAGAAGCTTATTATCCTGTTAATAATCGAGAGAATAATGCTTTGTATTCTAACTATCTTAAACTTGCCAAAGAAAGTCCTCAAATTACATTTGCTGGGCGATTAGCACAATATCGTTATTATGATATGCATCAAGTGATTGCATTAGCATTGCAACTTAGTAAGAAGCACGGTGAAGAATTTAAATAAAATAAACCAACAGACTTATCTCACTCAGTACTTTTAGTGAGGTAAGTCTGTTGTTCAATAAACAGTAAAACAAATAGGTCAACTCATTTCATTTAAATAGGGATAACTTCTGCCACGCTAACTTAGTCCAACGAACGCTGATGTCCCACATACTCATAAATTCTGACCATCTTAGCTTCAGAAGCCATCTTAACGTTAAAAATAAAATAATGATCCTTTTGATCAAGTGAATTATGTCTATTTAATATAAAGTAATTTTTTTGAGAGCCAGCCATTGATAATAATAAGTCATCAGTAATAAAAGTCAGAGGAAGGCTCATGGCTGAATATTGATAGAAATCTTCTTCAAACTGACGATAATTTTCACTGAAATAATCAAACTGTAACTCAGTTTGGCGCAGTTTACGGCTCGTCATAGAAATCTTCCTCCTGGATTAATTGAATGCTTAAAACATCTTCGATAGCGACAAAGTGGTAACCACTGTCGCTAGCTATCCCAATTTTTGAATCGATAAATTGAGTAATTGTCCCTTTAATCGTCTGGACTAGCTTAGGTTGACGTACGGCGAATGCCGCCTTCTGTTGATTGGCGAAGAGTTGGCTCAGTAAATATATTCTTTCACTAAAGGGTAGGGCAGTACCAAAGTCGAAGGTTTCTTCTAATTCACCAAGAGCTGATGTATGTTCAGATAAAAAGAAGCCCATCCATTTGGCCATTTTGCGATCTTGATATTGGCGAGCCGATTTAAAGGGCAGATAGTCGCGGTTGACGCTCATGCTAAACCATCCAATCCACCCGCGCCACCGCCAGCATGACCACCAATTAATTTACTACGTGCAACCGTCCGAGAATTTTCATACAGCGAGGTGGCTTTCTGGAGCGAAAGGTAGCCAAACTTAGCCCTGATATCATCAACTACCTGTTCAACGCGTTCAACCTTTTCGATTTCTTCTACATCATCAAATAGTGAATAGACGGTATAAATTTCATCGACTAGCCCGTCGAAGCGTACACCGATATTACGAATAGCCCCGCCAGTATATTTCTTTCGAAATAGCTCAATCACATAGCCGGTTAAAACTTTCGTGCTTTGAGAAGGATCAATTTTCTTTTGAACACTGATTGATTTCTTTTCAACATCGCGTGCAAATCCTGTATAAATCGACACAACGGTTGCCTTCTTCTGGCGTTTACGTAAGCGAATGGCGACCTGTTCGGCCATCTCGGACAAGACTAGTTCAATATCGGATTGTTTATAATAATCTTTCGGTAAGACTTGTGAGTTACCAATCCCCGTCGCTTTAGGACGGTAAGGTTCCAAGACATTACTTTCATCGACGCCATTGGCATGGAACCATAACTGAAGGCCCATTACCCCAAACTCAGCTTTTAATAAATCAGGATTACTATTAGCCAACTCTTTAATCGAATAAATCTTTAGTCGATTTAAACGTTTTTCAGTCCGGCTACCAATTCCCCAGAAATCAGTGATCGTCTCGATGCCCCAGACTTTACTTTCAACATCTTCATAAGACCAGTTCGCACGCATGGTTGGTGTTTGTTTGGCTTCATTGTCGAGCGCTAGTTTAGCGAGTAAAGGATTCGCATTGCTCATGCCAATCGTTGAATAGACCCCAGTCTTTTTCCAAATATCGCGTTGGATCTTTCCAGAAACCAAATCCAAGCGATTGCGTCTTGACATCATCTTATCGGGGGCGAAATAATCAAGCGAGCGTGTTAAATCGACAAAGCCTTCATCAATTGAGTAGGGGTGAACTTCTGCTTTAGGTGAGTAGTTCTGTAAGACCGTTTGAATCTCCATATTACGCTGAATATACAAGCCCATTCTCGGTGCAGCAAAAATCGTCCGTTTGGCCCAGGCTTCAATAAAGCGAATATATTCGGGTGTGATATCGAGACCTTGCCGTCTAGCGTTTGAGTGACTAAATTTACGCGTATGCACATTAAAAGGTAAATCATAAGCACGTCCGACATTTTGCTTGCCGAAGACTATTTTGAAAGTAGGGGAGCTCGCCAGGATCAAGCCCTTACTGTTATCACCGTGACTCATCACACACAGCGAAGTCGTTAAAGGGTGGAGCCCGCGCTCAACACATTCAACACTCGCATAAAAAGACTTCATATCCACAAAAGCAATGTCAGACCGCGGTTCAAGTGAATAATCAATATAACCCATCGTTTCAAAGAACCTCCTTCCTAAATATATCTCTACCCACATTATACGAACGTTTGTTCTTATTTGCAAATAGATTCGGTAAATAAAGAGAATTATCTGGCAGAATACTTGTCAGAAAAGGACTCAGCATGGGAAATTAAATTCTGCAACGTTGCAGAATATGTTAAGCAGCACTTAGAATAGGACAGCTGGGAAGATTAACTTATCTCGAAGTTAGAGAATATTGCTTATCATTCGGCAAAATATGAAAACACCCAAAAAGTTTCCGATAACAAATCATCAGAAAACTTTTAAGGTGTTTCTTAGTTCATATACTCATCACAAATCCAGTGGCTACCCACCATGCGACAACTATCGCCCGTCTCGCCCAACATCTTTCCCCCTGGTAATTGAAAGCCTTCGTCTTAAGCCAATCATGAAGCAGCACTCCTAAGCAATTTAACCTTAAACACCTAAAAAAATACGACCTAGTTCGAAAACTAAGCCGTATTTCTATTATATAAGCAATTAACTAAGCTAGGAAAGCCTGAAGCAATGGATTAATTTTAGTAAAGGTCAACGTCCTTAATCATCTAATTCACTTTCAAGAATTTCGCCAGTTAAGCCCTCAATCGTTAACTCAGCTTCGTCTTTCGTCACTTGGTCAAAAACTTCTAATTCCCATTCGAAACGATCGTGATCACGGTCGTACTCTAGATTCCAGTCCGTCACTTCACCAAAGCCAACGTCATCTAAAGCAATTGACGTAATCTCATCAATTGACAATAGCTGCTCGAAATCCAAAGCCATTTTCACATCATCATCATCATCTAATCGGTCCTGCTCTTGACTCTTGATGTCATTTGTCTGGCTATCAATGGTGACCTCAAATTCGTTAGCCGCATCTTGGCCGTCGATTTGAATCTCGAAAGAACCATTTTTCTTCAAATCAATGTCTAATTCTACGATGTCTACGTCAGGAAACTCAGCTTGAAATAACTCAATTTCCGCCACTAAAGCTAGCTGTACGTCACTGCCTTCAGTTTCTAAGAAATTAGCGGTCGCTTCATCAGTACTCTCTTCATCGACACTCTCTGTACTAGTAGATTCACTCGTCGTTTCGGACGCATCCTCTTGCGCGGCCACCGGCAAGGCAGTCACTGTGCCCAATGCAAGCAGACTAGCCCCAAGTAACGCGCCTTTTTTTATAAATAACGTTTTTTTCATTATAAATTCCTCCTATTTAATTAATGAATACAAGTATTCACCACTTTAGTCTCAGCTTCAGCCATCAATACTTTCGTTAGAATACCATTTAAAGCTAATTTAGCTTCGGTAAGCAAGCAACGCATCGTCCTTACCTCTTAAAAATAGTATAACAAAATCAACTCTGCTGCCATACGAAAACGCACTGGCAACGCCAGTTGTTTCAAGCAGGTTGCTGAGCAATTGTCGCTTCAGCAGAGACATGCACTCATAAAAATCCACTTTCGAGTGCACTTTATTCATTTACCCCTTAAACAAAAATCCCTGAAAGATTTCTCTCTCAGGGGATACTTTACCTATTAATGGTGGTGATGTTCTTCTTCCTCAGCTTCAGCAATGGCTTGTGTCTCATGAACCGTTCCATGTGCATGATGCGCAGGGCCATAAATGGAATACAACTTCATTGGTTGGTCGCCCGTATTAATCACATTATGGAAGACACCTTTAGGAATTAAAATGACATCATCGTCAGCAACTTCCTTCTCGAAAGTAATCTTATCTTCGCTTTCCCCCATAATCACTCGGCCTTGACCTTGTTCTAGACGTAAGAATTGATCCTCTTTGGTATGGATTTCACCGCCGATATCGCCGCCAACTGGGATCGACATGAGGGTAACTTGTAGCTGTGAACCGGTCCATAGGGCAGTTCTGAATGTGTCGTTTTGTAAAGTAGCTGCTTCAATGTTAATGACAAATGGATCTTTACCGTAATCTCTTAAATCTAATGACATTGTGCATCTGCTCCTTTGCTATTTGATAACTTAATTATAATCATTCTAAATAATAAAGTCAAAGTAAGACACTTCATAAATACAGAGAAAACTGTTAACTAAGTAAATAATAAGTGTCCCAACTATCACGGGACAAATACCACCACTCTCATCCAATATCTGTAAAACTGGTAGCTGAAAGGCTTCAAGCTATTTTTAAAAGTAGAAATCAAGAATTTATTTGTCCTAAGGTCTTCGAAATTAAAACAGGGCTTATCATCATATTAATTCACTTGTTCCCAGCGAACCAAAACTTCAGGTTTGACTGCTTTATGTGAACCGAACATATGGACAAATTCGTCCGCTTCCCTGCCTGATGCAAAAGAGCGATGTGTAATGTTCAATCGTGGATATTTTGTCGCTACCGATCTCATTCTGTAAAACACCAGAAAACAAAAATTACAAATAACATCGTAGTGTCTTGAACGAACTGACACTTGCCAGCAATCAAGTCATGCCGAATGAGACTCGGTGTCAAGCACTAATTAGTTCATTCGTCTGTTGCATTTGGTGTTCTTTGTGAAAATCTCTCGCGAAACAGTCATAAGGCGTTTGATAGCCTAATAGTTTACGCGGATAAACCACTTTGAAGGAGACGTATGACGGATAGGCTGAAATAAATGTCAGATAGGCAAGTATTACGCAGGAAGCTTTATTTTTTGTTAATATTGAAAGGACGATAATTGAAAAGGAGGCAATGATGTGACAATTTTTATTCTGGAAGACCAAGTGAATCAAGCGACTTATCTTCAGCATTTACTTGCAGATTTAATCAATGATTATCATTATCCCAATGAAAAAATAAGTGTTCATTACAAAGGAAGCGACCTGTTATTGGCAGCTCAACAATCAACCGAAAGAAATTTGTACTTTTTAGATATTAAAATAAATACCGACACCGAAGCGGGCTTGAAGATTGCGCAAGCGATTCGTGTCTTTGACGCCGAGGGAATCATTGTGTTTGTGACGACTCATCAACAACTGGCTTATAAGTCTTACCAATATATGGTGTCAGCCTTGACTTTCGTTAATAAGAATCTTGAAAAAGAGGCCTTCCAACAACAAATCCGAGACTGCTTAGCAGTTTATTTTACACAGAATGGTCAAGAAAAGGAAAAACTGGTGCTTGAATTTCTCTCGACACCCCTGTCAATTGACTGGCGAGAATTGAATTTCTTCGAAGTGGTGGGCAATCACATGATTCGCGTTAATGCGGGCAAAAGATTTGTTGAATTTTACGGCGCTTTAAGTGACATTGAAAAATTAGATACTCGTTTGTGGCGGGTGCACCAAGCTTTTGTCATCAATAGTCAGCAAATTTCACATTTTAATTTAAGTAAACGAGAAATTGTTTTGAAGAATGATAGCCGCATTCCAGTGACGCGGACTTATTATAAACGCTTGAAAGAGCAACTAAAGACCTATGAAGGAGACACACTATGAAGCTTAATCAACTGTTATTCCTCAGCCATAATGTGTTATTTGCTTACTTATTTATTTTCTTAACAGTGGCTATTTGTAGTCTAGAGAAGAAGCGACGTTTGTCGAATGCTTTATATGTCATTGCTTTAGTCGCCTGGTTTTATGTGCTTGCTTACTATCAGGTTGCGAAATTGATGATTATAGGAGTCTTCTTCATTCTCTTTCTCTTGGTTAAAAATCGCCAGTCATTACAATTAAATATTGTGACCCAGCTGATTCGACTGATCAGTTTAATTTCCATTGTTTTGTTGTTTGAGCGTGGCTTGTCTGCTTTGTTAACTCTATTCGTACCCAATCGGCTAACTGGCAATCCAACATTTTTTTTTATGATCATTTTCGCTTTAGACTTACTGAAGCTGTTATTAGCAAGAGGTTTGATTTTATTGGATCGTGGGCAGGTTTCTAAACTACACCAGAGCCATCAAGTGCTGATTGCTGTCTCCTTATTATTAGTCAGTATATTTCTTCAAAAGCCATTGAGATATAGCCAACCATTGGCGCGTTTATTACCTTTCCAGTCAATCATGTTCTATCAATTATTGATTACTGGCTTGCTTGTGATTATTAGTCTGCATTTTATTATGAAAAAACGAGATGAAAAGCAGCTTAAAAAAGTGCAATTAGCGCGTATTGAGCAGTATAACGAGAATATCGAGCGGCTTTATAATCAGTTATCGACTTTTCGTCATGATTACTTGAATATTCTTTACTCGATGCGTTTGTCGATTGAGGCCGGTGATATGGAGGGGACGCGACAAATTTTTGAGGAGACCGTTGCGCCGACCCAGAAGTTAATTCAGTCGGATGAATTTGAATTAGGCAAATTGAGTCAGATTTCTTTAATGGAAGTCAAGAGTATTCTTTACACCAAACTTGTTAACGCTCAGTCCGAGGGGATTAGAATAGGGATTGAGCTGTCACCCGATTTAGATGGATTTTCTATTTCGACCGTTTTATTGGTACGCTTGCTGTCGATATTACTAGATAATGCGATTCAAGCAGCGAGTCAGGCTGAGAATAAATTTATAACTATCTTGTTAAAAAAAGAGAGTCAGCAGACTTTGTTTATGGTGACAAATTCTTGCCAAAGTTTAGGTAGTTTGTTGGATAAGCCTTTGTCACCGGCCAATCGGACGGGGCTGAATGTTGCTTCTGCTGCAGATGGTCATGGTTTATATTTTGTGAAGAAGGTGATAGCGGAGAATCCTCAGATCCAATTATTGACGGATGTGACTGAGCATGAGGTGAGGCAGACGCTAGTGATACAGGATAGGTAGTAGAATCGGTCAAATAAGTAAATCGCCATTCTTCGGCGAAGGGGCGGGCTATACTGAAGCTATCATATGAAAAGGAGTGTTAAAATGAAATTTCTAAAGGTAGGCTTGTTGTTTACGGCGATGCTGTCGGTTTTAAGTGAGGGGCTGGTCGTCAATGCTGAGACACAGGGTTTTTCTGCTTATGGAGAGGTGAATGAGTTTTTATATATTCATCCGGATGCCATGGCCAATCAGACAGATTTGACAACTATTCCTTACTATTCTTACGGTGAGATCACATCGGAAGAAATCGTGAAAGGGATGGAAGAGTATTACGGACAATTAGCCATCTATAGAGAGGAAGAACACCAAGCACCGCATTATCAATTTGAGAAAAGTAAAGAATATTTCCAGGTAGAGCAATTTGAACATTTGGCTCTTAAGGATGATCTAACTTTGTTCAGTAGCTATATTGCATTGATCAATCCTTACAGTGGTTTAACCAACAAGTTAATTAGTTTTTATAGTTGGTATGAAGATTCTTTTGAAATGACAAACCAAGAATTAGGCTTCCTTTCATTTGCTGAAGCTGAACAAAAGGTTAAGGATTTTACTAACCAAGTCTTTGGTTTAGATGATGTTAGAATAGAAATGAGAAGTATGACGAAGGATGAAATGCAAGAATATGTTGATCATGAAAATTTAACGCCAATCAAAGAGACAAGTGAACCTTTTACTGATGAGGTTTCTGAAGTTTATTTTGGTAAATTCGCTCCTTACCTAAATGATTATCCTGTGGTTTCATCAAATGGTACGGGGACTCCTGAGAATATTGTCTTGCTTGGTGGAGAGTTCGCACTGACACATCAAGGTTTTGAACATTTCCAACTAGCTCATATCCCGATTGGTCACATGCTAGATACTTATTCGGAAGCTGTAAGTTATGAAGAGGTTCTAGAAATTGTTTCTCAGACTTATACATATACAGATGAGGAAATTTTTGCGAAATATCCAACGGTTAGTTATATTCAAGATGCATCAATCGTTTACATGCCTTTATACCAAGAGTCTCTTGATATAAGTGCTTATTTCCCAGTTTGGCAATTTAGTATTGTAACAGATGATGAACCAACACTTGCTCAACGTCGATATGTGAATCCAATCGATGGTACAATCATTTACTAGAGAGTTTAGCGAAACAAGTCAACAATAACTAATATTTACGAAATAGATTATCGGATTATCCGGTAGTCTATTTTTTGTGCTAAATAGAGATTGGTTAAAGGGTGAGGGATCCAATGGGCCGTCGTTATTTAACCACGACTAGTTGGACATCCAAAAAGCGCCTTCGTGAAATCTTGTTTTCAAATTTTGTCTAGGAAAGGTTGAAAGATGGTGGCTTGTTTGAGGGCATCAAGGGTGTGCTATTTGGGAAGCCGCAAGTCGAAGCCTATTTCGAAGAATATAAAGCAGTAGTGTGTGATGTTTTAGTGGATGACATCCCAATTCTTTACAATATAAACTTCGGCCACGCCTATCCTAAAATGTCAATGCAGTATGGTGCGATGGCAACTGTCGATGCTGAAAAACAATTGCTTAAGATCGAGCGACTGTAATTCAGACGAATCATTCTACGCAACCACTGACAACACATTCACCGTACCAATTAAAAATTAAGGAATATTCAATTACCGCTAGGACATTAACTTTTAAAGTGCTAACAAATTCTGGATTTCTGAGTGGTTGTTTTTTTGAATTGTAATGATAATGGAATTTTTACAGCAAGATATTGAATGCTGGCTGATAATAATGATTTTATTTTACCGGAATCATTAGGACAAAGAATCCTAAATATCCCGCCTTGTTAGGAGTACGATATTTTAAGATACTCACCAACATTCTCAACTATATGACCCCAACGAAAAAAGTCAGAGTGACGAATCACTCTGACTTTTTATAGCTAAATTTACAACTAATTAATGATCGTGTTCTTCTTCCTCAGCTTCAGCAATGGCTTGTGTCTCATGAACCGTCCCATGTGCATGATGCGCAGGGCCATAAATGGAATACAACTTCATTGGTTGGTCGCCCGTATTAATCACATTATGGAAGACACCTTTAGGAATTAAAATGACATCATCGTCGGCAACTTCCTTCTCGAAAGTAATCTTATCTTCGCTTTCCCCCATAATCACTCGGCCTTGACCTTGTTCTAGACGTAAGAATTGATCCTCTTTGGTATGGATTTCACCGCCGATATCGCCGCCAACTGGGATGGACATGAGGGTAACTTGTAGCTGTGAACCGGTCCATAGGGCAGTTCTGAATGTGTCGTTTTGTAAAGTAGCTTCTTCAATGTTAATGACAAATGGATCCTTACCGTAATCGTGTAAATCTAATGACATAGTGACATCGCTCCTTTAGTTTGGTAGCTTAATTATAACCATTCTAAATAAATAAGTCAAAATATGACACTTAATCAGATGGCATTAAGTAGCGCAATGTGATATCCCTAACAAAAAAAGAGAAAAACCAACAGAGAAATAACCGGTTGGTTTACACTACAATTTATTTAATTTCAGTTTCAAACTCTAAGGTTTTGATAATGGCATCAAGAATATAAGGGATTATAAGGCAAATAATACACGAGTTAGTTTATTATTAACGGCTAAACGCAAACGCTTACTTGTAAAAAAAATAAAGATAAGTATATGATTAATAATATAAATATATTATGAACTGACTACTTAAAATAAATCCATAATAATAGGAGGTGATTATGTGGCAAAAGGATATAAGTTAGCACCTAATGAGTCAATCTTGATGAACAGCGATAGAATTTCATATGGTGGTGCTTTAGCAGCCTTCAAAGATAAATTAGTATTAACTAATCAACATATTATTTTGATTAACAAAGGAATCTTTGGAAACGTTAAGAACGTACAATATTATAATCTAAACTTCTAGGCACACCCTAAGTCCCCGCAACCACTTCTCAATCGTGCTTGAATCTCACCCGTGGGAAGGCTTTGTCTATGGAAGCAGCGGGATTGATGTAGTTTTTTAACTTATGCTGATCACTTCGCTTGAAAAATCCCAAGAGTTTACGTCTGGCCGATCGTTCGAGTCCCTCCACACCAATAAACTCACATGCCATGGTGGAGTTCAATGCTTGGTCATAATGCAAAAGGCCAATTTCACAAATGGTGCGTAAAATAGCTCGTTCCTTAGCTTCATAGCCACCGCACCTTGAACACTCAATTGCGAAGCGATTAATCTCACTACTCTTAATTGAAGCTTGGCAATGAGGGCAGATGATGCCGCGACGAGCATCCTGTACAAAGACTTGCTCTTCATAGGTATCTTGAGCAAATTCAGCGACTGATTTATCAATCAATGCCAGTGTGACTTGATCGACATTCAATGGTCGATAATGAGTAGAGCGTGCTTGCTGTTGGGCGCCCCGCCTCAGAAAAGGCTTGATTTGCCAACGCTTGAGATAGTGATCTTGCATATTTTCATGGAAGACGACGGTATCTTCCTCATTAATGAAGACAAGCCGGGATACAAGTGGCACATCCACTCCCAAAGATTCAAGAATCGGCATAAGCAGTTCATTTTGCCGTTTCATTTGAGCAAAATAATGTTGGTATTTATAGCCCTTGGCAAGATTATAAAATTCACCGTCACGGTACTCACATTCGGCGACGAGATTCTTCACTTCAAAATGATAAATCCCATGCGGGCTGACCAACAAAGCATCAATCTGAATCTTCCCGATGGAATGGTCAAAGTTCAAATCATGTAAAATCCGCCAGCCGTGAGGAAGGACTTCTTGCACCACCGCCTCAAAGTCTTTCTGCCCCTTGAATCCGGTCTGCATGGCCCAAAGTTTGGTCCGGGATGGGTCCGGAAGTTGGTAGCGTGCGCTCAAAGTCTCTAAAAATTCTAAGTAAAATGGTTTGTCCATGACTGCCTCCTATAAAAGTCATAAATAGTCTCTCTATATAAAGACACCATTCATTGGCAAATCCATTATTTAATTTGAAGATTATCTAAAATACCATCAAAAAAAGTTCGAACCACCCATAAATCAGCGGTTCGAACCTTATTAAAATATATGGAGAGGCGAGGGCCCCAGTTCAGCTTAGCCAAGCTCCAACTATATCCTTTCAACAACTCTCCACTACCCCACAGAACCTTCCATCTCATATGCAATCAGACGGTTCAACTCCACAGCGTATTCCAACGGCAACTCCTTCGCAAAGGGTTCCACAAACCCCATCACAATCATCTCCGTGGCGGTCCCTTCATCCAATCCACGACTCATTAAGTAAAACAATTGCTCTTCAGAAATCTTAGAGACTTTGGCTTCGTGTTCTAAAGTAACATTACTATTGTGAATTTCATTGAAAGGGATGGTGTCCGATCGCGACTTCTCATCCATAATAATGGTGTCACATTCAATGTGTGAGAAGGCACGGTCGCTCTTTTTACCAAAGTAGACTTGGCCGAGATAGTCGACCACACCTCCATCTTTGGCAATCGACTTGGCCACGATTGTACTTGACGTATCCGGAGCCATATGGAAAATCTTAGCCCCTGTATGCTGGTGTTGGTTGGCACCGGCAAAGGCAATCGTCATAACCGTTCCACGAGCCCCACGACCGTTCAAGTAGATACTCGGGTACTTCATGGTTTTGTAGGAGCCTAAGTTACCATCAATCCATTCCAAAGTCCCTCCGTCGTAACAATAGCCCCGCTTGGTCACAATATTGTAGACGTTATTGGACCAGTTTTGGATGGTTGAATAACGACAGTAGGCGTCTTTTTTAACGACAATTTCGACAACGGCAGCATGTAAGTTGGCATAGGAGAAAGTTGGAGCGGTACATCCTTCAATATATTGGATGCTGGCACCTTCGTCGACAATAATTAAGGTGCGTTCGAATTGGCCTGCTTTCTCATTGTTCATCCGGAAGTAAGTTTGTAGAGGGACTTTGGTTTGGACCCCTTTGGGCACATAGATGAAGGTCCCACCACTCCAGACCGCACTGTTCAAGGCAGATTGGAAGTTGTCGCCTGAAGGAACAACTTTACCGAAATATTCTTTCACTAAGTCAGGATACTCGCGTAAGGCGGTGTCCATATCGGTGAAGATAATGCCTAGTCGCTCATACTCTTCTTTCATCCGGCTGTAGACCGCTTCTGATTCGTACTGGACAGTAGCACCGGCTAAGTAGGCACGTTCTGCTTCAGGAATACCGAGTCGGTCGAAAGTCTTTTTGATCTCATCGGGTACATCATCCCAAGAACGGGCCGGCTTATTGGTCGCTTTTTGATAATAAGTAATATCATCAAAGTCAATGCCTGACAGGTCGGCCCCCCACGTAGCAACGGGCTTTGATTTGTAGATTCGGTAAGCTTTTAGGCGGTAATCTAACATCCATTGGGGTTCGTTCTTTTCTTGTGAAATCGTTCGGATGACATCCTCATTCAAGCCGAGGCCGGTGGAGAAGATAATCTCCGCTTTATCTTGAAAACCATATTCATATTCGCCAAGGATTGGCACTTCACTCATATCTCATCACTCTCTTTCTTATATATTGGTCGGACTCTGACTAGGCGGTTGTGTTAAAGCCATTTCACTGGCTCGCCAAGCTAGGACGCCGCATTTGTAGCGGCTAGGGAATTGTTTCAAGCTTTCTAATAAGTAGGCATCCCCAATGCGTTTCATTAATTCATCTTGTGACATAACATTCGTCTCACTCAGCCCCTCATCTAAAGGATCGCCACCAATCAAATGGGCAAAGTTGTTGATAATGTCGATCGCTTGTTCGACAGGCTTGTTCAATAAGCTTTGGCACATCATGTCTGCACTGGCCATACTAATGGCACAACCTTGGCCATTGAAGGCGATCGCTTGGATGTGGTCGTTATCAACTACCATCTCCACGACGATGGCATCCCCACAAGTCGGATTGAGCAATTCAATGCGGTGACTAGGATCTTCGAGGGATTTTTTGTTACGAGGGTAGTTGGAGTGATCCATGATAACTTCTTTGTACAGACTACTTAAATCATAGAGTGACATGGTCAAAAAACTCCTTTACTCGGTGGGTGGAGGCGACGAATCGATTGACTTCTTCCACCGTATTGTATACACCCATACTGGCGCGTAACGTAGCAGCCGCGTCTAATTGACGCATCAAGACTTGGGCGCAATGATGACCAGCCCGGACAGCAATGCCTTCCATATCGTAGGCCGTAGCAACATCATGTGGATGAATGGCCCTAAAGTTAAAGCAGACAATACCGTGGCTCCCTTGTGAGATGGTTGTAGGACTTTGGTACAATTCAATGCCATCAATCGCTTGAAGCCCCTTATACAAACGTTGGGCTAGGGCGGTTTCGTGCGTATGAATAGAGTCATAACCCACTGATTCAATAAATTCCAAGGCAGCTTGCAAGGCAATAGCTTGGGCAATTGGAGGGGTACCCGCTTCGAACTTCCAAGGGGGGTCTTTATAATTACTTTCAAAGTCACCAACATAATGGATCATCTCGCCACCGAAGTTCACTGGTTGAGTCTGAGTATGTAAGCTTTTGTTCAAATAACACACTCCAATCCCAGTCGGTCCATAAGCCTTGTGGCCACTGAAGCAATAGGCATCCACGCCTAGGTCGCTGACATTGACTGGCATATGTGGAAGGGCTTGAGCGCCATCTACTACTACTAAGATGTCATGCTGATGGGCCCATTGGCATAGCGCCTTAATGGGCTGTTCCACACCCAAGACATTGGATACATGTTGGATAGCAATGGCTTTGACGGCTTTCAACTGGTCTTTGTCCATCGCCTTGAGCGCCTCTAAGTCAAGAACTTGGGTCGCTTCATCTAAGTCTAAGTATTGTAGATGAGCCCCAGTCCGCTTAGCGACTTCTTGCCAAGGAACTAAGTTAGAGTGATGTTCAAGCCGGCTCGTTAATATGATATCACCAGCCCCTAACAAAGGTTCGACTAAACCACGTGCGATTAAGTTAATCCCTTGTGTAGTTCCACTGGTGAAAATAATTTCACTACTATCTTGGGCACCGATAAATTGTCCGATGAATTTGCGGCTATTTTCGTAGGCGTCTGTTGCCCGCTGAGCCAACTGGTGAATGCCACGGTGGATATTGGCCTTGTAGTGGGTGTAATAATCGCTCAATGCCTCGAGAACGGCAGAGGGTGTCTGCGATGTCGCCGCATGGTCGAAATATATTAAAGGCTCATTGTTTACTTTTTGTTCCAAGCCCGGAAAGTGGGCTCGGATTGTCTTATTAATCATTTATATCACTTCAATTCTCCTTAAAGATTGCCAGGGTGGAAGAGCTGTAATTTGTTATCAATCATCTCAACCATTTGTTGCCTGATTTGCATTGACGGAATGGTCTGGATAACTTGGCCGAGGAAGCCGCGAATTAATAAGTATTCCGCATCAGTTTGTGATAAGCCACGACTCATTAAGTAGTACAGTTGTTCAGGATCCACTTGGCCCACGCTGGCTGCGTGACCGGCCGTCACTTCGAATTCATCAATATATAAGATCGGGTTAGTATCGCCACGTGATTCTTGCGACAGCATCATTAAGCGGCTTTCTTGTTGGGCGTCGGCCCCTTTAGCGTCTTTAACAATTTGACCGATTCCATTAAAGCTTAGGCGGGCTTGGTCTAATATAACCCCGTGTTGGAAAATGTTGGCAGCGGAATGATGGCCGACATTTAATAATCCAGTATTTACCATTTGGGTTTGCTTGCCATTGGCGATACTAATAATATTTGTATTGGAGGCGGAACCTTGGCCTTTTAATTCCGTATAAGTGTCTAAAATCGTATTACCTTGGTTCATGGCCGCAGCGGCCCATTCAATATTGGCATCGTCGTAAGTAATGCCGTGGCGACGTACGAAGGCGCAAGTCGATTCCCCTAGAGCATCCATGGCGACGAATTTCACTTGGGCTCCGGCTGAAGCAACGACTTCGGTCAATAGGGTGGCGCTGTTAGCATGGTCACCGACAGTAGCAGATCGTTCTAAGTAAGTTAGCTGACTATTTTGCTCACTAACAATTAAGATATGCTTGTTAAATGCTAATTCATCGCGACTATCTTGAACTAATACCGTTTCAATCGGTAATTTAATCTCGACATTTTTCGGTATATAGATGAACAAGCCACCATTCATATAGGCCGTGTGATAAGCATTAATCTTATCTTCCAAGGGGGCAAGGGTAGAGAATAAGTGCTTTTGAACTAAGCCCGGATGGTCAACCAAGGCCGTGAACAAGTCTTGGATAATAACGCCTTTGTCAGCTAAGTCTTGGGCGATATAGTCAAGGTAAGTTTCATTACCGTAATGGATAATTCGAGCTGCCACTTCATCATTAGATAATAAGTCTAGTGTGACATCATCTAGTGGGTTGGCCGGCTGTCTCGTCCTGGTGCTAGTAATTGTTTGTGTAAAAAGCGGCCATTTCTTATAACGCATTCGTTCAATAATTGGAAGCTCTAAGCTATTCCATTGAGCAGCGGCTTCGGCTTGAGCCGTAAGGAAAAAGTCTGGCAGTTGATCAGAGTGTGTGATGAGTGATCGTTGTTGGTCTAAGCTTGTTTGTTCCAATGTCATCACCTACTCTTCCACTTCAAAGTCTAAGCCTAATTCTTCAATAATTCCTTTGTAGCCTTCCGCTTCAAGACGATGTGCTAATTCTGGACCACCCGATTTAACGACTTTTCCATCAATGACAATATGAATATAGTCCGGTGTAATGTAATTTAATAGTCGTTGGTAGTGGGTAATAATTAAGGCACCAAAGTTATCACCACGCATAGCGTTGACTCCGCGGGAGACAACTTTTAAGGCATCAATATCTAAGCCTGAATCAATCTCATCTAAGATGGCGAAGGTGGGTTCAATCATCATTAATTGAAGAATCTCATTCCGCTTCTTCTCGCCCCCTGAGAAGCCCTCGTTCAAGTAACGTTCAGCCATGGCTTCGGGCATATCTAAGATGGCCATCTTCTCGTCCAATTTTTTAATAAATTCCATGACGTTGATCTTATCATCTTCGGCACGGCGTGAATTAATGGCCGCCTTCATGAATTGGGCATTGGTTACCCCGGGGATCTCGCTAGGATATTGTACGGCTAAGAACAAGCCAGCACGTGCACGCTCATCGACATCCATCTCCAGGACGTCCTTCCCATCGATATAGATCTCTCCTTCAGTGACTTCGTAGGCAGGGTTCCCCATAATCGCAGCAGCTAAAGTTGATTTACCGGTACCATTAGGTCCCATAATGGCATGGATCTCGTTGGTGTTAATGGTTAGGTTCACACCTTTTAGTATTTCTTTGTCTTCAATGGATACGTGTAAGTTTCTAATGTCTAGTGTTGTCATGTCTACCTCCAGTAATATGATTTCTTTTTATTAAATTAAGGTTGCATCAAGTTTGCGATCTCTTGGATTTGTAAGTGGGTGGATTCTAATCCTGACCCAGAAACATACCATAATTGAGATGATAAGAAGTGAATCTGATCATTTTGATAAGCCTTGGTCTCTTTGACTAGGGCATTCTCCACTAAGTCCGTATTGGCTGAGTTGTCAGAACCAATGGCTTGGGTACGGTCAATGACGAAGATACGGTCTGGGTTCAAGTCTAAGATACCTTCAAAGCTAACCGATTGCCCATGACGTTGGTCTTCGATGACGAAGTCTTCAATCGACTGGAATCCAAGTACTTGGTATATCAATCCGAAGCGTGAGTCAGCCCCATAGACTGCCATCTCGCCTTCATTCAATAGTAGAACTAAAGTTTGCTCATCGAGCGTACTATTAATATCACGAACCGCTTGGGCCTCTTGGTCAATCTCTTCGATAATGGCAGTCGCTTCCTCTTCTTTATCGAATAATTTGGCCAGTTCGGTATTAATGGCTACAAAAGATTCCCAATAGTTAGCATTATCGGTCGAGAATTGGAAGACCGGGGCAATGTGTTCTAACTCAGGAATTAAGCTTGAAGACCGGCCTGTTGCGATAATTAAGTCGCTATTAGCACCCGCAAGCACTTCTAGATTCGGTTCATGTAAGTTTGCTGTGTCAATCACGTCGTCGTTGTAACTCCCAATATAGTCTGGCGTTGAATAGACGGGGGCAGCGACGACAAGATCTTCCAAGCCAAGGGCCCGTAAGGTATCGAACTCGGGGTAGCCAAGAGTGATAACGCGTTGGAGTGTACTGTCTACAGTTACTTCCTCGCCACGTGAGTCCGTCACGCTTGTCTGGGCTAGAATGGGGCTTAGAGTGGCTGCGTTAAGGCTGACTGCGAGTGCCAATGTTGCAAAGCATTTTATGAATTTTTTCATGTTAGAAGCTCCTTTTCATAGAAGTTGATTAGGGGGTGTTGTTGTGTCTCAATCACGTCGACACCAATATCATAGAGTTCTTCTAAGATGGGACATTGAAGGACTTCTTGGGTGCGCCCCTGGTGGAATAAGCAGCCGTTTTTTAAAGCGATAATATAATCCGCGAACTGACTGACACGATTAATGTCATGCATAATGATGACTACTCGCTTGTTGAACTTTTCGACTAAGCGCTTGAGTAAGTTCATCAGGTGAATTTCTTGACGAATATCTAAGTTGTTCAAAGGTTCATCCAATAAGATCAGTTCTGTATCTTGGGCCATAACCATCGCAATGGCACACCGTTGGAGTTGGCCACCAGATAAGGTATTGATGTAGCTATCTTGCAGGTCATGGAGCTCTAGGAAGTCAATAATTTCTTGGATAACTTCATGGTCGAAGTCACTAAGACGTCCTTTGGAATAAGGATAACGGCCGAAAGCGATAAACTCATAGACGGTGATTTTTAAGTCATAATGTTGTTTTTGCTTGAGAATGCTCAGCCGTTTGGCTAAGTCATTGCGACTCCATTTGTCCAAAGAAATATCATCTAAGTAGATCTCACCCAAATCTTTGTGGTCCAAATTGCCCATAATATTCAACAAAGTAGACTTACCGGCACCGTTAGGTCCGATAATAGCGGTCAGTTGCCCTTGGGGAATATCTAATGAGATGTCGTCCAAGATGATGCGTGAATTTTTACGATATGGAACATGTTTATATACACTATTGAGTCTGATAAGCTCGTCCTCCTTTAAATAATAGAGTGAAAAACATCAATGCACCTGCGACGTCTACAATTACTGAAAGATTGTAGTGGTTATTGAGTAGTGATTCATTCACCCATTGCCCCCCAATGACCATAATCAGCCCTAACAAGCTGCCGATGATGAAGTATTGCCAGTGGTGAGAAATATGAGTGAATTGATAAGTAATATTGGCAATCATAAAGCCAAGAAAAGTAAGTGGCCCAACAATTGCGGTTGACGTTCCAATCATCAAGACAATGATGAAGATTAATTGATAAGTGACTTTTTGAATATTAATGCCTAAGCTTGCGGCGGTGTCGTGGTCTACCTTAATGACATCTAGTACCGATGAATATTTGAATAATATAACAAGCCCAATCAACACAATGACCATGCCGATAATTAATAAGCTGGTCGAGATGCGTTGGAAACTTGGATTAAGCCGTGAGAACAGGGCATCATAGTCTGATGGATCCATAATCACTTGCATAAAGGTCGTTAGACTCCGAATTAATTGGCTTAAGATTAAGCCCAACATGATAAGCAGGCTTTCATCGAAACGTTCACTTAACTGACGTGGCCGGACTGCAATATAAAGTAAGGCAGAGAAAAATAACATTAATACTAAATTAATCAAAAAAGATGAAGTGGTTAAAGTGCCGACCTCTCTATTCATAAACCGACTTCCAATAAAAAAAATCAAAGTCTGGCAGAGGCTGAAGATAGCATCCATCCCCAGAACATTCGGCGATAAATAATGACTTCTGAACAAGGTCTGAAAGGCGAAGGTGGACGGCACAATCGCTAAGACAATGACAATATAGGCAGTCAACTTGGATACTCTTAACCGCCATATATAGTCGGTCATAGTTGCATAGTTATTCAACAAATAAAAAAGGGACAACAATACAACGACCAAGGAAAGTAAGTAAGCGAATGGTTTAAATTTCATAAACTAACCTTCTTTCACGATTAAGATATAGATGAAAATACCACTACCGATTAAGGAGATAATCACTCCAACGGGAATCTCAAAGGGCATTATAATCATCCGCGCCAAGATGTCACATAATAAGACAAAGCTGGCTCCATAGATCATAACGGCTGACATGGAGTGGGCTAAGAGATCGCCAGATTGAATTCTTAATATATTAGGGATAATCACTCCTATGAAAGGAAGTGTTCCGACAACCATGACATTGACTGCTGTCGTCAATGAGACACACATAATAATAATGAGCCAAGTGGCTTGGTAGTTAATACCCAAGTTGGTAGAGAAATCCTCTCCTAATTTCACGATGGATAATCGGTGAATCAGTAAGTAACTGATGAAGATCGTAATAATATTCAAAAATAACCATTCATATCGTCCAACTTGAATCATGGCAAAGGACCCTTGCACCCAAGATTGAATATTTTGAGTCAATTGGAAGCGGTAGGCGATTGCTTGCCCGAGTCCATTAAGCAATTGACCGTAAATAATACCAAAAAGAGGTACCATCCAATCTTTCTTAATATGGATTTGCCTAAGTAAAGTAATAAACCCTAGGGTGAAAACGGCCGCACTCAAGAAGGAGAAGAAAATTTTATTCCCATTCGTAATTCCCGGTGTGATCAGACATAGGATAAGACCTAGCTTGGCGGCTTCAATAGTTCCAACAGTTGAAGGACCAGCAAACTTATTATTAGAAATACTTTGCATCAACAAGCCTGCCAAACTCATACTACTACCGACTAAGACAATGCTAAGGGTTCTGGGAAAGCGTGATTGCCAGAAAATGAGTGAGTTCAAGCCGGTTAAATTGAATCCATCTGTCCCAATAGCCAACGATAACAAACATAAAGCAACCATCACGAACTGACTAACAATATTTTTGACTGACATAACACTCCCCTTGCTTTCTAATTTAAATTTAATAAAAGACGTTAGTCTCTTAAAAATTATTAATACTATAGCACATGCAAATTATAAAAACTAGAAATTTCTCATAATTATTTTGAAATAAATTGACTTTTTTTTGAGTGGAAATAAGATAATGGTAAATTTTGAATAAGTATAAACAACTAATTATAACCGTTCTATTTAAGTTAAGGGTTTAGAGTGATTGTATCAAGGTGTATCGCAATAAAATATTATTAATATCCAATAGAATAAATAGTGATAATATAATTAAACTATTATTATATAGAGCAGGATAATAACTTATAAATAAGCTTAATTAATTTATGTTATAAGTGTTGACTTTAGATATTAATTAATCCATAATGGTTCTAATTAATTTTTAATAAAATGAGGAGGATAAGGCATGTTTCCAACTATTACATCAGAAGATGTACTTGCTGCGTATAAGTCATTAAGGCAGAGCGTCAACCAAACGCCGTTAATGTATGATCCCTATTTGTCAGATAAGTATAAAGCGTCGATCTATTTAAAGCGGGAAGACTTACAAATTGTACGTTCATTTAAACTGAGAGGAGCGCTGTATGCTATTAATCAGTTATCAGACGATGAGCTTGCTAAGGGTGTTATTTGTGCGTCGGCTGGAAACCATGCCCAAGGCGTTGCTTATACTTGCCAGTTGAAGAAGGTGAATGGAATTATCTTCATGCCGACCACAACTCCAAGACAAAAGATTGACCAAGTTCAATATTTTGGAGGCAAATACGTCAAGGTTGTCATTCAAGAAGATACCTTTGATAAGAGTAACATCGCTGCTCATGTCTACGCTGAAAAGCACAATCTTACCTTCATTGAGCCCTTTGACGATTTGAACGTTATCTTAGGGCAAGGAACGATTGGCGTCGAGATCCATCAAGACTTAGTGGCCAATGGTGACCAAGCGGATTACATCTTGCTACCAGTAGGAGGGGGTGGCTTAATCTCAGGAGTGAGTGCCTACGTCAAAGATGCCATGCCAACTTCCGCCATTATAGGAGTGGAACCAGATGGGGCAGCTTCCATGAAATTAGCGATCGAACAGGGAGGTCCGGTAGCATTAGAGAAAGTGGATAAGTTTTGCGATGGGACAGCGGTGGCTAAAGTGGGTGACTTAACCTACCACTACACAAAAGAATTTGTTGAAGATTTTATTACGGTTCCTGAAGGACTGGTCAGCCAGATGATATTAGATTTGTATACTAGGCAAGCGATAGTCGTCGAGCCCTCAGGTGCCTTAACGGTAGCTGCCTTAGATAAGATGGCTGATGAGATTCGAGGCAAGACCGTCGTCTGCTTAATATCAGGTGGGAATAATGACATTAACCGCATGGCGGAAATTGAAGAGCGTGCCATGGTCTACCGCGGCTTGCAAAAATATTTTATCGTCAAGTTCCCCCAACGTGCTGGTGCTTTGAAAGACTTCGTAACGGATGTGTTGAACAAGGATGATGATATTACCCGCTTTGAATATACGAAGCGGATTAATCGATCCCAAGCACCTGTCTTTATCGGCATCCAATTAGGTAAGCGCGAGAATTTAGAAAGTTTACTTCGCCGGATCGAAGCCTTTGATTCTAACTATATTAACGTCACGGAAAATCCGAGTCTGTATCAATTATTAGTGTAGTCGATGATGAATAGTCGAATGATTTATCAGAGAAAGATTTTGAGGAGGAAGAAAATGAAAGTAGTCAATTCGCCCCTAGCTCCCGATGCAGTAGGACCTTATTCTCAAGCAATCAAGACCAACGGACTGATATTTCTATCCGGTCAAATAGGGCTCGATAAAGAGACCGGCCAATTAGTTGACGGCTTAGAAAAGCAAACGCAACAAGCCTTCAAAAATATTAGTTACGTATTAGAGTCTGAAGACTTAACTTTAGCTAATATTGTCAAAGTCACGGTCTTACTGAGTGACATTCAACACTTCGATAAAGTGAACGAGATCTACGCACAACAGTTCAAAGCCCCTTATCCAGCTCGCTCGGCCTTTGCGGTCCGAGACTTGCCATTAGGTGCCTTGGTTGAAATTGAGGTGATTGCTGAAGTTGAGAAAGGTTAATGATGGCTGAATCAGTTGCCGACCCTAAGAAAAACAAAAAAAACTTGCTTCTGTAGTTGAAGCAAGTTGAAGGGCAGAATATTTAACTAATTAGGATTAATTCCTAAGGCGATCCGGCCAATCCGACTGATGTTTTGAATATTCCAAGCAGGCTCCCATACGATATTGACCTTAACGGTATCGATGCCTTCAATGCTAGTTAACTTTTCAGTTAGCTCAATAGGCACTGTGTCGACGCAACTGCAAGCCATACCGGTAAAAGTTAAGGTGATCTCACAATGCTTGTTACTATCGACCTCCATCGCATAGATTAAGCCGAGGTTGTAGATGTCCAAGCCAATTTCTGGGTCGGAAATCGTTACAAGTTGATCAATAATCGCTTGCTTTAAGTCATCGGGAAAGTTGTTTGTTTGAATATCGTCTCTCATACTTATATTACCTCCGTTGTATTATTAGTTTTAGATGTGAATTCCAATTAAAATTAATCAATTATCAATTATTTTACCGGATATATGGAACTTGTCAAAGTGAAAATGAAAGAGTCAATCTTGAAAGGATGAACGACCATGTCAAATAAAAATCTAAAAAAACGTAGTCATGTGTATGACGGTCCTGTAAAGGCGCCTAACCGGGCAATGATGCGAGCGACAGGAATGGATGATGAGAGTTTTGAGAAACCGATTATTGGTGTGATATCTACTTGGGCTGAGAATACGCCGTGTAACATTCACCTTCATGACTTAGGAATTATTGCTAAGGAAGGCGTTAGTGAAAGTGGTGGATGGCCCGTTCAATTCGGAACGATTACGGTATCCGATGGAATTGCCATGGGAACGCAAGGAATGCGGTATTCCTTGCCCAGCCGGGATGCCATTGCAGATTCAGTAGAGATAGCCATTGGCGGTCATAACTGTGACGCCTTTGTAGCCATTGGTGGCTGTGATAAGAATATGCCGGGTTGTGTCATTGCGATGGCTAACCTGGATATTCCGTCCATCTTCGTCTACGGAGGAACCATTGCCCCAGGTAAGTTAAACGGCAAAGACATTGACTTAGTATCTGTCTTTGAAGGTGTAGGTAAATGGAATAATGGTGAGATTAGCGATGAACAATTAAAGAAAATTGAATGTAATGCCTGTCCGGGCCCAGGTGCATGTGGTGGAATGTACACTGCCAATACCATGGCGTCAGCCATTGAGGCCCTTGGCTTAAGCTTACCAGGCTCTTCCTCCAACCCAGCCATTACCCAAGCCAAAGAAGATGATGTCCTCAAAGCAGGACGCGCAGTCCTTCAATTAATTGATAAAAATATCCGACCAAGCGATATTTTAACCCGCAAATCCTTTGAGAATGCCATTACCTTAACGATGGCCTTAGGAGGGTCAACCAATGCCATTTTGCATTTGTTAGCCATCGCCCATGCCGCCGATGTTGACTTAAACATTGAAGACTTTAATACGATCCAAGCTAAAGTGCCGCATCTAGCAGACTTGAAGCCAAGTGGTCATTATGTCTTCCAAGATTTATATGAGGCGGGTGGAGTACCAGCGGTACTCAAGTATTTATACCAAAATGGTTACATTCATGGAGATTGCTTAACAGTAACTGGTAAGACCTTAGCTGAGAACTTAGAAGATGCTCCTGACTTAGTGGCTGGACAACAAGTTATTATGCCACTATCAAATCCTAAACGTGCCGATGGCCCGTTGATTGTCCTTAAAGGGAACTTAGCTCCTGAAGGTGCTGTTGTGAAGGTATCAGGATTGAAAGTTCGCCGCCATGAAGGACCAGCTAAAGTCTATAACACCGAGGAAGAAGCCATTGAAGCGACCTTACACCATGAGATTGTTGATAACGACGTGGTCATTGTTCGATATGTAGGACCTAAGGGTGGGCCAGGTATGCCAGAGATGCTGTCCTTATCCAGTATGTTAATAGGTAAAGGATTGAAAGTCTGCTTAATTACTGACGGTCGCTTCTCAGGTGGATCTCACGGATTCGTAGTCGGACATGTGGCCCCAGAAGCACAAGATGGTGGACCAATCGCCCTTGTCCAAGACGGTGACACCATTATCATTGACCAAGATACCAAGGAATTAACGATGGTTGTATCTGAGGAAGAATTAGCCGAGCGTCGTGCTCAGCTCGTCTTACCACCACTTGAGACACGTGGTGCCTTAGGTAAATACGCCCATATTGTATCAAGTTCATCACGAGGAGCGATTACCGACTTCTATAAGCGTGAAGAGTGGAACAATTAAGGGTGAGATCCATCGAACAAAAATTATTAAAAAAGGAGGCGTTGATGTGTGGAACCGTACAAAAATGAGCACTCAAATCAAACAAAAACAATAAGAACTGGGGCAGACTTACTCATTCAAAGTTTAATGGACAACGATGTGGATGTAATATTTGGCTATCCAGGTGGCGCAGTCTTACCAATATTTGATTCACTCTATGAGATGAATCCTAGCTTTAAAAATTATCTCTGCCGCCACGAACAAGGCTTAATTCATGCTGCGGAAGGCTATGCCCGCGTTACGGGCAAGACGGGAGTGGTTCTTGCGACATCAGGACCAGGTATCACGAACCTACTTACAGGGATTGCTGACGCCATGTTAGACTCACTTCCCTTAGTCGTCATCGCTGGGCAAGTCTCCTCGGCAGTGATTGGAACGGATGCCTTCCAAGAAGCGGATGTTATCGGTCTAACAACCCCTATCTCAAAGCACAATTATCAAATAAAAAATGTCGCAGACATACCGCGCATAATGAATGAGGCCTTCCATATCGCTTCAAGTGGCCGTAAAGGGCCAGTGGTAATAGATATTCCCAAAAATATATCTGAAGCCTTAGTGGAGGGGGATTGTTCAGGCGACTTCCACTTAGCAGGTTACCAGCCAACGACTCAACCGAATGCGGGGCAGATCGAAAGAGTGCTAGAAGCCTTACTTCAGGCTGAAAAGCCCGTCTTATTAGCTGGAGCGGGTGTGCACTTTGCCAAGGCCAATGAAGAATTATTAACTTTCCTCGACCGCTATCCCATGCCGGTTGTGAATACTTTGCAAGGCATTGGGGCCCTACCAGGCTCGCACAGACTATCACTCGGCATGGGAGGGATGCACGGTAGCTACGCCTCCAACCAAGCCATTATCAATGCTGATCTCTTAATTAATATCGGGTCCCGCTTCGATGACCGACTGACGGGCAAGTTGTCAGAGTTTTCACCCCATTCCAAAGTGGTGCATATTGACATCGACCCCGCTGAAATTGGCAAAAATATCAAAGTCGACATCCCCGTCGTCAGCGACGCTAAGTTGGCTCTAGAAGCTTTACTTGAAGCGGATGCCGTTCAGGTAGACTATAGCGATTGGATTGACCATTGCCTAGCCAAGAAGGAAGATAATCCTTTCTGGTACTACAATTACGACCAACTCATCTCACCCCAATGGTTCATTGAGAAAGTCTCGCAAAAGACTAATCACCAAGCCATTGTGATTACCGATGTAGGTCAGCACCAAATGTGGGCAGCACAATTTTACTGTCAAGATAAGCCATTAAGCTTTGTCAGTTCGGGCGGTTTAGGAACTATGGGGTTCGGCTTGCCAGCGGCAATAGGTGCTCAGATTGGTCGTCCAGATGAGACGGTCGCACTCTTTGTAGGAGATGGTGGCTATCAGATGACCATTCAAGAACTGGCGACCATTAAGCAATACAATTTGCCGGTTAAGATTTTTATATTGAATAATGAGACCTTAGGCATGGTACGGCAGTGGCAAGAATTGCTTTACGACGAACATTATTCGGAGTCCTTATTCAATGACGGTAAGAATCCAGACTTCGTGAAGATTGCAGACGGTTACGGAATTAAGGGGATGCAGATCAGTCAAGAATCCATAGTCGATGAGGCTTTGGAAGAGGTCTTCGCTTATGACGGACCGGTTGTTGTTGAGGTCATGATACCGATGAAAGAAAAAGTATTCCCCATGGTACTAGCAGGTAAAGGCAACGGCGAGATGACTGGGGTGAAACCAATATGAGACACATTATCACAGCCACTGTGGAAGATGCTAGTGGGGTATTGAATCGCATCACTGGCTTACTCGCCAGACGTAGCTTTAACATCGAAAGTATTACGGTCGGCAAGACAACCAAAGAGGGGATCTCTAAGATGACCTTTGTCGTTGACTTGGACTCAGCTAATAGTGCTGAACAACTCATTAAGCAATTGAACAAGCAAATTCACGTCTTAAAAGTCAATGATATTACCCACCAAGATATTGTCGCCAGAGAATTAGCCTTAATAAAAGTCAAAACTAGCAAGTCTTCTCGAGCAGAAATTCAAAGTCTGATTGAGCCATTCCGAACACGTATCTTAGATGTAGCCCGTAATTCGATTACGATTGAAGTGACTGGAGGACTTTCTAAGGTAGATGCCCTTATTAATTTAGTCAAGCCTTTCGGCATTATTGAAGTGTCGCGAACAGGCTTAACTGCCTTTGTCCGAGATACAAGTAGTAAGTAATTTATTAAAAACACACACATAAAAAAGGAGCCTTTAACATGACAAAAGTACTTTACGATACAAATATTTCAACAGCCATTCTAGAAGATAAGACGATCGCCATCATTGGTTACGGATCGCAAGGACATGCCCATTCACAAAACTTACGAGACAGCGGGTTCAAAGTAGTAGTAGGTCTACGTGAAGGTAAGTCATTCGATGCCGCAAAAGAAGATGGGTTCGATGTGAAATCTGTCGCCGAAGCTACAAAAGAAGCGGATGTTATTATGGTTCTATTACCTGATGAACGACAGGCGGAAGTATACGATAATAGCATTAAAGACAACTTAGAAGCGGGCAACGCCTTAGTCTTCGCTCACGGATTCAATATTCACTACAACCAAATCGTTGCACCTGAAGATGTGGATGTGTTCTTAGTAGCACCCAAGGGACCGGGACACTTAGTACGTCGAACTTTCGAAGAAGGTGCTGGTGTACCAGCCTTAGTGGGCGTTCATCAAGATGCAACCGGCCATGCTAAGGAAATCGGCTTAGCTTACGCGGTAGGGGTTGGTGCAGGACGTGCTGGAATCTTAGAGACAACCTTCAAGGAAGAGACCGAGACGGACTTATTCGGTGAACAAGCCGTACTTTGTGGTGGGGTATCTCACTTAATTAAAGCTGGATTCGAAGTTTTAACAGAAGCTGGTTATCAACCAGAGTCTGCCTACTTTGAAGTGCTTCACGAATTGAAATTAATCGTAGACTTAATTTACGAAGGTGGCTTAGAGAACATGCGCTACTCCATATCAGATACAGCAGAATGGGGAGATTACGTAAGTGGTCCGCGTGTTGTCACATCGGACACTAAAGAAGCCATGAAGGGTATCCTAAAAGACATTCAAGACGGTGAATTCGCACGTAACTGGATCTTAGAGAACCAGACTAACCGTCCGAAGTTCAACGCGATCAAACGCCATGAGAAAGAACATCCAATTACAGCAGTAGGTAAAGAATTACGTGGCCTCATGCCATTTATTGGAGATTCATTAGTTGATTAATATTTCCAGATACACGTCGAAACTCGGTAATAGCTCAATGCTGTTACTGGGTTTTCTTGTATATAGAAACAAGACAAAGCGATGACTAAAAGGAGTCGAGGCAGATTGAAGAAGACAATATTACAATTAGAAGAGGTGACTTGGCGACGACAAGGCCAGTCAATACTCAAAGGAGTTAATTGGCAAGTTCAGGAAGAAGAACACTGGGCAGTCCTTGGTTTGAACGGCTCGGGCAAGACATCGATATTGAATATTATTACAGGCTACTCCTATCCCACTTCCGGGGCTGTTAAAGTGCTGGATACAAAGTTTGGCGAGGCCAGCCTACCTAAGTTGCGTGAAGAGATTGGTTATGTAAGTTCAGCCTTGGACCGCTTTGGCTCTACATTTAACAAGCAACGTGTGAAGCATATTATCCTCAGTGGGAAATTCTCAACGGTTGGCTTGTATAACAAGCAAGATATTACTGAGTCAGACTGGCATTTGGTTCAGGCGATTCTTGAGGAATTGCGAATTGGTTATTTAAGTGAGCAAGCTTTCAGCACCTTATCCCAAGGAGAGAAGCGTCGCGTATTAATAGGCCGGGCATTAATGAACCGCCCGCGCCTGATGATTTTGGATGAGCCTTGCTCGGGTCTAGATATCCTAGCGCGAGAAGAGTTGTTACAGCAGATGAATTCAATTGTGAAGCAAGACTGCCACTTGATTTACGTCACCCACCATATCGAGGAAATCACCCCAGCTATTACGCACATTCTATTGATCCGAGATGGGGAAGTTGTCAGCAGTGGACCTAAAAATCAAGTCCTGACCGCTGAGAACCTAACGAATACCTTCAAGGTAAACGTCAAAGTCCGCTGGGAAAACGACCGCCCTTGGATAAGTGTGGTTCATTAAGGTCTGAAATACGATAGTCTGCCAACAAAGTCGATTCAATGGCAGAGAATTACCAAAGTACACTATCACCCCCGACTCATCGACCGCCCTTGAGCAGATCCGCTAATCCTAGTCCAATGTCCACTCAATCCATTATTTAAAATAAATTATTATTTACGATGTAAACAGTTGGATAATCAAGGATTAACTCACTCGTCTTGAGACTTTTGTTAATCACCTTGTTCTTTAATTGTTCAATGCCATTTAAATCGAAATTAATTTCTTGAACTAAAGATCTTGGGGTTTTAGTCATTGTAAAATTCCTTTCAATCACACGTTTCGACTATTATATCATAATGTTCTAATTAGAGGTTGACTTAGAAAGCACAGGAAACCATTCAAAACTTAAGGTGGTAATAATAAATTTATGTCTTATTTATTGTAATTAAAGTAAATTAGTGAATTTATTAGCTAAGTCTAAAACATAAGATAGTAATCTTTCAAGTACATTATAATAGAAAGTAGAATATTCCAAGGTTTTTAATTAGGTTATAATGACAAAAGTTAAGGATAGATTAGAAAACGACTTGACAAGTGAGGGGATTAACATTAATATAGCATTAGAATAATTATTAAAGGAGAGGAATCACATGCAAACAGCTAATTATGATTCAATCATAAATTTATTATTATTAAGCGCGTTATTAGACAAGTTTGATTAGCCTTTTAAGGAGCTTAATTTCTTGCTCGTTTATAAGTTTAATCAAACTGATTAAATCATTTAAGCGGGTAATAATAAACTGTTATAGCATGATGAGAACTTTCATCAAACTATTGAACAACCCGACTTAGGTGAAAACACTGAGTCGGGTTTTTTGTATGGTTTGAAAAAATGTTGGTTGCTGAGTGACATGATCTAAGTAAGGAATTTAATATTTGAGAATAGGAAGGATGTTAATCAAATGGAGAATAAACACATAAAGTGGTCAGGTAATTTACAAGAAGAAGCAGTGACCTTATTAAAAAGTGGTGGAAAAACTATCGTCTGTCCTACAAAGGTAGGCTATATTATTGCAACAATGGATAGAGTGGGCTTGGAGAGGAAATTTTCTGCTAAAAATCGAAAACGAAACAAACCTGGTGTCGTTTTAGTAGGCTCATTAGAACAGTTAGATGAGCTAGCGGAAATGACTCCCGAAATAAAAAAGATTTATGAGAAGTGCTGGGAGGAAGACGTGTTATTAGGTTGTATACTTCCTTGGAAAGCTTCAGGCAAACAGTATATACCCGCCGATGGCTCCTCTGAGTTGATGTCAGATACACGCGGAACTAGTTGTTTCGTTATTAAATTCGGTGTACCTGGAGAACAAATCGCTGCTAAACTTTGGACAGATCAACAGTCACTATTATTCGCAAGTTCTGCCAATCCATCAGGAAGAGGTAATCGAGGTGTGGTAGCTGGTATTGGTGAACAAATAGAACATGAGGCAGATCTAATTATTGACGGAGATGACTACGTCAAATCTATTCAGCCAGATAAAACGGTAGACACACGTTATGAACAAGGAGTGATGATTTCTTTTGTCGATGCACACGGTCAACTCGTGCCTGAACAAGGTAATCAACGTTCTGTTGAACCAGCACCTGTCTTAATCCGTAAAGGGTTAGATTTAGAACGCATTATGTTTCATTTGTCAGAAGGTTATCATTCATGGAATTATCGCCACGGAGAGTATTATTGATCCAGTGACGCACTAGAGGAGGAAATAGGATGGTTAAGCAGATTCAATTTTTTGATACAACCTTGAGAGATGGCGAGCAGACACCAGGTGTAAATTTTAATACGAAAGAAAAAGTTCAGATAGCACTTCAATTAGAAAAATGGGGTATTGATGTTATAGAAGCTGGCTTTCCTATCTCAAGCCAGGGAGATTTTGAAGCTGTTCAAGAAATTGCTGCTCAGATAAAACATGCTACAGTTGGCGGCTTAGCAAGGTGTTCTATTGAAGACATTGATAGTGTTCGTGAGGCATTAAAAGAGGCAAATCATAAGCAGATTCATGTCTTTATTGCTACAAGTCCGATTCATCGTGAAAGTAAATTATCCATGACAAAAGCTGAAATTCTGGCGTCAGTTAAGAAACACATTACTTATGCCAAGCAATATTTTGATCAAGTTCAATTTTCGCCGGAGGATGCTACTCGGACTGAATGGGATTTTCTTGTTGAAGTGATTGAAGTGGCAATTAAATGTGGCGCAACGATAATTAATATTCCGGATACGGTTGGTTATACAAACCCAACGGAATACGGTGCTTTATTTGCGTATTTGAAAGAGAATATATCGGCCTTTGATGAAGTTATTTTTTCCTCTCATTGTCATGATGATCTAGGAATGGCGACAGCCAATGCTCTTGCAGCGATCGAGCAAGGTGCACTAAGAGTTGAAGGAACAATTAATGGGATTGGTGAGCGTGCAGGAAACACCGCTTTAGAGGAAGTTGCAGTGGCCCTACATATTCGTCGTGATGCCTATCAAGCTGAAAATCAGATCAAACTGGATGAAACTAAGAATACAAGTGATCTTGTCAGTCGTTTATCTGGAATGCCTATTCCTCGCAATAAAGCGATTATTGGCGCTAATGCTTACGCACACGAATCCGGTATTCATCAAGATGGTGTATTGAAGAATCCTGAAACTTATGAAATTATTACCCCTCAACTTGTTGGGGTTTCAAGTAATGATCTGCCTTTAGGGAAGTTATCCGGAAGACATGCCTTTGTCGATCGTATGGTGAGTTTAGGCTACGATATGTCAGATAAAGTAGTGGTGAAAGAACTTTTTGTGAAGTTTAAAGAATTAGCAGATAAGAAGAAAAACATTTCGACAACTGATTTACATGCCCTTATTGCTGGCGCAACAATTGAAGACCAAGCAAATTATGAATTAGCGAGACTTCAAGTTCAATATATTGAAGAAGGGCTTCATGCCGCTACAGTTGCTGTTCGAGATCGCCAGCAGGATAATCGTATTCTGTTAGATACCGATACAGGAGCGGGAAGTGTTGATGCGATTTATAAAACCATCAATCGCATGCTGAAATTGAATATTATCTTGCATGAGTACCGGATTGATGCCATTACACAAGGACACGACTCACAAGCTCAAGTGCATGTGACGATTCAATTGCCTAATGGTTATCTATCTTACGGCACAGGGATTGATTTTGATGTACTAACTGCTTCTGCCAAAGCTTATTTACAAGCAATCAATTAGAAAGGAGAGTGTTGTATGACTAAAAGAATCGTCGCCCTTGCAGGTGATGGGATTGGTCCAGAAATTATGACCAGTGCTTTAGAAATATTAGCCGTCGCCAGTAAGGGGAAGTTTGCTTACGAAGTGGTCTCTTTTCCTTTTGGCGGGGCTGCGATTGAGCAAGTTGGTATACCGTTACCGCAAGAGACTCTAATGGCTTGTCAACAAGCAGATGCTATTTTGTTAGGTGCGATCGGTGGGCCTCGGTGGGAAGGGGCTAAAGAAACACCAGAAAGTGGATTATTAGCTTTGAGACAAGCGCTTAAATTGTATGCAAATTTGAGGCCAACAAAAATGCAAACTTTTTTGGAAGAAAAGTCTCCATTAAAAGCAGACAAAGTGCGGGGAACAGATTTTGTGATTGTTCGCGAACTAATAGGTGGTTTATATTTTGGACAACCGAAATATTATGATTCAGATGAGGCCATTGATACGATGAATTATACAAGAAAACAAATTGAACAAATTGTTCGATTGGCTTTTGAATTGGCGCTCACTCGTCGTCAAAAATTGACCTCGGTCGATAAGGCGAACGTCTTAGCAAATAGTAAGTTATGGCGACAGATAGTGCAGGAAGTTTCAGAAGAATACCCGTCTGTTGAAGTGGAACATATATATGTTGATGCAGCAGCAATGAAATTGATGATGGCTGCTCCCACTTTTGATGTCATTGTGACTGAGAATTTGTTCGGAGATATTCTAAGTGATCAAGCTTCTGTGATCACAGGTTCACTGGGGCTGCTTGCAAGTGCGAGTCTAAGTATTGATGGACCAGCTTTATACGAACCAATTCACGGTTCTGCTCCGGACATAGCTGGTTTAAATATTGCCAATCCGGTGTCGATGATCTTATCTGTGTGTATGATGTTAAGGCAGAGTTTTCAGCAAATAGCTTTAGCCGATCAAATTGAGACAGCTACTTATGAGACGATTGCGGCTACTGGTGGAACGAGAGATTTAGGTGGACAATTGATGACAAGTGAATTTAAGCAAGAGTTAATTAAACGATTGGAGTGAAAAGCATGGGACAGACACTATTTGATAAAGTTTGGCAAGAACATGTTTTAGCTGGCGAGGAAGGAAATGCTCAGTTATTATACATAGATTTACATATGATTCACGAAGTAACCACACCGCAAGGTTTTGAAAGTTTACGTTCAGAAGGACGCCAGCTGAGGGCTCCTGAAAAAACTATCGCAACGATTGATCATAATGTGCCGACTAAGAATATCTTTACGATTAAGGATGCCATTTCAAGAAAACAAATTGAAGCATTACAAAGAAACTGTCGAGATTTCGGAGTTGAGTTAATGGATCACGGCAGTGAAGGTCAAGGAATCGTTCATATGATTGGACCGGAACAAGGGGCAACTCAACCTGGTAAAACCGTTGTTTGTGGTGATTCACATACAGCAACCCATGGGGCTTTTGGCGCCATTGCTTTTGGAATTGGCTCTTCAGAAGTTGAACACGTTTTTGCGACGCAGACAATTTGGCAAAGAAAACCTAAGATAATGGGGATTAAACTGACTGGTAAACTACAAGCGGGTGTTTATGCAAAAGATATTATGTTGCATCTTATTCATACGTATGGCACTGACTTTGCGACAGGTTATGCGATTGAATATTATGGCGAAGCAGTGAGTGACTTGTCAATGGAAGGACGCATGACATTGTGCAATATGGCGATTGAGTTTGGAGCAAAGTATGGCCTAGTAGCTCCAGACCAGAAAACCTTTGACTATCTTGAAGGCAAGCCAAGAGCTCCCAAAGATTTTAAACGGGCAGTGGCTTATTGGAAGACACTATATACAGACCCAGATGCTGACTTTGACTATGTATTAGAAGTATCTATCGATGATTTAGCACCTTATGTCACTTGGGGGACGACTCCTGCGATGGGGTTACCTTTTGGAGAGAAATTCCCGCGAGTAAGTGATCATAATGATCAACGTGCTTATGAATACATGGATTTGAGACCTCAAATGGATGCGACGGACATCCCTATCTCTTATATATTTTTAGGTTCGTGTACAAATTCTCGTCTGGAAGACTTGATTGAAGGGGCTAAATATATAAAAGGGCGCAAGGTTGCTCCTCATATTTCAGCTTGGGTAGTTCCAGGTAGTCGGCCGGTGAAACGTGCAGCCGAAGCAATGGGAATTGCTCAACAATATATAGACGCTGGATTTGAGTGGCGGGAACCAGGTTGTTCAGCTTGTATATCGATGAATGCGGATCGTGTACCGCCGGGAACGCACTGTGCCTCGACAACAAACCGAAATTTCGAAGGGCGACAAGGAAAAGGCTCACGCACTCACTTATGCAGTCCCGCGATGGCCGTCCTAGCAGCAGTTAAGGGACACTTCTACGACACAAGACTCGATGACCAGGAGGTGCCAGTCTTATGAGACCTTTTATAGTTCATAAGGGAACAACCGTGGCTTTAATGGAGGACAATATTAATACCGATCAAATCTTACCAAGTGCCTTTTTAAATCGGATCGAAAAAACGGGGTTCGGTGAATTTTTATTTGATAACTGGCGCTATCTACCAGGATCAGACTATCCAAGAAAAGTTAAAGCAGAATTTTCATTGAATCATCCCGATCGCCAAGGGGCGAGTATTTTAATAACTGGTGATAATTTTGCAGGAGGATCGTCTCGAGAACATGCAGTATGGGCTTTAGATGATTTTGGTTTTAGAGTAGTGATTGCCGGAAGTTTTAGCGATATCTTTTATATGAACAGCCTGAAAAATGGGATGTTAGCGATTAGTTTATCAGCAGAAGAACGTCAAGCACTAGCAAGATTAAAGGGCGACGAACAGATTAAGATCGATTTAGAAACACAAGAAATAGTGACACCGTATGCTAAGTATAAATTTTCAATTGAAGAAGAATGGCGCCGTAAATTATTAGGTGGAATTGACGATATTACTGAAACAATGGCCTATGAAGAACAAATTAAAGCGTATGAAAGTAAGTGGGACGAGTTTTATGCTTATGACGCTATCACATAGTTAATTGATCTAAATTGGACTGAACTTTTGCCGTCCTTATAGTAATAGTTTTGGAATTTTTATACAAGATATTTAAAGATAGATGTATATTAAAAAGCTTTTTAATTCTCAAAAAAACGAAAGCTAATATGAATTATTCTTGCACAATCATCGAATTAAGGGAGTGATTCATCGAGCCAAACTTCGAATCAAGGAAGCGGATTTAAGTTCGATTCAATATGAACATCGAGATATCAATCGGGAGCTACTCCAAGAGTTAGGTAGCTGTAACTTTGTGAAACACCATATGAATGTCATTTTTCAAGGATTTACAGGATCAGGTAAAATGTACTTGAGTTGTGCTCTTGCTAAAGAAGCGTGTAAATTAGAAATTCGAACGCGATATATAAGATTGCCAGACTTATTAATCGAGCGAGATGACGCATCGTTCAAAGAACAGGGAGTGGCTAAACACCTCAAAAATATTCAAACTATGGACTTCTAGTGCTTGTCGAATGGCTTCTTGATAATCTTTTGGATGCAGATCTCAAGTTTATCTTTGAACTGATTGAACGACGCCACGATACTCACTCCACTATCTATTGTACACAATTTCGGAAAGCGGATTGGCACCAAAGATTGGGTGGTGGCATTCATGCCGATGCGATTATGGACCGAATTGTCCATAAAGCCTTTTGGTATGACACTGGAAAGATGAATATGCGAGAGTTTAATGCCCAAAAAGAATAAGAAATGAACCATAGCCACGCTAACTATTCAGCGTGGCTATTTAAGTGAACTTGACATGCGGACAGGTGGACTCGAAACGACTATCCAAAGACCCGTCCTTCTGGATAGGTGGACCTGAGAACGCGGAATAATCATTAGCCCGAAACTCACAGGGATGGAACTAAATCCTCGTGATTTTAGCTCGAAACTCACAGGGATGGAATTAAATCCTCGTGAGTTTAACCCCAACCCCACCAGCATATTACTTGACACCATAATTGTATTTAGGCATACTATATTTAAGTAATATTCTAATCAACTCGATGGTGATATCATGAAAAAATTTGCTTGTTTATAAACTCAATTTGATTAATGGAGGAAATTAGGATGAAAAAATCGTTTTTATTATTATCTAGTATGTTGGTGCTAGCAAACGTTGGAGTATTGAATGCTCAAGAATCATCGGAGTCTTCATTGAGTGTTGAAATGTCAGAATCAGTATCGACGGACGAATCGACGAGTGAATCTGTAGACGAATTATCAGAAGCAGTAGGCGAAAGCGGATCAGAGAATGAGGACAAGAAAGATCCTTTTGACCCAGCTTCCTATGAGACAGTTTTCGAAGCCGATATGTACAAAATCGGAACCGATATGCCAGCGGGTGAATATAAACTATTTGCACTGGAAGAGTATGCTAGTTATGATTTAACTGGGGATGCCCGCGGTGAGGAATACATTGCCTATAATTCCATCGAAACTTTTGCCTATGTCGTAGTTGAAGATGGTCAATTTCTAGAAATTTCAGAAGCCTTTGCGGTACCGGTGGAGGACGTCGATCCAGTAGAGCCAGTGGATGGAAAATTTGGACCGGGTGTTTATCGTATCGGTGTTGATATTGAACCTGGTGAATATAAAGTAACGAGTATCGGCGAATATGCCAGCTATGACATCGCAACTGACGCTAATTTAATTGAATACGTGGACTATGGTTCAATCGAGAAATCGAATTACGTTGAAGTACGCGACGGCGAATACTTAGAATTAGTTGAGGCAGAGTTAATCGTAGAATAACACACAAAAAAACCAGTAAGCGGATCAGTAGTCCGTTTACTGGTTTTTAATATTCTTAGTTAACTTGGCGGCACAAAAATCGGAATATCCGGTGCAGCAAAGGTGAAATAGATGAAAAGGATTCCCATCAACACCACAAATACGATGGAAATTATCAGATACATACGCCGTGGTTGAATCACACGGTACACGTGAATGGAGAGCAATTGACCGAGCGGAACCGCAACGAAAAGAGAACCGATGTCAATAATTGAAGATTCGACCGCCAGTCCATTCACCCAAGTATAGTACCAGCTGACAATGAAAATCATGCTAATAAAAATCGAAACAGATGCCGCTGCCGTCCATTTGATGAGAGACAAGTTCTGCTTATCATGGAATACAAGGTAGCCGACTCCCCACCAAAGCAACAAAGGCCAGAACACTAGTTTAAGTGTTCCCAAATACTTTAATTAACCGGTGTAAACATACCGACTAAGGCGGACTCTCCTAACCATTCATATAAAAAGTGCAAAGGGAAGGACAATACACAGACGACAATTATTCCAATCCAGCTGTAGCGTTTGTTGAAATGGTCATCTTGCTTTAAATGAATTGCACTCATTGGTTCACCTCCTTCAGCTAACACTGCTTTTAATTCTCAAAAAAACGAAAGCTAATATGAATCATTCTTGCACATAGCGAGTCAACTATGTGTGAAAAGCATACTTTTTATGGGGCTTATGGTAGCTAAAGTCAGTCCCCCAGAGACACCCCCACCAACGACTGGAATGACTTTTGATACAGATTTTGCAAAGAAATTTTTAGTCACTTTTACGCCAAAATTAGCTAAAGTTTTTTTGATAATTGGATAATAAACAGTTTTTGTGAGTGCTTATTGTGGGGGGCTTAACTGCTTGACCAGCTAAAGCTGACGAGACACCTTTAACAGCTGTTCCAAATCCACTTACTCTTAACATTACACCAAGAAAAACGATTAATGAGTTTTTTCCTTCTTCAGTCAACTTATCATTACACATATCTGGGTAACCGTATAAGTACATCAGTTTTTGAACTAAATTAATCGACATGTCATAAAACTGTAAAATATCGGCAGGGATTGATGCTACAACAGCAACACCTCCGGGAAGTCCTGAAACAAAAGAAGCGGCAGATGATTTCATCGTTATAATATTAATTGCTTTTCTAGCTGTGGAAGCAATCTGTTTTTCATCAATAATTTCAATGGGTCCATTTTCAAGAAATGTCTCGATTTCTGGTTCCTCTTTGAATAAGTAATATAAGAACTCTTTTCGATCTATCTTCAAGATCCGATTCGAAAGAAAGGACCCTTCTATGAACCAAATAAGCTTCACTGACACTTACACACTCGGAGAAATAGTCTTAGAGAATGAACACTATCGACATTATCATTACCCTGAAATGTTAGTCAGGTACGATAGTAACTTCATTGAATTTAAACAAGGCTCAACCCTACAGGAATTTATAAAAGCTGAGGAGTATTTGAAAGAATTCCATCAGAAGAGAGGTCAAAATCATCTCAAATTCCTTTTTCCTGTTAACTATAACCCCCAAGTAGACTTAAAAGCATACTTGAAGGAAATAGGATATGGTGTTGGGTTGCTGGAATTGTACGCAATTAAGCCGACAGATTTCCCTATATTACCTAGTAATTCTGATATCAAGATTCAGAGCGTGACTCGGGAAACGTTAGAAACTTTGGTCAACCTGAAATACCAACAAGACTTGGAGTTTGGTGAAGAATTTGCTGAACAGAAGAAAGAACTTACTCGCCGTCAATTTGATAATCCAATGATCCAACAAGTGCTAGCTTTTTATAAGAGAGTAGCGGTAGGGTACGTCGACCTTATTATTTCTAAGGAAACAGTTGAAATAGATGACTTATCCATTGGTGAACTCTTCCAAAAGAAAGGGATCGGTAGTCGTTTGCAACAGTTTGCGATGACGTCATATCCTAACAGAACAATCATTTTACTAGCGGATGGAACAGATACTCCTAGAGAAATGTATAGAAAACAAAATTATCAATACCTTGGCTTTAAATTTGAAATACTGAAAGTAAATTAATGGAGGTCAATTCCATTAATCGTTTTTTTCTAGAACTGCCAAGTCAAAGATGACCCCCTACTTCAATAAAGGAGAACACTAAAGATGAATGAGAATAAAACAACAGAAATAACTCACTCTGCCAAAGCAGCAACCATCCTTTTGCAAATCAATAGCAAAACCATGATGGGCGAGTTACGAAAAATCGCCAAAGAAATCAAAAAAGATCACGAACTTGCGATGGAACTATGGTCAACAGAGGAATTCTTGCCGAGGCTATTAGCCATTTTAATTATGGACAAAAATCTGCTGACAGAAGAGGACATCAACCAACTGGTTGCAGATATGGAGATCCACAATTATAAAGAGCGGAATAACTTAATGGATTGGCTGTTTGCTAATCAGCTCACCAAAGACAAGAAGAAAATTGCCTTGATTGAATCATGGGAGAATAGCTCCTTTGCCCTTCAAAGACGCACTTACTGGTATCATCAAGGACGTTTGAGATGGACAGGGAAGACGCCACCTAATAACACCGAAGAATTGGTAACAGCCATAGAAGCTAACCTTACAGAGGAAGAACCGGAAGTTCAGTGGGCGATGAACTTCACTGCCGGTTGGATTGGTGTCTATGATGAGCAATATCGCGCCCGCCTTATTGAACTAGGAGAGAGAACGGGACTTTACAAAGATGAGTTCGTCTCAAAAGGATGTACGCCAAGTTATTTACCGGAGTTTATTACGATGGAATATAACAAGCGGAATTAGAGGTATTAAGCTGTAACTCCTTTTCTTATGCTATTAATAAATGGCTTAACAGCAAGTTTACGTGAAATGACCGTTTTGACTTTAAAGGTTTAGAAACGTCCGATTCTTTGGTGAAAATTCATTAGGCTTCCCGAGTGGTAGGTAATTCAAGCATGTAACTTAATGATGAAACTGTTATGAAATTGACCACTTCTACCATTATTGACCAAACTGGCAAAGAGTATGAAAATACTCCAATAGAACTTGATATTCAGATGACTGCCCCTATTGAAAAGGGAAAGTTGGATCAAGCAACAATAATTTCTGCTAAAAGAATAATAATGATAAAAAGAGCTTCAAACAATTTACTGCATTTATCAATGCATGTTTGAAGCTCTTTTTTTATTGTACAATATAATTAAGAGAACATAATACCTCTGGATACAGACAGGGGTATTATAAAAAATGGGTAGAAAAGTAGCTATTAATCGTTTGGGATTGTTAGTTTGAGGTTATGATGTAAAGATACTTAGAAAGAATCTTAATATACTGTATAAAGTGATAAAGTAAATCGATACGAGTAATGTAGTATAATTAAACTAAATTATCTTGACTCAAATGTCGGAAACGAATATAAATAATTAACAATTTAAGGATGCACTTCTAAATTAAAAACTAAAAGAAACTTTGATCTAAGCATAAAATAAGTTGAAATAGGTGGTAGTTGAATTGAGTTTAATTAGAAAACCGGTTGTAGAAACAATTTTGTTTGATAAACCGAGTATAAATCAATTTAAGAAAGAGTATCAAACTAGTAAATTTAAAAAATACATTTTAGACTATCCTACTGTATATATCGTAAATGATGAGTCTAAGAAGAAGTACGATGTTTATGTTGGTGAAACTTCTGATATTTATCGAAGAACTCTTCAACATATAAATCAGGATCCAAATACTCGGGAAGATTGGAAATCTCTTGCTAAATCATCATCTGCAGAGATGCTTATTATTGGACATGAGTATTTCAATAAGTCTTTGACCTTAGATATTGAAAATCGACTGATGCTTTATTTGAGTAGTGTTGATAATATCAATCAACTATATAATCGAAGAAGCAATCAACAAAATGAGTATTACACTTCAGAATATTTTGAAGAAATATTCACTAAAGTTTGGAAAGAGTTACATCAAAAAAATTCTAAGTTATTTCCTGTAGAAAGTGTTATCAAAGATTCTGCAGTTTTTAAAGCATCCCCTTTTCATAAATTAAACAAAGAGCAAATTAATGCTAAAGAAGAAATCAAAGCTAAAATATTGGAAACCTTAAATACTGGATTAGATGGGCAATTGATTTTTGTAACTGGAGCTGCTGGTTCAGGTAAAACCGTACTGTTGAGTAGTTTATTTTATGAATTGTTTCAAGGCATAGCAGACGAAGATGATCAGTATCGTTTAGAGAAATTAGACAACTACTTATTAGTGAATCACGATCAACAATTAACCGTATATCAACAGATTGCAAGAAAACTAAATCTCATAAATAAACAAAAAAATGATCGAGTAGGTAAGCCGACTTCCTTCATTAATAATTACTCACCTGACAATAAGGTAGATGTAATTCTGGTAGATGAGGCACATTTATTATGGACCCAAGGTAAACAGTCTTACAGAGGAAAAAATCAATTGCAGGATTTGTTGGAACGAGCAAGGGTTGTTGTAGCTGTCTTTGACTTAGACCAAGTCTTACAAACCAACCAATATTGGGAAGATTCTGAGTTACTTAAATTAGAAAGTCGTATCACTGCAACCATTAATTTGGAAAAACAAATGCGAATTAATTCTAGTCCAGAAACAATTCAGTGGATTCGCAATATAATTGACGAACATACGATAGGAGATATTCCCAAAGACAAGGATTATGATTTACAAATTTTTGATAATGCTCATGATTTAGAAGAGCGTATCCGTCAAAAAGCTAAAGAAACTGATAGAGGACTTTCACGTGTGATTGCAACCTTTGATTGGAAATATATTCAAAACAAAAAGCCAGACGATGATGAATGTTGGATGGTTAGAGACCAAGATTGGGAAATGCCGTGGAATCTTCAATTAGAAGAAGAGGATAAAGTTCAAAAAAGAAGGAACAGACATTTGTCTTGGGCAGAGCAACCTCACACAATCAATGAGGTTGGTTCTACCTACACAGTACAAGGTTTAGATTTAAATTATGCTGGGCTAATTATAGGCCCTTCTGTTCAATATCATAATGGTCGGGTAATATTTAATCGAGAAGGCAGTCATAATAAAAATGCTACACAAAGAAGAACTATGGGCGATGGTTCTTCTGAAACCTTAACGGATACACTTCTCAAAAATGAATTGAATGTGTTATTAACACGTGGCGTAAATGGTTTGTACATTTATGCTGTAGATGAAGGGTTAAGAAATGCCTTACTAAACGCAGCACGAGGAAAGTAGGATGACTAAATGAACTTAATGGATAAAGTAAATAAATTCCGTGATGATAGAGATTGGCGCCAATTTCATAATGAGAAAGATTTATCACTCTCTATTGCTTTGGAAGCTGCAGAATTGCTAGAAATTTTCCAATGGAAAACAGCTGAAGAAGGTGTCAAAAATATTGAAGCCATTAAAGATGAGCTAGCAGATGTTTTAATCTACTCACTGATGCTTGCTAGCAACTTGAATTTAGATGTGGAAGAAATAATTGACGCAAAGATTGCGAAGAATAACAGTAAGTATCCTGTTGAGAAGAGTAAAGGCAATAAGGAGAAGTATACAGAGTTGTAGTGTGCATCCGAATATAAAGGCCTATTTGGACTAAAATAGGAGAAGAACTAAGTTTGCCAGATATTTCAAAAGGAAATCAAGTTTTATAAGCTTCAAAAAAAATATTTAGAAGTAGTAGACCTAATAAAAGAGACAACTAATATTAATAGCAATATATAACAAGAATCTCAAAATGCAATCTCTCATACCAGAGAAGACTCGCTGGAGGTTCTTTTTTTTGTATTAAAAATAGCTAGTAGATTTTATTATCTATCGATGATACGGACATAGTTATCATAAGCAAAACCGATACAGGTCAACTTATCTAAAGGAACAATCTTGATCATTACTGTTTTATATGATCTAATTATAATAGAGCAAACAAAAGGAGTTGATTTCGAGTGTTTAAATATAAAGTAGATGACATGCTATACAGTGAACTTCAAAAAAATGCAGTAGTACCAAAGTTTCAACGAAAATTGGTATGGTCCAATAACGAAAAAAAGAACTTTATTGAAACCTTAAGCCAAGGTTATCCTTTTGGTTCGATTTTAATTTATAAATATGAGCAGGATAATAAATATTCTATTATTGATGGGCTTCAAAGATATACAACGATTGAAGATTATGTTAAAAATCCTGAAAAGTACATTTTTTTTGATAGTATCATCAATGATATTTGTGAGAAGTTCATTGATATGGGGTCGTTAGCACAAACTACATCTGAACATTATAAATTGAAAATAAAGTCAGTGATTGAAGTTTTTGTGAAAGATCAAGGAAAAACAACGAGCAAATTACTTTCCTTATTAATTGAAGCTTTACCAGGAGAATTTGAAAACTTTAGATTAGAGGATTACCCCTTATTAGAAGGGATAACTAAAGATATAGAAAACTTACTTAAGAATTATATAGACATAGATAATTTGAAAATACCGACAATTATCTTTACGGGAGAAGTAGAGGAACTCGCCACTGTTTTCGAGAACCTCAATAGAGGCGGAAAAAAGCTTTCAAAATATCAGGTTTTTGCTGCTCAATGGAGCAAACACGAACTTAAGCTTGCAGAAACTAGCATCAATAAAAGAATACTTGAAATTACGATTTCAAGATATGAAGATTTAATTGCTTCAAGAAATGTTGAGATAAATAATTTTAGTCGTGAAGAGATGACTGAAACGAGAACGATTAATGTGGCAGAATTTTGTTATGCATTAGGGTATTTAATTTTAGAAAAAATGCCAGTCTTTTGGGATAAAACGAATGAAGATACGGCTAATCAGATTGGCTACTCAACTCTAGCATTAGTCTTTGGAATCAAAAATAAAGATATGAGCAAGCTAGTGCATCATTTTGATGTTTTAGACGATTCCAATTTTTTAGAAGGTTTGGTAGAAGCAATTTTAGAAATATTTAGCAATATAAACGATCGCTTTGCAAAAGTATTTAAATTTCCAGGAGTTAAGAATGATAGGTATTATGGTGGGAATACAGCATCAGACTTCCAATTACTTTCTTTTTTTGGTAGCTTATGGCATCAAAAATACCAAGGAATAACAGAAGGGAAACTAACCATTATACCGAGATACAGTAATGATTATAAAATCATTGAAAAAAATATGATTAAATATTTCATTTACGATACAGTTCAATCGCGCTGGTCTGGAACAGGAGATACTAAGTTAGATAGAATAGTGCACGAAGGTGAAAATTATTACCTTAAAGAATTGGAGCGGGAACGTTTTGAAATGGTATTAATCAACTGGCACGAAGATTTAGTTGCAAAAAACAGTATAAATTTCGAGCCGGTTTCAAAAATGATATATACTATCCTGACATCTTACTACTATCTCAACTATCAAGAAAACTATTATGATAGTGAACATGTCATAGCTAGAAAAACCATAATGGACATACGGAGTCAAAGCAATCACGCACTTCCTGGTGGAGCTATTGGGAACCACATGTATTTGGATAGGTCTAATAATCGTGGTAAACAGGACTTATCACTCTATGATGTTAAAAAAGAAGGATTTGAACTTAACGAAGAGTTTCTACAATATAATTTTTATCCAACTAAAAAGGACTTTAGTGAAATAAAAGTGGAAGTAAAGAAGAAGAGTGGAAACTATGACCAGATAGTTCAAACGATATATAACCGTGGAAAAGCAATTATAAATGATTTTGTGACGAAAATTTATAGTTAAAGCTTCCTTTTTAGTTGTTTAAAGCTGAAGGATCTATATTAATATTTTATGAAGACACTTAACTGATAGACGACGACCAAATGTGCCCAATTTTCCTGTTAATCAAATACAATTATTTACAAAATATAGTATAATTAACGGAGAAGCATTGGCTTAAACCATTTTAAACAAACAACTAAAAACCAAGTGCAGATATACTTGTGTTATTTAGTTGTTTTTTGGTAGGTGGGTTAAGTTCACTCAATTAGTTACTGAAATAAACGGTAGTGTGTCGGAGAAGAGGGGAAAGTATGAATTTAGCTTGGAAGGAAATCCAGAAGTCTAAAGGTCGTTATGGCGTGATTGTCTTGGTGTTAATGGCAACCATGTATTTGGTGTTCTTTACGATGAGTTTATCATTAGGCTTGCGTCATCAGGCTGGTTCTAAATTGATGTCAGCACCAATGGAAACCTATATTTTATCTCAAGGATCCAACGGCAATATTGCCAGGTCCACGATGAGTTCTGATTATGGGGAGAAAATTCTCAGCGCTTTAGATGATCCAGAAGCCTTTATTTTGGGCGTTAGACTTTCATCTGTTGAAAACTTAACGCGGGAGACGGAAGCAGATGTGGTGGATATTACATACTTTTCAATTCCACCAGGAGAAACCGCAATGAACCCAACGTTAGTAGAAGGGCGTTTTCCAGAGGGTCCTAATGAAGTGTTGGCTTCAGAGCATATTGTTAACGACGGCATTCAACTGGGCGATGATTTACAAGATGATCGGGTGAATACTAGGTTTAAAGTAGTCGGACTCACCAAGAAAGAGACGCATTCATACAATCCCATCATCTATACTTTGCCGGAGAAATACATTGATACGAGTTTCTGGGGGCAGGTGACAGGCTATGCTGAAGTACAAGCAGTCGTGACAGAGTTGAGCCCAGAAGAAATTAATGACGAGGTTCGGGCGCTGAATGTTGATATCCATCATAAAGACACGATTATCCAGAATCTGCCTGGTCTACTAGCTCAGACGGCATCTTTTATTTTATTAATCATTGCCATGTATATTATTTCAGCCACGATTATTGGCATGTTCTTTTATATTATCAACATGGATAAACGGGAAGAGTTTGGTTTGTTGAAGGCCTTTGGTGCTAGCGATAAAATGTTAACTAAGATGGTGATTCGCCAAGTTTTAATGGTGGCCGTCATTAGTGTGGTACTCTCGGTATCCTTAATATTACTAACTAGCGTACTCCTTCCGAGCATCGTACCATTTTACTTCGTGCCAGAATATATTCTAGGCGGAAGTATAGCCTTCGTATTGATTGCTTTGCTAGGCTCGCTGGCATCCTTAAGGACCATTCGAAATGTTGATCCTGCAGAGATTATGGGAGGGACGCACTGATGGAAATATTGCACCTCAAAAACTTAGTTAAAAGCTATCCTGATGGCAACCAAGAGCGAGAGATCATTGCTGACTTGAATTTAAAACTCAAGCAAGGAGAAGTGGTGGCAGTAGTGGGTCCGAGTGGATCAGGAAAGTCTACTTTCTTATCGATGGCAGGCCTTTTGATTACCCCTAATGCAGGAGAAGTTCAAATTAAAGGAACGAATACGAGCAGCCTAAATGATGAAGAGAAGACGCTTTTTCGTAAAGAGCACATTGGTTATATCTTCCAAGGTAGCCATTTAATTCCTTACTTGAAGGTCAAAGAACAACTTCAAATCATTCAATCTTTAAGTGGCTATCAAAACAATGAAGAAGTCGATAAATTGCTATTGGATTTAGGGATTAGCCACCGTGCTGAAGCGTATCCAGAAGCTCTATCCGGTGGAGAGAAGCAGCGAGTAGCGATTGCCCGAGCCTTCATTAATCACCCTAGTCTAATCCTGGCGGATGAACCTACTGCTAATTTAGATGAGTCACTTGGTCGAGAGATTATTGACATGATTCGCAGGCAAGTTAAAGCGCGGGATACTGCCGCGATTGTCGTCACCCATGACACCAGTCTCTTAAGTCTAATGGACCGTGTTTATCGCTTAAATCAAGGTCAATTAGAAGAAATGCAAGTATAATATAAGCGAGGGATACGGACTTTCGGGTCTGTATCTTTTTTTTGTAGGGGACACAGGCGCATTTTCTTCTAACTAAAAACCCCCAAAAGATAAGCTTGTAAGCTTACTTTTTGGGGGGTTGAATGAATGATTATTGACTTAAGGCATTATTAACGGCTTCCATAATTGCTTGAGACGTTAACGATGCGCCTGAAGTAACTTCAACTTCAGTAGAGTTATTTTCAACGATTGCTGCTGGAACATCACTAATGGCTGGATCAGAAATGCTAGCTGTTTCGCTATGTTCTAAAACATTAACCGCTGTAATAACGCCGCCTTCAACGATCACTTCAACTTCAACAGCTCCGTTATGTCCTTGAGCTGAACCAGTGTAAGTACCGTCTTCTAAGTTAGAGAAGTCGACAGAAGCTGCTTCTTCAGTGCTTTCATCAGTTTCAGATGTTTCTTCTTCTTCCACAGTTTCGGAATCGTCTTCAGTTGCTCCAGAAGTGACATCTGTTTCATCGATATCTAAGTCTGCGCCAGTTTGTTGTAACCAGAAGTCTACTACAGGTTGGATATCCCAAATCACTTCGTTAATTCCCATGTAGTTACCATCTTCATCGTGAATAGCATAGTAGTCATGAACGACGAATTTTTCAGGGTCAGAGTTAGGTACACCCATACGTACGTGATCAGTATGACCTTCACGTAATTGGTTGATCACCCAAGAAAGATTTTGTAAAGCTGACTCCGGGTGAACGTCGGCAAGAGCGCTACCTACTTGATCAAGTCTACGTGAACCTAACATTTCTTCAGGTTCTAACTTGTAGTTGTAGAATAAGAATTGGTTATTGTCATCCGCGTAAGTTAATTCAACAGGTTGTGCTTTTAGGAATTCGTTAATTTGATCAACCGTTAGAACACCGTTGTCTAATTTAACGTATGTATCTCCTTCAACCGCGTCTACTGCCTTAGCAGCTTGATCTACCCAGTCTTCAGCAGCCATATCCACATCAGCAATCGTTGTTCCGTGTGCTGATTCGCCTTCGGCATTAACATCTTCAAATTCTAAAGCTTCTTCAGGGCTTAAGATTGGTGCAGCATCTTCGGTTGTTTCTGCTTCAGTTTCCTCATCGACTTCTTCACTGATTTCTTCCTCAGTTTCTTCAGTAGTATCACCGTTTTCTTCACCGGTTTCTTCTGTAGCTCCTGATGTTGCGTCTACTTCATATGACGCATTGTTTTGTTGCATCCAGAAATCAATCACTGGTTGGATGTCCCAAATAACTTCGTTGACACCCATAAAATTGCCTTCATCGTCATAAATTCCATAATAATCATGAACCACAAACTTATTTGGATCAGAATTCGGAACGGCCATACGGACATGGTCAGTGTGACCTTCGCGCAATTGGTTTACAACCCAAGATACATTGACCAGTGCTGACTCAGGGTGAACATCTGCTAATGGATTACCAGCTTGGTCAGGACGACGAGAACCTAACATATCTTCAGCTTCTAATTTGTAGTTATAGTATAAGAATTGGTTGTTGTCATCTGCATAAGTTAGTTCAAAAGGATTCGCTTTTAAGAAAGCATTTAATTGATCAACTGTTAAAAGTCCGCTATCCAAACGAACATAAGTATCGCCTTCTACCGCTTCCGTTGCAGCAGCGGCCTGATCCACCCAATCTTCTGCCGTCATATCGATGTCGGCAATCGTAGTTCCTTTGGCAGCACTTCCTTGAGAAGTTAAATCTTCAAATTCAAAAGCTTCCTCGGGAGATAGTGCGGTCGAAGTATCAGCCACCTCTTCAGTATTTACAGATTCTGATTCAACTTCTGAATTGTCTTGAGCAAATACCATTGTGCTACTTAATGCAAGTGAAAGAACCAAAGGTATAGTTAATAAGTTTTTCCAGTTTTTCATAAATCTTCCTCCTTTATATAATGAAACCATACCAAAAATATGCTTATAAAACAATAGTGAATGGTGTTTTTGTTACAATAATGCATAATTATATTGTATAACTAAAATTGCAACAAATGGTAAGAAGGCATGACCAATCAATCTGAGGTAATGGTTAAAATTCTCATTTTTGTGTAAGTAATCACAAAAAAGCGCGTGCCATAAATCATTATGTTGAGCTAATTAGCACTAGAAGGAAATATTTGGTGAAATAAATCTAAATAATTTTTGTTATTGTCAAGAAAAAGAAAGCCCACTAAAGTACCTAATCATTCGATGAATAAATCGTGAGAGGTGATTGATTCAACCCCATCACACATTTGTTTTCTTTCCACCGCTTCAATTATCAGTGAGAGATTCCTCCTATACCATGACGTTCACGCATTGACACTTCACCATCGATTAATATCTGATAAGAATCATGAATAATACGATCAAGAATCGCTTCTGCCAATTGTACATTTTCAATTTTTATATGCCAGCCTTCTGGACCAAATTGAGAGCAGAAAATCGTAGAAGCATTTTTTAACCGAGCTTCTACAATTTCAAATACATGCATCAAGTCCTCTTGTGTTAAAGGAGTTAGTAGAAATTCGTCCAATATAAGCAAGTCAATTTTACGATATTTATTGACGAGTTTTCGATAAGAACCATCCGCTTCATATTTAGCTACTTTTAGTTCATCAATGAGTTCTGGTAAACGTATGTATTTAACTTTTAGCCCTCTTAAGCCAAAAGACTACTCAATTGCAAAGTTCTCTAAGTGTTTTTCCACCACTCATATCTTACGGTACTGCATGGGTGTGCAGCCATAAGTTTCTTTGAATAGCTTATAAAAATATGTTTTATTCTGATAACCTACCTCAAGCATTATGTCTTCAATATTTAAGGTTGTATTCTTCAAGAAGAAAGCAGCGTGCTTAATTTTTTCCCCGTTCAGTAATTCTGTAAACGTTTGATTAGTCAGCTCTTTTATTCGATTGCTCAAATAATTTTTATTATAACCTAACTTTCTCGAGATAGAATCTAAAGAAATTGTCGAGTGATTCTTTTCAATTACATCTAATAAATCAACAATTAATGAATCGGTATTGAAGCCGGATTCTTTGCCAGTTACGTAAGTAACATTTGTAATCAGTTCAGTAATAAGAATTGGAATGTAGAGACTAATCATGCTGTCTACCGCTTTTTTTTCTAAAAAATAAATAGTTAAAATCCGTTTTACAATCTCTTGAACATGGTCATTATCAAAACTATTAAAAAGTAGGTAACTCTGTTTAGTATTGTCTTTAATATTCTGTGTTAAGAAATCAAAGACTAGAGAATTTTCTTGGTTTAGATTGGTTAACCATTCCAAATTCATTCTTTTATTGCGGAAGACGATATTTATTAAGATATCGTTTTTTCCCATTTCTTTGATACTGTGAGAAGAACCTTGATCAAGAAATAGAAGATTGCCTTTTTTTAGTAAGACTTCTTTTCCATTAATTACTTGTGTGCATTGGCCATCAAACATGTAGTTAATTTCTAAGAATTGATGCTTGTGTTCTGGATATTCCGCAAAACGATTGTGTTTATTTATGAAAATATCGCGATTGTTTAAAAAATAAGTATCTAAGAGAACCATTCTGTCATTTGTATACCTAACAGAAGATTTAGGAAAATCAAAGTAGAACTGATTACTTTCTAATTGTTTTGCTTCAATTGAATTGATGTGATACAAATAATCGTGAATAATTTCATTCACTTATAAGAATCCCCTTTCAAATGTTGGATAAAAGTTATTTAACTAATAATAGCATAACAAAGCAAACCTGTAAATTGGATATCTTTCGTATTAATTGATGATATTGAGAACGGTATCAAATAGATTGATAATATGGATAAGCTAAAGGGAGTGATAATAAGTGAACTACTACGTCGCAATAGACATTGGCGCTTCAAGTGGAAGAGTGATGTTAAGTCAACTAAAAAATAATCAAATTAAACTAGATGAAATATATCGCTTTAAAAATGAGTTTGTAAAAGAAAATGGTTTTGATACTTGGAATATCCAACACCTTATCGAATCGATTCTGATTGGCTTGGAAAAAATAAAACATATGGGAATCGACCAATGTACAGTTGGAATTGATACTTGGGGCGTTGATTATTGCTTAGTTAATGAAGAGGGACAATTAGTTAGAAAACCAATCTCATATAGAGATGACCGAACAAATGATATTCTAGAACGCTTCGAAAAAAAACTTCCATTAGAAGAACTGTATGAAAGAACTGGAATCCAAATCCAACCATTTAATACCATTTTTCAATTGATTACAGAAGAAAGCGAAGCTATCAAACAAGCAAAGCATATTATGCTAATTCCTGATTACTTAGCCTTTGTCTTTACGGATACGGTGATAACTGAACGAACAAATGCTTCTACAACTCAGTTAGTTAACTCTAAAACCGGAGATTGGGATTTAAAGTTATTAGAAATGATCAATATTTCCATAAAGAAATTACCTCCTATCAAAGAGGTTGGTACTGTTCGAGGGAAACTAAAACATGAAAAATTTAAGAAGCATAACTTGCCTGATGCGACCTTTATTAATGTAGGGAGTCACGATACTGCGTCAGCTGTTGCTGGTATTCCAGCAACGAAAGATGAAAATTGGTTATTCTTAAGCAGCGGAACGTGGTCTTTGTTAGGTAAAGAAATGAAAACGCAATCAATAACAAAAGACGCCTTTAAGGCAAATTATACCAATGAAGTTGGGGTGTATGAGCGTTTTCGTTTTCTGAAAAACATTATGGGTATGTGGTTAATACAAGAAGTGGCAAGAAATTTTGACTATCAGTTTACTTATCAAGAAATCGTAGAAAAAGCTAGTGAATCTCCTGCCTTTCAACAATTTATTAATGTGAATAACCCTATTTTTCTTAATCCAGATAATATGTACATGCAAATTCAAGAGTATTGTGAGCAGACAGGTCAAAAAGTACCTCAAACAATATGGGAAGTGGCACGATGCATCTTTGACAGTTTAGCATTAAGTTATGCAGTAGAGATAAAGTTATTAGGTCAATTAATAGAGGAAGATGCTAGCTTCGATACGCTTTATATAGTCGGTGGCGGTGCGAACAATCAATTGTTAAATCAATTGACAGCAAACTTGACGCAGATGAAAGTAGTGTCTGGACCAACAGAAGCGACTGCTTTAGGTAATATTGTTGTACAGATGATTACACAAGGGGATTTAAAAGATTTAAATAAAGCGAGGAAAGTCATTATGGAGTCAAGTGAGCTCCAAATTTTCTATCCAGAAAAGATAGATTTGAGTATTATTGAAAACTATGAAAAATTTCTGAAGGAGTATGAAACATGAGCGATGTAAAAGCACGTTATAAAGAAGCAAAGAGAAAGTATGAAAGTATAGGAGTAGATACGGACAAAGCATTAGAAAAACTTCAACAAATTAAAATTTCAGTGCATTGCTGGCAGGGGGATGATGTCAAAGGGTTTTTAAATCCTGATGGCGAATTAACCGGTGGAATCATGACTACTGGAGATTATCCTGGTAGGGCGCACACACCAGAAGAACTTCGCCAAGATTTAGATAAAGCATTTAGCTTAATTCCGGGAAAACACAAATTAAACCTTCATGCGATGTATTTAGATACTGATGAAACAGTCGATTTGAATGAGATCGAACCAAAACATTATGAAAAATGGGTCGAGTGGGCCAAAGAAAAGCAATTAGGCTTAGATTTCAATCCAACATTCTTTTCACATCCCATGATGAAAGATGGTTTAACCTTATCTCATCCTGACAAAGAAGTACGAGAGTTTTGGATTGAACACGGCAAGCGATCACGTAAGATTGCGTCTTATTTCGGTAAAGAACTTGGTGCAGTTTCTATTAATAATTTTTGGGTTCCAGATGGAATGAAAGATAATCCGATTGATCGATTGAAACCAAGACAAAGATTGGCAGAATCCTATGATGCGATATTCGAAGAAGAAGTGGATAAAACTTACACACTAGATGCCTTGGAAAGTAAATTGTTCGGTATTGGTGCGGAGGCATTTACTGTCGGGTCACATGAATTTTACATGGGTTACGGTATAACGAGAAATAAGTTGATTGGACTGGATGCTGGTCACTTTCATCCGACAGAAACAGTGTCGAATAAACTGAGTGCCTTATCATTATTTACGGACGGATTACTCCTTCATGTTAGTCGTCCAATTCGATGGGATAGTGACCATGTGGTCATTATGGACGATGAGTTGCAAGGAATTGCCAATGAATTAGTTCGAAACAACTTATTAGATAAAACCTATATTGGCTTAGACTATTTTGATGCGACGATTAACCGAATTTCTGCTTGGGTCATTGGTACACGTAACACTCAAAAAGCTTTATTAAAAGCTTTGTTAGAACCAACTGATGACTTGAGAAAACTTGAGGAAGAATTTAATTTTACCAGTCGTTTAGCATATACCGAAGAATTTAAAGATTTTCCTTATGCGGATGTTTGGAATTATTTCTGTGAAATTAATAATGTCCCAGTCGGTTTAGACTGGCTCGAAGAAGTCGAGCAATATGAGCAAAACGTTCTAAAAATGAGATAATAGAGAGGTAAACCATGAAGAATATTTTAGAGTCACATTATGTACAAGAAATGATCGAGGCAACAAGCAATATGTATCGTTTAGGTTGGGATGAAAGAAACGGAGGCAATATTTCTTATTTGCTCAGTGAGGAAGAGGTAAGTGAATACATAAATCTCAATCAAGTGATAAGACACATTCCTTTAGAATTTGATGGGTCAGAATTAGTAGGTAACTATTTTATTACAACCGGATCAGGAAAGTATTTCAAAAATGTTAAAAGTAAACCAGCAGAGTGTCTAGGTTTATTCCGTATTGCGAATTCCGGAAAGGAATTGGAGTTATTATGGGGCTTTGATAACGAAAGTCTACCAACTTCTGAATTGCCATCTCATTTGATGAGTCATATTGCGCGACTCAAAGTTGATTCACAGCATCGCATTGTTATGCATTGTCATGCGTCACATTTATTAGCCATGTCATTTACTCATTCTTTAGACCCTCGTGATTTTACAAGAACATTGTGGCAGATGTGTACAGAGTGTTTGGTAGTATTCCCTGAGGGGATTGAAATTATTCCATGGCTTGTTCCAGGGACAACGGAAATTGGTATGGCAACGGCTGAAAAAATGCAAACAGCAAGATTAGTTATTTGGCCCTACCATGGTATTTATGGAAGTGGAACGACGATGGACGAGGTTTTCGGCTTGATTGAGACGGCAGAAAAGGCTGCGCAAGTCTATACTTATGTTCAAGCGCAAGGTGGAGTTAAACAGACAATCACTGATGAGAATTTAATTCAATTGGCGGAGCGTTTTGGAGTGACTCCAAAGGCCAATTACTTAACGGATTGACTTCAGTAAGCAGTGAGCTGCTGAAATCATTATTAGAAGGGGTATTCCATGGAGATAATAGATTTTAATCAAAACTGGAGATATGGAGTATTAGGTGCGAGTGAAAGGACGAATGTTTCACTCCCACACGATGCTATGCGCACCGAATTACGTACTAATATAAGTAAAGGAAAAGAACATATTTCATGGCACTTAGGAAATGATTATTCCTATGAAAAAAACTTTTATATCTCTAATGAACACAAGCATAAAGAAGTAATGTTTGAGTTTGAGGGTGTGTACAGAAATGCGGAAGTCTTTGTAAATGGTGAGAAATTAATGTATCGTCCTTATGGTTATACAAATTTCTTTGTCAATGCTACTTCTTATATTAAATTTGGTGAAGAAAATAATATCCAAGTTTTTGCCTATAATTCAGATCAACCTAATAGTAGATGGTACACTGGTTCAGGTATTTATCGACCTGTAAAGATGATACTGTTACCTAAAAAACACGTCAAAGTAAATGGTGTTAAGGTTAGAACTCTAAGTCTTAATCCAGCAAGAATTGCTATAAATATTGAAACGAATGGACCAGGAGATTTAGACATTCAGATCCATAATGAAAGTAGCCAATTAATGTCAAATAAAGTATTTACAGACAGTTCAATTGAAGTTGAATTAGAAATACCTCAAGCAGTATATTGGTCGACTGATACTCCATACTTATATAAATGTGTGGTGGATTTTGAGGGGAGCAAATTTGAAACTGAATTTGGCATTCGAACGATTAATTGGGGAAGTAAAAACGGACTAGAAATCAATGGCGAACGTGTGATTTTAAAAGGAGCATGTGTGCATCATGATAATGGATTGTTGGGCGCCGCAGCTTTCGAAGATGCTGAGTGGAGAAAAGTAAAACTACTTAAAGACATTGGTTATAACGCAATTAGATCTGCTCACAACCCCTGTTCAAAGGCCATGTTAAGAGCGTGTGATGAACTTGGTATGCTGGTTTTAGATGAGTATGTCGATATGTGGTATATACATAAAACGAATCATGACTACACAGATTATTTTGATCAATGGTGGGAAGAAGATCTTAAAGATATGGTAGATAAAGACTATAATCATCCTAGTGTTATCATGTACTCTATTGGAAATGAGGTCTCTGAGACAGCAGAAGAACGCGGAATTAATATAACAAAAGAATTGACGGAGTACCTTCATAAATTAGATTCAACAAGACCCGTCACTTGTGGGGTTAATATATTCTTCAACTATCTGAGTTCTTTAGGTTTTGGCGTTTATTCAGATGAAAAAGCTGAAAAAGATGAGAATAGAAGTAAACCAGTAGGTAGTGAGTATTATAATAAATTAGCTGGAATACTTGGCGATAAAACTATGAAATTGGGAGCAACGCTACGAGGCAGTGATTTAAAAACAAAAGATGCGTTTGAACAATTAGACATAGCGGGATATAACTACGGGATTTTGCGTTACAAAAAAGATTTAAAGAAATATCCGGATCGATTAATTTTAGGAACCGAAACGTTCTGTAAAGATGCTTATAGTTTTATGGAATTAGCTAAAGAAAATCCTCGCATTATTGGTGATTTTGTTTGGGCTGGATGGGACTATCTTGGTGAAGCCGGAATTGGGGCATGGGTATATGAAGATTATGCACCCAAAAATGCGGATGAATCTGGTTGGATGACTGCAGGGAGTGGGCGTCTTGATATAACTGGTAAGCAAGGCGGTGAAGCGCTGTATACAAGTGTTGCATTAGAAAAAACTAATGGGCCTTATATTGCAGTTAAGCCTGTTTTTCAGACGGGTGCTCATTCTCCCTCAGCTTGGAAAATGACAGATGCTATCGATTCTTGGACGTGGCCTAATTGTGAAGGAATGAAAGCTCAAGTTGAAGTGTATGCAAGAGCTGCCTTTGTAGAATTATTGATTAATGGTAGAGTAATCGCAAAGAAAAAAACTAAGAAAGATTGTCGTGTTATTTTTAAAACGAAGTATGAAAAAGGGACAATCGAGGCGATTGCTTATGACGATAATCATAAAGAAATTGGACGTCATCATTTAACAACTGCTAATGATGAAACAATATTATCAGTTCTTCCAGAAAGTCCAACAGTTAGACCAGGTGGTTTAAGTTTTATACGCATTGCTTTTACAGATTCTAATGCTGTGTTAAAACCAATGGAAAATCACATCGTCAAGGTAGAGGTTCATGGAGGGAAGCTATTAGCGTTTGGACATGCGTGTCCGTACAATCCTCAAGGCTATATTGAGTCGGAAACAAACACTTATTATGGAGAGGCCCTCGCGATTGTTCAAGCAGAGGAGAAAGATAATAGTGAAATTCAGGTAATCTTTACTTATGGAAATAACAAAATAACTGAAAGAAAACTACCGATAAGGAAGGGTGTAGAATGTTAAAAATTAATAATTTTACTGTGAACAGCATGAGCGAAGGGTGTGTAACAGATGAATTGCCTCGCTTTTCTTTTTCGTTAGAAAGTAATCATGAGAATGTTGTGTTAAAACAAGCGATATTAACAATCGATGATTGGGTAACAGAAACCACAGATCAAATTGAAATTCCTTATACTGGCCCAACTTTATTACCTTTTACAGAATACACAGTTCAACTGAAAGTAACAGATAATTATGGTGAGGTGGCAGAAAAAGAATTAAGTTTCGAAACGGGCAAAATGTCTGAATCTTTTAAAGCCAAATGGATTACATTTGGAGATTATCAATTTAAAGAGAAAAAAGTTTCACCAAAGCCAATATACTTTCGCCGAAAGTTTTCTTGTGACAAAAAAGTAAAAAAAGCACATTTGTATTCTACTGCACTTGGAATATACGAAGCCAAACTCAATGATAATAAAATTGGTTTAGATTATTTTGCACCAGGATTTACTTCTTATCGAAATTATTTACAGTATCAAACCTATGATATTACAGAAGATATACAAGCTGAAAACGAGTTGCAGTTTGTAGTCGCAGGTGGATGGGCAGTAGGGGCTTTTACATATGCTAGGCGCAATCGAGTCTACGCAAAACGTCAAGCGTTACTTAGTGAATTGCATCTTGAATATGAAGATGGTAGCAAGGAAGTCATTGGTACGGATAGTAGCTGGCAAGTGACGATGGATGGCAATATGTTAGAAGCAGAGTTTTATAACGGTGAAATTTTTGATGCGACAGTCAATATGCAGAAAAGCCGTTGGAGCGATGCAAGTCTTGAAAATGTGAAAATAAAACCACAAATACTCGCTCAATATGGACTGCCCGTTAGGGCTCAAGAAGAGTTTCAACCAATTTCTCATTTTAAATCAAAGAGTGGTGTATGGATTTATGATTTCGGACAAAATTTTGCTGGTATTATCTCTGCAAAAATAAATGGAAAATTGGATCAAAAAATAACTATTAAACACGCAGAGATTTTAATGGATGGTGAACTTTTTACTGAACCATTGCGAACAGCCAAACAAGAAATTGTCTATATTTGTAAAGAAGGAGAGCAAAACTACTCACCCAGTCTAACGTATATGGGCTTTCGATATATCGGAATTAGAGGGATTGAACCTGAAAACATACAGATTACAGCCAAAGCCTTATATTCAGATATGAAGGAAATAGGAGATTTCGAATGTTCTAATGCACAATTGAACCAGTTACAAAGTAATATAAAATGGGGCGCTAAGTCCAATTTTGTTGATGTTCCGACTGATTGTCCACAACGTGACGAAAGAATGCCTTGGACAGGGGATATAGCATTGTTTGGACGGACTGCCGCCTATAATTTTAATACGCGTCGTTTTTTTGATAAATGGCTTCTTGATGTAAAAGCAGAGCAAAATCCAGGTGGAGGAATTCCAGTGACTGTACCATTAGTCCGAGTGCCTACACAAGGTGAAATAATGTTCCCAATGGCTGTCGATCATTGGGGGGATGCCTGTATATTAGTCCCTTGGGCAGAGTATTTAGCTCGAGGTGATGTGGGGATTTTAAGGAATATGTACCCAACCATGAAAAAGTATGTAAAAGCTTGTGAGTTTTGGGCAAAGTTATTCTCTGTAGGTAAACGTCGAAGAATTTGGTTGCTTTGGCATCATTATGGAGATTGGGTCGCACCTGAGGGGGGGCTTTGGACTTGGATGAGTCGTGGTCGTTTCACAGGAACCGCCAGTTTAGCAAATACAAGCAGACTCTTATCCCAAATAGCTAGTATCTTGGGTGAATCTGAGGATGCCGCTTATTACCGTAAAGTTAGCGAAGAAACTTCAGATGCCTATCAATCGATTCTTTTAGATAAAGATGGGCGGATAAAAGGAAAAAAAGAATTCCAAACAGGATACGTTCTGCCTTTGTATTATGAAATGTTGAAAGACAAGACAAAAAAACAAACTGCAGGTCACTTAGCCAGAATTGTACGTGAGAATAACCATCATATTGGCACAGGATTTCCTGGAACTCCATATATTCTCTTCGCATTAGCAGATAATGGCTATGTCAAAGATGCCTATAAGATGTTATTAAAGGATACCAGTCCATCATGGTTATTTGAAATTAAGGCAGGAGCGACTACTATATGGGAACGTTGGGATGCTTTAAGAGAAGATGGGACAAGTAATACCGGTGCAAATGATGGTACGAACGGTATGGTGTCGTTTAATCATTATGCTGCCGGAGCAGTAGGTGACTTTATGTATCGAAGAATTGCTGGAATTGAATCTATCACTGGCGGTTATAAGACATTTAAGATTGATCCAATCATTGGGGGAGGACTGACTTATGCTAAAGCCGAGGTAGAGACCGCTTTTGGTAAGATACAAAGCCTTTGGAAAATTGAAGGTAATCAATTCGTAATCAGTGTTCAGGTACCGGTCAATTCGACATGTTATTTGCATATGCCTAGTGGTGTTATAGAAGAGTTGGGGAGCGGTGAATATTGCTTTACAGAACACAAAGAGGAGGAAAAAGATGAGTTTTGATAGTTTCTTTGGATCGCCTATCGCAAGAACAAAGATAAAAACCGCGCAAGTTAGTGCGAAAGAAAGTCTTATAGGATATTTCTTCGCTCCATTTTTAGCATTATTATCGAACGCCATATTTGGTGCTTATTTGAATCGTTACTATTCAGATGTTATAGGATGGACGGATCGAAGTCAGTTCGGTGTGTTTTCAGCCGTACTACCCGTTATTTCGGTTGTATTTGTAATCGCTGGGAATTTGATTATTGGAAGATTAATTGATAACACCAGTACGCCTCAAGGGAAGACACGACCGTATTTACTTATATCAGCACCTTTAGTCGTCATAGCGATAATATTATTATTCTTAACCCCTACTAATTTAAGTCCTAGCATGCAAATGTTTTGGATAGCGGTTTCTTACAATGTTTACTATGCTGTGTCTTATCCATTATATTACACAGCTCACAGTTCTTTAGTTGCACTCTCAACGCGAAACAGTGCTGATCGAGGAAAATTAGCAACTTTCTCCAACGCATCAGGTGTCGCAGCAGTCGGTATCGGAGGAAGTATTCTAGTCCCAATCTTTTTACAGAAATACTTGTTTGTAACAAATGATGGGGTAATCGATCGCGTGGCTAGTTATAATAACTGGCGAATATTGATGGTTGCTCTATGTTTTATAACATTTATCGCGATTGTCTTAGAATATTATTATACTCGTGAACGAATAACGGAAGAAAGTGCACAATTATCTGTAAAAGAAAAGATATCATTAAAGACTCAAATAAAAGGATGTGTATCAAGCCCTTATTGGTGGTTAATCATTGGATACTTTTTCTTATTCCAATTTGGAGGGTTAGTGAAGAATGGGTCAATGAGTTATTATGCTCGTTGGATGTTTGACGGTGTGAATAATGAGACAAGTGCAGGAGCTGCCATGGCATCATTAGGGTTAGTAGGAGGAATCCCTACAGCTTTAGGAATGTTTATTGCTTGGCCACTCGCGAACAAATTTGGGAAACGTAACACTATCTTGTATGGTGTCATTTTCTCTGTAGCTGGTGGTCTAATTAGTTTTATTGATGTGAATAGTATCTTTTATGTTTCACTAGGAATTGTGCTCAAAGGTATTGGCGCAATTCCGGCAATGTACGTCACTTTAGCATTATTGTCAGATGTATTAGATCATTTGGAGGCCAAGAATGGTTTCAGAAGTGACGGCTTTACAATGTCTGTGTATGGATCCATTATGGTAGGTTTAACAGGATTAGGAAGTGGTTTGATAAATATAATGCTGACTCAAAGTGGATATGACCCCACTGCAATGATACAAAGTGACAGCGTTAGCAGAGTCATGGTTTGGGCATTTTTAGGCATAGAGCTTGTTTGTTATTTCGGAATTATCTTTTTAATGAGTTTTCTTAATGTTGAGAAACATATCGAAGAAGATCAAGAAAAAATATTAAATTACCAAAAGAGTCAGGTTTTAAAGGCCGGTGGTGAATGGATTAATCCCGAAGAAAGATTGAAACTTGAGGAGGCAAAGAGTAATCAGAATTAAAGGTAAAAATAACTTTAGAAAAGGAGAATAATAAATGAGTAAAACAAAAGCACAAGTATGGAGAGGATTAACCTCTCTATTGTTATCGACATCAGTAGCGCTAGTAGCCATAAATCCCGTTATTGAGCAATGGAGACCGATTATTGATACTTCTTTAGGAACTTCAAGTACAGAAATTACCAATGATGATAAGTTTCTTTCAGATTATGCTTCAACAGATGAACTAATATCTGCTCATATCGCACTAGGGGAAAGTATGAGCGAGGAAGGGTCCGTTCTTTTAAAAAATGAGAATAATGCCCTACCTTTATCTAATGAAAATCTTAAAGTAACTCTTTTTGGGATGGGAAGTGTCTATCCATTTTTAGGAGGAACAATGGGAAGTACTGTCACCGAATCATCTCAAAAGGATTTAGTCACGTCGTTGGAAGAAAAGGGCTATGAAGTGAATCCCCAAATGCTTGATCTTTATACTACGTTCGGAGAGGTTAAAACTGGAGAGAGTGAGATGTGGGGAACTATTACACCAATTTATGGGAAGAGACCAGCTAATTTCTCTACCCCTTATGAACCATCAGAACCATCAGTAGATAGTTATGCCGAAACAGTTGCAACTTATGAAGATAGTTTTGGTGATTATAATGATGCTGCAATCGTTGTTTTCTCAAGACCTGGTTCTGAGGGAAGCGATTTTTATCCTGGAAGTAACGGGATTGATGTAGAAAAACATGAGACAGATACTCCATTGGGGTTAACTGTCAATGAGAAAGAAGTTCTAGAATTAGCAAAAAGTAATTTTGAAAAGGTAATTGTGTTAATTAATAGTAGTTCTACTATGGAAATCGAAGAACTCAAGCAAGATGATCAAGTTGATGCTATTCTTGATGTTGGATTTCCAGGAGCGTATGGATTCCTAGGTGTTGCTGATATTCTAAAAGGAGAAGTCAGTCCTTCTGGTCGACTATCAGATACTTATGCAGTATATAGTGCAAATTCACCTGCTATGCAAAACTTTGGAAAAATAGAATTATCAGATACAAGCCTGATTTCATCACCTGACTCTTTAATGGGACAATTATCAGCAAATTCTCCAATAGGTAGTTTTGGCGGGGATGCTTCATTAGCGGCTGATCACTATTTAATCGAAGCCGAAGGGATATACACAGGATACAAATACTATGAAACACGCTATTATGATAGCGTTTTAGATCAAGGTAATGCAAGCAGTAGTGTCGGAGCTTCTAATGGTTCGACTGAATGGGAATATGAAAATGAAGTAACTTATGATTTTGGATACGGTCTATCTTATACAAGCTTCGAACAAGTCATAGATAATACGGAGATTAACTTAGAAGAACAAACAATTGCTGTGGATGTTACAGTGACTAACACGGGTGATTATCCAGGTAAACAAGTTGTTCAATTATATGTTCAAAAACCGTACACCGAATATAACAAAGAAAATAATATCGAAAAATCTGCGATTGATTTGTTAGGCTTCGAAAAAACTAGCGAACTCGCTCCTAATGAGTCTGAAACGATTACAATTACAGCAGACATGAAGTATATGGCAAGCTGGGATTCGAATGCTAAAGATGGTAAAGGTGGCTATATATTAGATGGCGGAGATTATTACTTTACTCTAGGTGATGGTTCTCATAATGCCGTGAATAATATATTGGCTAGACAAGGTCAAACTGATTTGGGAGATGAAAACCAAGTCTTTGTCGAAAAAATCGGGAATGACGGAACTGTTGATGAAGAAATGTTCGCTTTTTCTGAGAACGGAACTGAAATAGTTAATCAGTTAAACGATGCAGATATTAATTACTATTTATCAGATTATGCTACTTATTTAAGTAGACAAGATTGGGAAGGAACTTATCCAAGAACGTACGATGATCTAAGTATTGGCGGGGATAAAGTTGATGAATGGATAACCAATTTAACAAATGAAAACTATGTTTTTTCTGAAAATGGGGAACCAAACGCAGACGGAATAGAAAGTGAACTCAACTTTTCTGATATGGCAGGCGTTGATGATATCAATGATTCTCGTTGGGATGAACTTGTGAATCAAATTCCAGCACAAAACTTGATAACAAAAATTGCTAAAGGCGGAAGTACTAATGATGTCATTGAAGAAATCAATTCGCCATTAATCTATCAAAATGACGGTCCAAATGGGTTTGGTGGAACAATTAATGGACGTGGTCTTCATCAAGAAGATGAAAATGGCGACTATTCATTAGGAACGATGGCAAATGCAACTGTTATTGCTCGTACATATAACAAAACCCTTGTAAGAGAATGGGGACAGTTGATGGGAAATGATGGTCTTTGGAGTGGGAATTACCTAATTTGGGGTGCAGCACCAAACATTCATAGAACACCTTATAACGGAAGAAATCACGAATATTATTCTGAGGATCCTATGTTATCTAACTATATGGCAGCGGAAACTGTAAAAGGGGCTCTTGATTATGGTGTTCTAATTGGACCTAAACATTTTGCCTTTAACGATCAGGAAACACAAAGAAGTGGTATCGCACCTTATATGACAGAACAAAAGGCAAGAGAAGGAGACTTACGTGCTTTCCAAGGTGCCTTTGAAGATGCAGGCGCATTAGCAGGTATGGTGTCATTTAGTCGTATTGGTGCAACTAATGCCAACAATTCTATTGGATTACTAACAAACATCTTGCGAGATGAATGGGGATTCAAAGGGCTTTTAACAACAGACATGGTTAATAACGTTGGATATTTCCGACCAGAGTCAATTATTATGGCAGGTGTGACGATGATGGCAGATTTCGGATCTAATGAGACGTTTGAACAAGTAAAAGAATCATGGCCATATATGGATGATGCTTTAATCAGTCAAGACGAAACTTTCCTTAAGCAAGCAAGACAGAATATGAAACATCAGCTTTACGCATTTGCACATAGTGCGGCACAAAATGCATTAACAGTAAAAGTAACTCCATGGTGGGAAACAGCGAAGACCATATTAACCTATTCTACCTTTAGTTTAGGGATTATTAGCTTTGCTATGTATCTATTTGTTGAATTAAAAAGAAAGAATCAGGAGGGATAATAATGAATTATATTAAAAGTCAAAGAAGTGGCAGTATTATGTATTTAGTTGTGTTTCTATTCTCTATTATTACTTTGAGCGTCTACGTATTAAACGTAAATAAAGTATACTATCAAGATATGAAGACTAGTATAATATATATGATGTTAGGAGCGTTACTAACAATTCTTATTTCTAACATTATCCCACAAACAAATCAGTCACCGGTTTATCGGATTATCAGCGATATTGCTAGAATTTTAACTCCCATTCTAATTGTTTGGGCAGGTGTTACTTTCATAAGTATGCGAGTAGAATCTTTTGGCTATATTTTTGGATCTAATCTTGAGATGGGAAATGAAGCAGCTTTTGATGCAGGACAACAAGCCATTGTGGGTATAGTACTGTTCATAGTTACTTGGATTCTATCCATAATTGCGTCATTCTTAAAGATAGGCAAAAAATAACAGGATGAATAATAGTTAAGTGAGTTGTAATCGTCTTGAACCCAATATATTGAAAATGTATGATGGTGTTCTTTTTAAGTCAAAATTCTAACTTGCGAATTTGTAGATTAGTTAGAGATGCCAGAAAATGACGAATAGAACCCATTGAGTCGTAAGGCAAAAGATGATTAAAAATAGTTTTGGTAAACTATGTACGCATTAACTAAAACATTACCAATTTGGCAGAGACTATTTGAAAGCTAAAAATAATAAGTTAGGTTGTTTTGTAGATGGATCAAACGACTGACGAAAGATCTGTTAAAGTGGCAAATTAATCGTTAGCAATTCTTTATTAGTTGTTGCCCTTGAAGCATCTGATTTTATCTTAGAGGAATTAAATGGGATGATCGCTTTAGCGAATAAAGTAGAAGCGGTTTATCAAGCGCAACGCGAAGGCGTTACTAAGAAGGATATAACCCCTTTTACAGACAACCAAGGAAACCAATAGGAATTCGGTTAGGGTTTGAATTATAGTGACGTCATCCAAGATGAAGGTACAGCTAAATATGCTGATTAATTTAACAGGGTAGATTATATGCAAACAATATGCTTCTTTGATGCGAAATCTTTTGTACAAAGAGATGCCATCTTTGAAGCATATTGTATTTTTGACAAAAGGGGGTCAGGTGATTGAAGCACCAACAAATTATTGACAAGATGACACTGTTTGAAAAGGCTGCCCTAATGAGTGGGAAAAGCGTTTGGCAAACACAAGATTACAAGCATTTAAATATTCCTTCACTATTCTTATCGGACGGACCACACGGGATTCGTAAGCAATTAGGAAGTGCAGACCATCTAGGGTTAAACAAGAGTATAGAAGCTACGTGTTTTCCGACAGCTGCTTCTATCGCAAATAGTTGGGACGAAGATCTTGCCAATCGTATCGGTCAAGCACTAGGAAAAGAAGCACGTGAACTTGGTGTTAATGTCATTTTAGGGCCCGGATTGAATATTAAACGAAATCCATTATGTGGACGTAATTTCGAATACTTCAGTGAGGATCCTTATTTAACTGAACGACTATCCGTTGAATATGTTAAAGGAATCCAAAGTCAAGGTGTGGCAGCCACGCCTAAGCACTATGCTGTTAACAGCCAAGAATTGAGACGAATGTCAAACGATTCAGTGATAGATGAAAGAGCGCTACGTGAAATTTACTTGCCAGGTTTTGAGGCTGCTGTAAAAGAAGGTAAAGCGGATTTTATCATGACGGCATACAATCGCGTAAATGGTGACTATGCTAATGAGCATCCTCATCTATTAGATGAGATTTTGTATAAAGAATGGGGCTTTGAAGGCGCAGTTGTTACAGACTGGGGTGGCAGTAATGACCATGTTGAAGGCGTTGTAAGAGGTAGTCATTTAGAAATGCCTGGAACGGGTGTAGCGGGAGCTTTGGAACTCACTCAAGCAGTAACAGAAGGCCGTTTAAGTGAAGATATCCTCAATCAAAGAGTCGATGAATTACTCGATATTATCTTTAAACTGGCACATGAGGACACGGTTAGTGATCAACTGTCAGAAGTGACAGTCTATGAACATCATCAACTCGCTTATGAAGCAGCGATAAAAAGTGCAGTGTTATTAAAGAATCATCAACAGATATTGCCTATTTCGCCAGATAAGCAAATTGCCATCGTAGGAGATTTTGCTTTTGAACCACGTTATCAAGGATCAGGTTCTTCAGCGGTTAATCCTACTCAATTAGAGTCCGTCGCTGCCATTATTGATAAAACAGATGCCACTAATAATATTCAGCTCTATAAAGGCTTTACGCGCGAGGATAAAATACAAGAGGAATTAGTGAATGAAGCCGTAGCAGGAGCTAAAGTAGCTGATGTGGTGATTATTTTTGCTGGTTTACCAGAAATTGCAGAATCTGAGGGGATGGACCGCGACAATATGCAATTCCCAAGGAATCAACAACACTTAATTGAAAAGATTAGCGACGTTAATTCGAATGTCGTCGTTGTATTAAGTGGTGGCTCACCAGTGGAATTACCCTGGGTGAACAAAGTATCCGGCATCTTGCATACTTATTTAGCTGGTCAAGCAAGCGGCCAAGCAATTTGGGATCTATTGACAGGGAAACATTCTCCTTCAGGAAAATTAAATGAAACTTACCCCTTAACGTATCAAGAGGTTCCGTCAAGCATGTATTATCCTGGAAAAGAAGCAACGAGTGAATACAAAGAAAGTATCTTTGTCGGATATCGCTATTATGATACGGCGGGTATACCTGTTCAGTTTCCTTTTGGATATGGTTTAAGTTATTCGAAGTTTGCCTATTTGGATATTCAATTGACTGATAGTGAATTATCCTTTAGATTAACAAACATTGGTAACTATGCCGCAGAAGAAATCACTCAAGTTTATGTATCCAAAGAAGAATCTGCTATTTTCCGAAGTGCTAAAGAACTCGTAGCCTTCAAGAAAGTCTTTTTAGAAGCGGGTGACAGTCGTCTAGTCACAATCACCTTGCCACAGCGTTCGTTTGAATTTTATAATCCCGTGACAAAACGTTGGGAAATTGAGGCTGGAGTATATACCATTGGCGTTGGTGAAAGTAGTCAAGTCATTCATTTGTCCACAAAAGTAACCAAAGAAGGCGTTGACTTAACCGGCTTATATAGTCAGACATTATTAGCCGTTTATCGTGAGGCTAACATCAAGAACGTTTCTGATGATGTCTTTGAAGAGTTAATAGGTTATCCTGTCCCTGACAAAGAGTGGAACACTCAGTTACCTTTGTCAGCTAATGATACGCTATCACAGATGTATTATGCAAAAAGTGGACTGGCAAGAAACGTTTACCGGGTCATGACTTATTTTCTAAATCGAAGTATTGCCAAAGGCAAACCCAATTTAAACTTATACTTTAATTACAACATGACTTTTCGTGCAATGGCTAAAATGACTGGGGGTCTGATGAATCAGAAAATGGTAAACGAAATTGTGCGTATGGTGAATGGTCATTTTTGGTCTGGCGCTAAAGGGGTTACTTCTGCTTTCTTTGAGAATAGGAAGATAACAAAAAAGGAGCAGATAAATGAATGAAACAATGAATCGATGGATTGAAGAATACCCAGACTTATCATTCATTTTATTCTGCTAGGATTAGCAACCGGTTTTCTTTTTAGTGGCTTCAGTGGTCAACATTCTCATGGCTCATGTTTAACTATTCTGTTGAGAATATTGGGCTAACGGTCTTCTTGTCATTTTTACTCGCCTATATAGGTGACAGGAATGTTAATTACGTCGTTCTAAGAAAATAATTGTTCTCTGCGAATATTCGTTTTTTTTATAGTATAATTGTTATTTTCTGGGAATATATCAGTTATAATGTCTCCCTGTGTCATCATTTATTGATGGACTGGGGATTGAACATAGGGTTAGCTCAAACACTAGCAAACATTCTTAACATCTTCTTGCAAGTTGTTATAAATTGCCTTATGCTAATATTTGTTATTATGAAGAAAAAACTTTAAGCGTTCTTAAAGCTAAGTGCTATATAATTGAAAGGTGTAGATAAATCATGAAGCTGTTAACAATTACGATCCCCTGCTATAACTCAAGTAGTTATATGCATAAAAGTATAGAATCCTGCCTAGTGGGGAAAGAGGAAGTAGAAATTATAATTGTTAATGATGGTTCAAACGATGAGACTGCCGTAATTGCAGAGGCCTATGCTAATCGATACCCTTCTATAGTGAAGGTCATTCATCAAGTTAATAAGGGACATGGTGGGGCTGTTAATGCTGGATTGGCGGCAGCCACTGGACGGTACTTTAAAGTGGTGGATAGTGATGATTGGTTAGATGCGGAGGCACTAACTCTGGTCTTGAATAAACTACGCTATTTTGTTGAACAATCATCGTCGGTAGATATGTTAGTGTCTGATTTTGTTTATGAACAAGAGAATGTCTTAATCACCAAAAAAATGAAATACAACGGTATTATTCCCATTCAGAAGATAGTTGGTTGGGAGGATTTACATGAGTTTAACAAGCGACAATATCTACTGATGCACTCTTTGATTTTTAGTACAGAAGTCTTAAGAACAAGTAAATTAGCGTTACCTGAGCATACGTTCTATGTCGATAACTTGTTTGTCTTTGTTCCTTTACAACATGTTGAGACAATTTTTTATTTAGATGTTCCTTTGTACCGTTATTTTATCGGAAGAGACGATCAATCTGTAAATGAGCAAGTGATGATGAAACGTATTGACCAGCAACTTAAAGTCAATCGATTGTTAATCAGTTGTTATCATCAAACGGATCAGTTACCCTCTAAGTTAGATGACTATTTAATTCATCACATCCAAATTGTCACTTTAATTTCAACTGCCTTACTTAATAAGATCAATACTGAAGAGAGTTTAGCTCAAAAGCAAGCCTTATGGGTATACTTAAAGCAACAAACTCCAGAAGCATTTCTAAAAATTTCTAAAACAATGCCTGCACGTATATTGAACATTAGAGGTACGACCGGTGTAAGAATTTCTAATACCGTTTATAAAACTGTCCGTAAGGTTGCAGGATATGGCTAAGAAGAAATAACACTTAGGTGTTACTTTTTCTTGTGAAAGGAGACGATGATGTCAGAAAGAATCTTGGTTGTGGGTGCTGGATTGTTTGGTGCAACTTATGCACACGAAATGGCAAAAAAAGGCTATCAAATAGATGTCATAGAAAAGAGAGACCATGTGGGTGGCAATATTTATACTTATGAATTAGAAGGCATACACGTTCATAAATATGGTGCGCATATTTTTCATACGAGTGATGAGAAAATTTGGAACTATATCCAACAGTTTGCAACGTTTAATCATTATATTAATAGCCCCATCGCGAATTATAAAGGCGACATTTATAATCTACCTTTTAATATGAATACTTTTTCTAAATTATGGAATATCAGAACGCCTCAGGAGGCAGAAGATATTATTAACAAACAAAGAAAGAATATGCCTAGAAAACCTGAAAATTTAGAAGAACAAGCAATTAGTTTAGTCGGTACTGACATTTATCATAAACTTATTAAGGGCTACACAGAGAAACAATGGGGGCGAAGTGCCAAAGAACTACCGGCCTTTATTATTAAAAGATTGCCAGTGAGAATGACTTATGATAATAATTATTTTAATGACCGCTATCAAGGAATTCCGATCGGTGGCTACACTCAAATAATTGAAAAAATGTTGGATCATCCCTTGATTAATCTAAGCCTTGAAACAGATTTTTTCGCAGATAAAGAGACCTATTTAGCCACGTATTCTAAAATAGTTTATACTGGAATGATTGATCAATTTTTTGATTATCAATTTGGTGAATTGGATTATCGGAGTTTAGCGTTTGAAACCGAAGTGCTGGACTGTGAAAACTATCAAGGAAATGCGGTCGTTAATTTCACAGATTCAGAAACACCCTATACTCGAGTGATAGAACATAAACATTTCGATTTTGGTAAACAGCCAAAGACAGTGATTACTCGTGAATATCCCGTTGCATATGAAAGAGGCATGGAAGCTTACTATCCTGTGAATAATCGCGAGAATAATCAACTTTATTCAAACTATTTAAAGTTATCAAAAGAGTTACCACACGTTCTATTTGCTGGAAGACTGGCGCAGTACCGCTATTATGATATGCATCAAATAATTGCGTTGGCCTTGCAGTTCAGCGAGAAACACGAAGAATAACCTATAAGTTATATTCAGATAACAAATGCCCTTGAACGATCGCAACCAAGCAAACATGCTTTGCTGGAGTTAGTCCTACATGATATAGGAGAAAGTGTTTTACTGATACACCTGCCCATTTAATTTAGGATCAACTTAGTGAAGCTTACGTCTGGCGAAATGACGACCACCAGTAGCTAAGCTTATTCATCCTGAACGAAAGTATGTTTTTTATTAAAAGGGACGAATTCGTAAAGACGCTTAAGTTATTTAAGAGAAGTGAGTTTACACGCCTATTCTAAGCAGTAAAAATAACTCATGATGAACTGTAGTATGTAAATTACTCGCAGTCATCATGAGTTTCTTTTATACTAAAATTAAAGGAATTAAAGAGTAGAAGGTTTTGTATGAAATAACTGAGTAATGTGAGACTTGATACACTGATAATAATTTTATATTGCTTATGGAAGAATAATTATATTGAAGCGGCCAGTTACATGATGGATGTTGTGTGGACTGTAGGCGCGATAGTTCTTGGTTTTATGGTCGTTAAATTGATTGAGAATGGAATGAAGGCGAGACAGATGAAACGCGTCCTATAAATTTTTATAGGGATTATTCTGTATTGAAGCGTTGCATCGCTCATATAAGGTTAAGGATGTTTTTATTTAAAACAAATTCTCAAAAAAAGACAAAAAAGTCTACCTCATGTTATAATGAAGGTGGAAAATTTTTAATTTTTGGGGACTCCTATGCTATTGCCGTAGCTGGAGTCTTTTTTTGTTGCCATGGGGTGTAAGTTTCTCCCGTTTTGATGAGCATGTAGACTATTCTGAGTAATTTATGGGCCAAAGCCACCACTCCTTTGCCTTTCTGTTTGCGCTCACTAAACTTAAAATAAATCGCTCGGAATTCTTGGTGATTCGATCGACCAGCTGTCAGTCCCGCTCGACAAAGAGCCGCTTTGAGATAGCGATTACCTCGCGTCGTTTTTGACCCATATTGAATGCCAGCTGATTCATAACTCCCTGGACATAAGCCCGCCCACGAAGCGATTCGCTCAACGGTTTCGAAGGCCTCCACGGTCGGTCCAACTTCTGCGATGACCACTTGAGCCGTTGTTTGACTGATGCCAGGAATTTCTAGGAGCCGAAGATACAGGTCTTCATAAGGTTGAAGATGTTCTTCAATGAGTTGCTCACATTCCTTAATTTCATCAGTCAAACGTCGAATGGTCGCTAATTCAAGCTGGAGAAGTTGCCGGTTAATCGTCGTTAAGGAGCCATTCATCGCCTCAAATAATTGCCGAGGACTCGCGTGAACTCTTTTGGAAATCGTCTCTTCAATTAACTGCTCATTAATGACTTCACCATTAATAAATAGGCTTAATAACCGCTGACCCGTCGCTGTCAAATATATCCGATAAATAACGACTCAACTTAATATTTGAGCGTTGTAAAATATCATGCACTTGATTTTTACGACGCGTCAAATCTTCTTTCACCGATGAGCGGTGGCGCGTAAGTTGTCTTAAATCTTGAATGTCTCGCTCAGGCACATACGAGCCACTCACGAGTCCACAACGGCCTAACTCCGCGATCCATTGGGCATCTCTCATATCGGTTTTCCGCCCAGGGACTTGCTTAATATGTTGGGCATTCGCGAGAATCATCTTAAACCCATAAGGTTCCAGAATATTCCACACCGGTCGCCAATATTGTCCCGTGCTTTCCATCAGCACGGTGGTAATATCTAGCGACTCAAACCACTGGGCACACGCTTGTAATTCTCTTGTCGTGGTATCGAACTCTTTAGTTTGTTTCTTCGGTTTAGATCGATTAAGGGAACCAACTAACGTACAGACGGTAATTGTCTTCTTGTGCACATCAATTCCAGCACATCTTTTAACCATCACTTCCATCATAATTCCTCCTAAAAATGAATTAAAAGCAGGGAAACATTCTGGTAAAGTGTCTATTTATTTAAATGCTCGAAGCATAGTCCATTCATCTCAAAGAATGTTTCGTCCATTTTTTTATCCGGGTGCGGCAACACTACTAAACGCACGGATTTGTCTGCTTTCACTTAAATTAAAACAAGAAAATGGTGCACAGTGTTTTAAATGTCATTCGGATTGCGAAGCAATCTCATGATTTTTTATTGTTAGTGAGCTTAAAGTATGGGAGATTACGAGGGATTAGAAAACTGAAAAAGAAGTATGATATAAAAAAAGAATTTGAGAGGAGATAACATGAATTATTTATTCAACTCTGCTGCGGTGGAGAAAGAAGCATTAAAAATTTTACAAGAGTTTGATAAAGCCAGATACAGAGATGCTTTTATTTCTGATAAACCAGATATTCAAAACGTCTCATTAGGGATAGGGACAGAGGTTACAACAGTTGAGTATAATAAGATAGTTTTAAACTTCAATATGGAAAGGAAAAATATTATCGAATATCATAAAATGAAAAAGAGCCCTAAATTAAAAAAGATAAAATTTAAATTTTTACAAGAATTACCGGAAAATCACGAACTTCTGAAACAGTTTTTTTCTCGCAATCCTGTTTATGAAAATAAACTGAAATTACCAATGGAAATTGAAAATCTAGAGTCACTAAGAAACACCCCAGATAATAGTGATGTATATTTTACATCTGATTTTATGATGCAAAATATAAATGAAAAATTTGAAATATTATTACCGCCACCATCTACTCATTGGATGGGAACTTTATCAAGCGAAATGATGAAAGCGTTATATATTAAAGAGGAAAAACTAATAAATTATAGAAAGTTTAACGAAATCAACCTATTTATCAATAATTCGTCTGGATCTGTAAGGGAAATAGAAGATGTTAAAATAAAAGTAATGGAATACAATAAAACAGAAGGGTGCCAATTTAATAGAATTTATATAACAGACGGGTGGACTACCTCGAAAGTTCATGAAATTATATTAAATAATTAGTTAAGGTTATTAGGGGTAGTTAAGAAAATTCCTGGCAAAACGTTGACTAAAATCAATCAAGCTGTTGGCTTTAGAATGGTCACTAAATTTGGAACAAAGGGCGCAATTAATTTAGGAAAAGCAGTGCCAGTTGCTGGGGCATTTGTAGGTGGTACTTTTGATACCGTTACAACTAGAACGATTGCAAAATTAGCCACGAAAACATTTACTGAATTAGGCATTGATTTGGGAGATGGGACTATCTTAACAAAAGAAGAATTAAATATTATCTAAGTAAAAATTAGGTGGAGGTATATTTTTTATCTACGTCTGTTTATTCATTCTATGATAAAACTATTATAAATGAGTGTTAGGAAAAACATCACAAAAAAGTAACAATAATGATTTAAAGAATTATATTTTGTAATATTTAAAAGGATTAGTGCATGTAGCGTTCGTCTAGGACTACAAATCGCGATTATTTGTATCAGCTTCGTCGAAAATCGCTATACCAGTTTTGATTCGTAAGGAAACTCTATAAATATGGTATGAATTTGAAATAGCATAATCAAGAATTGCATCCGCAATCGTACTAAATTCTAAAACGTATTTAAGATAAATTAAAATATCAAAATACGTTGTTATAATAAATGATAGCGGTTACAATGGATGTATCAAAACAAACAGGAGGATGAAAAGATGCTTAGCTTGAAAAGGGGTTTATTAATTGCTACATCACTATTAATGTTTTCACCATTACTTAGTAGTCCAATAGTAAGTTTTTTGCAATTAGAGGAAGTCAGTGCTGTTAGCGAAAACACTGCAGATTCTTTGATGTCACTTGGTGATACACTCAACGTTGAACAGGCGGATATGACCAAACAGTTATTAGGGGCTCAGGATGTCACACCAGAAAATATCATCCGAATTGATGGAACAACGGTTAATAAATACTTAAATGACGGTTCAACAGCCAGTACTCAGGTATTCTCAAGTGCATATATCCAAGGACAAGACGAAAACTACGGCGTGCGAGTGCAAATAGTCACACCGCAGAATATAACGCTTGTTTCGCCAATGACTTATCAGAATGCAGCCATTACAGCAGGTGCTAAAGATGTGTTAGTCCGAGTTGCGACGGTGGTAGAAGTAACCGGTGAAGGCGCGTTGGCAGGTGTGTATGCTTTGCTAGACAAATCCGGCTACACCTTAAAGCAAGAAGATATTCAAGTGGCAGACAAAGAAATAAAAGTCATCCAGAATATCAAAAAGAATGTGACGATCAATGATTACACGATCAACCAGATGATGACGAATATTAAAATTCAGGTGATTCAACAAATTAATCAAACAACTAACATTAGCAATGAGCAACTAAATTTAATCGTGATTAACAACCTACAACAATACAATATTGATGCGGAGTTAAACAATGATTTGCTACAACAGCTACTCGAATATGCGAAAAGTTTCTCTGAAACAGATGCTGCTCAAACAGAAGAAACAATCAAACAATTAGAAATCAGTATAATTGGAAGTAACTGGCCAGAAATTTTAGCGACTCAAGAAGGCAATATGACTGCCCAACAAGCACTAAAATTAGATCAGCCGGATTACAGTGATCCTTCCGTTTATCATCCAATTATTCCCGCGCTGTTAAATACATTAAATGATCGCTTCAGTCAGGGTGAAGATTATATTACTGATATTTACTCGCATACATTTATCGTCGAAACGATGTTGCCACAATTATCGCAAGTAGAAAAAGATGCTCTGAACTACATTAGAACCGTGATCTATCAAGTGCAGGCTAGTCACGATGAAGCGAGATTACTCCGAGGTAAAGAAGAAGGAATCCAAGTAAGACCAATCAAACAAGACTGGTTACGGGCTTTAAACCAAGCGGCTCAATTCAGACAAGACCCTGCTCTAAATGAGATGGTTTCAAGAATTGCCATTGCAACTGGACATGCACCGGAAGTATTCAGCTACTCAGAGTGGATTCAATTTGATAGCCGCTTCATGACTTCCATTCGGAATTTTGGAGGAGTGAATAGTGGAACGGTCGGTCATTATGAAATAGACATCAATACATTAGAAGTATATGATGCTGGTGCACTAGCAACTGGTGAACCAATGGCCCCAACTTTTGATTTTAGTGGCATTTATGGTGTAGCAGTTGAAAATAATGCCATTCAAGCACCCGTACCATCAGTGTATGAAGTCCCAGAAGAAACAGAATTCTTTGATGAAGACGATGAGATTGTAAGTGTTGAGGAGTTGCCAGAAATGGGACCCGAAGAAACGCAAACAGAATCAGAACTATCTGAAGAAGTTCCAACAGAATCAACAGAAGAAACTTCAGGAGAGTCAACAGAAAGTATTTCAACCGAATCAACTAAAGAATCGACAGAGGTTCCGACCGAAGAAAGCAGTGAAGTACTAACTGAACCAGCGGTAGAAAGTTCTACAGAAGTTCCTGTTGAAGCATCTAACGACAAACTGCAAGTCGAATTACCTTCTTTCAACTCAAGCTGGCGCGATGTTTTAACAGCTAGCAAGAATGAAGTGGTGATGACGACTGAGGACATCTTAGAATTTGAACGAACAGATCTAAGTGACTCGAATATCTACCATCCAATTATCGCGAAATTCTATGATGACTTTACGACGCAAGTAACCAATCGTCGTTCGGTTCAAGAACTAGTCTCTCATACGTTTGTTTTTGAAGAGATAACACCGGAAATTAAGCCAGAAGAGCGAGCAGCACTGAACCAATTAAGGTGGTTTGCCTTCCAGTACTTCTTAAACGAATTTGAAGATCAAAGAGAACCAGCCTTTGATCAACATAAAATACCTTACCGTGAAGAATTACTGCATCGCTTGGATGCCCACGAAACTTTAATAAAGGATGCAAATATGAAAGAAATATATAATCTAATTAGTCAAACAACCGGTTATAGTATGCAAGCATATGCTACACACAATACGTTGCTAGAATTAGATGAACAAGTTTATCAGGAATTCAGTTTCTGGTTTGACCAAGTAGGTGGAGCAGAATATGCATTATTCAGTTACCATTTCGAAACAGGTAGCGTAGGAACTCGTGGAATTGGTACCGAAAATATCAATACCGTCCAACCGCTAGATTTCAACAACCTATATAATGTGTCGGTTCAAAATAACTATCAGCCTAGTAGCTCAATTCAAATAACGGCTGAAGCCCAACAAAAATTGGACGAAATTAAAGCCGCTAAAGAAGCTGAAGCATCGAGCGAAGAACCCGTTGTTGAACCAGAACCGGAGCCAGAATCAGAACCGGTTGTGGAGGAGGAGTGGATATCACCGCCTGTGATTATAGAACCAGAGCCAACTCCAGAGCCAACTCCAGAGCCAACTCCAGAGCCAACGCCGGAACCAGAACCAACGCCGGAACCAGAAGTGTCTGAAGAGGAACTACCTTTGGTTACAGACTCAGAATAATGGTGATTAGTTAAGTTTCTAGTGGATCAACAAGTATATTACAGCCACAAAAGCTCATCGAGAGTTTAGAAATTTGAAAAGTGAGTATGATATAGCAATTAACAAAGAAACACAGTTTGTCACACATGTATCAGTGAACTTGCTTGATTATCTTCAAGATAGTGTTCCGGACAAGAAAACAATCAAGATTCCACACTGGCTAAATGCTCGAGCAACAAAAGCTGGCATAAACTTTTCAAAAACAATGATAGAGGTCTTGATGGAAAAACTCCAAGTATAACAAAAGAGCAGTTGATCAAATTCGATCAACTGCTTTTTCCTACTTCTGTTGAGTAATATTTTGTCAGAATTCTTCGATTTCTGATGCATATATAGTCGAATGAGAATTTGTGAATAAATGTCGGCGCGTGGCATATTCTGAATCCTGTCTAGGAAAGTTTTGATGCCTTTATTGTAAGTGCCGGGCGATTATAGATTAATTGCTAATGTTATTGAGATAAGTTCTCAATCAACCGAAATTCTACATAGTGATCAGCCACAGGATAGGCTAAGGAAACGCCACCCGTTTTATTATAGAAAAGATAGGCATGGTGCTGGATTTCACTATACCACCCCGTGCCTCCCAACTTACCGGGACGAACGAGTGTGTTTACTTTCACCTGACGATTACCTTCAGAGAAATAAGAAACTAGATTAATTTCTTGAGTGTCTGCTGTTTCAATTTGAGCTGTTCGTTGATTCGAGTCTAGGTCCATTAGTTCGATATAGATAGTCGAGGGATTATCTTGCATCCCATTGCCACTACCTAGGAAATGGATGGACGAGCCTGTTTGATCTGTCCAAGTACCATAACGTGCTATATCCGCAAAATCAACTTGATACTGATAGCGCGTGTCTATGATGGTTGGATTACCATATTGGGAAAAGTAGTGAGAGAGGTAATCAAACAACATGAAGCTGGCACCTCGAGAGATATTGAAGCTATTCATTTGGTTAGCATACTTTGGATCGACAAAGTCACCTTTAAACACATCACCAGTTTCTAAAGTTAACACTTCCAATCTTGCTAGTTCAGCTTGGGCTTCAGCATAACTGTATTTATCTACGATGCCACCATTCGCAAATAACTCGATGATTTCGTCCCGTTTTGGTGACAAGCTTAAAGGTGAATGACTCTGATCGGCAGTGGACTCACTATTTAAGGACTGCGAGCGTTCAACCAGTCTAGCAGTAATATCGAAGACGCCATCTGCGCTGGTTCGTCTTGTTGTTAGAATACCAACTTGGGGCGCTAAATAAGTCTGCGTGCGATTATTAGATTCATCAAAACTTTCAGTTACCACCACATTTTGATAAACCTCTCCCTGATGTTCAAAGCTTGAGAGAATATCAGTGACCGTTACTGCTTGTTGGCTGGCATAGCCTTGATAGAAGACTTGACCGACTTGTAAGGTAGGAGGGAAGACCAAAGATTTAGTATTATCCGCCGAATCTGGGTGATAACGGAAGTCTTGTTGAGGATCCTCGCCTAAGAAATAAGACAACTCATAAATGCCGTCGCTATTTACTTGGTAAATATGAATTTTATTGATCGCGTAGTTATCGACGTTAAATTGATAAATCCCTTCTGCATTAGGTGGATAATAGACATCAACTTCGTAATCGTCAAATTCCATGCCATCTGCTAGGTATTTATAATACGTATCGAAATAATAAGGGGCATACTCTTGGCTATTCACTACAGAACTATTGGCATCAACGACGAGCAGTTGCCTATTAAACATCACAACAAGCAAAGTTAACCAACCTAATAGCGTCTTTCGATTGTTCATCCGCTCAACTCCTTTATATGTTCATCGTATCACATATCGACCAAATGGAATATATCTAATTATTAATAATCGATGATTTGGGTGGGCAAATGATCCATTAGTTGCTTATTGCAATAATGGGCGGCTCAAAATCCTCTTAGTTCAAGCGAAGTAATACCGAACGGTTGAAGAGAAAACTGCGCCTTGTGGGGAGTAGCCAGACTCTTAAAGTGTTTGATGACTCCTGGATGAAAAAGACACCTTCTTTGAATGAAAAAAATTAAATAAATATAACGGCCGTAAATAATCTGGGAAGCGACAATAACAAGCAAAAACTTATGTAACTATATATGATCGATTTAAGATCCATAGTTTTGCGACCAGATTTGATACTGCGCCAAATAATCTTAGCAATATGACTTGTGGATCCAAAGAAACATTACCTTAAGCTATAAGCCGCTTGATTTGTAAACCAGTATAAAATATAATATATACGAGAGAGCCCCACCGCGCGACTGACTTTTGTCAAGCGTACCAGGTGTGGGCCTATTTTCTTATAATGGGGAATTCTATGGCTAAAAGAACAATGAAATCTATGATGGAATTTCTCCGCGCCCCCCAAAAAGTTTATGATCAAGCAAATCGATAATAGCTTAAGACTATCGATGTTCGTGTTTAATCTAGGCTGAAGTGGGAGTAGAATGATATATGCTAAAAACCATAAAATTCAGCATTAATAATTGAAGAACTCATTTCTCGATTGGCTGGAAAGAAATTATAATACGGCTAATTCATTGCTTATCGAAGAAGCGGCACACTTTGAATTAATCCACTGTATGATTATTAATTTACACTACTATAATGTTATTGATATAATAAAAGAGATAATAGCTTATGTTCATGAGTGTTAAAGAAAAGAACATATTTAGAGGAGAAAGACTCAGGGTAGTTAAAAGAGCCCGCTAAAGGAAGGAGATATGAAGTGAATAAAACTATTGGAATTTCATTGTTATTTTTCTATCTAATTGCACTATATTTTTTAAGAAGTAATAATTTAGTTAATAATACAGAAAGTGTATTACTAACTCTTGTTGTGGCATTAATTATACTTTTTTTAAACAGAATAACTAAGAAAAAAATTAACTAGAGAACTAATTAAAGTTATTTGTAATAAGGGTGAAAAATTCTCCTTGAAAGGATTCTAGTTATACCACTCAGTACAAGTAATTGTATCATCGCTTGCATGACTGCTTTTTTCATTTGGGGCAATTGAAGTTCCATTAACGATGCAAAAATTGTTGAGACTATCCTTTCAATGCTGATCCGGCCAGCTTTGAGTTTCAGAATCGTGTAATTAGTTATCACCGTGAAGATTTTAGAAGAAAGTTAGTGATGTGGAAGGTGCTAATGAATTGTGCCTTATCGACTAATTAAAAAGTAAATCAAAGATTGTTAAATATAAGAGCTGTCAAGTACAAAATCATGTACTTGACAGCTCTTTTATTTTTCCTGGAATCTATTTAAAAACCTTGTTTTGTATTAGAGACTCATATTGTGCGTTTATGCACTGAAAAGTAATGTGTTAAGAGAATCTTAATTATAATTAAAAAAGTTAGTTGTTGTTTAAGGAGTGGCAAAGGGGTGTTTATCCGCATAAAAAGACTTGAACAAGAATATAGACGGAAGTCCTAATAAAAATGAGGAGATGATGGTTATGAACTTTTGTACGCAATGTGGTTTTTCATTAAAAGGAATTCAAGGAGGTTGTCCTAATTGTGGTCAAGTGATTGAGGAGATTGAATCAGAAGCAATGCAAGCAGCTGAAAACACCAATAAAGGGGCATCTTTTGATTATCAAAAAATCTTAAACTTAGTTAATTTATTACAGCACAATTTTTATTTAGTATTTATTTTGACCCTGCTATTATTTATTACCATTTCATTTTCAACTCAAACAGGCTGGTTACTACTAACTTTGAGTTTGGTAGGAGCTTACTTGTTTGCTAATTATAAAACAAGCCAATCACTTGAATTGAACCAAAAAATTGAAACGTGGTTTATTCATCAAGTCATCATGGTGCCAGAAAAGTTAAATGAGTTAGATAGTTACACCCAACAGATCAGTGAAGAGACACGGGAGCTTTATCATTCGGTTAAAACCAAAGCACACACTCAAGTGGAGAATATTAAAGATAATTACCAACAAAGTACTCAAGGTGTGAGTAAAGCACAAAAATTACCATCAGTTGATCAAGCAATATTAGATGAAAAAAATCAACTATCTACTGCTCAATTAGCGAATGATAGTGGATCGCTTCGTCGTAGAAGGAGATTGCAAGCTCAAGCTAGAAAAACACAGCAAATCAAACAACAACAAGTTGAATCGAGTGAAGGAAATACTAGCGCGTTGATTCATGCATCGGATAAGACCTCAACTCTTTCTTTTATCATGTGGATTCTTTTGACTGCATTAGCACTATTTATCTATTATAGCGGGATAAATAATTACTCTTTATTTGATGTCAATGCCTCCGTTTTGTGGAATTCCTACCAACAGACAACCTTCACTATGTCAGAAGTTATTGAAGCTTTGGGTTACGGTGCACTCTTTGATAATTCAGGGCAATCAGAGTTTTATCAAATGATATTTACTATCATTGCTTACTATTTACCAGTTGTTTTCGCCGTATTGAGTTTTTTACGCTCCAAAGTTAGTGGCTTTATACAATTTATAATTAGCGTCATCATGGGTGGCGGTATGACCTATTTAATTTATCTGGCAATCGATTCAAATCTATTTATTCGTTACGACAACGATTATGGATCAGTCTCGACGGATTTAGGCTTAGGGAGTCAAATGATTTTAGGATCAATTATATTATTACTAGTATGCTCACTGTTTAAAATGTTCAAAGGGAAATAAGTCATCACACTAAATGACTTATACATCATGATAGAAATATAACTTATTTGAATTGGGGAGAATAAAATGAAGTGTCATGAATGTCATCAACGAATAGAGGTACAGGCAAAATATTGCCCGTATTGTGGCTCAACCATAGAGGCAAAAGAGTTAGAAAAAGCTTCAAGAGTAGCTATGAAAACAAAAACAACTTGGAATCGTAAAGGAATACTAATTATTTTGTTTCTTAGTATCTTCCTGGGAGGAGGCTTTTGGGCTTGGCAAGGCGATGTACTATCAACCATTGGAATTAAACAGAAAGTACCCAAGCAAGTAATTGCTTATCCTTATCAAGATGCTTTTGGTTTAAATGTTTTAAACGAGGATTTAGAAGTCGTTGCTCAAGATGTTGGTGCTGAAGTCACGGGTTTTACCGGGCCAGTTTCTTACGTTTCACGATTTAATGAGTATGGTGTTGCGGTTGTTAGAGATCAAAACTATTTGTTTTGGTTAGTTAATCATCAAGGGGAAATAATTTCTGAAGGATTTAACACCATGAATAGCAGTCCGTTTGGTATATCAGGACCTGAATCAAGCTATGGCATATCAAGCTCTTTTAACGGCGTACATACCGCTAGCAATGATGATAAGTATTTTTTGATAAATACAACAGGAGACGTTTTATTTGAAACAGTAGGAGTGATTCTTCCATTTGAAGGAAATGATGTGACAGTATTGAACGATTACAGCAGATCGCACAATAATGGAACAGAACGTATTGCGTCAGGAGTTATTACGGATTCAGGGGAGATCGTTATACCAGTTAAGTATCACTACTTATCAGTAGTGGATAATGAGCATTTTATCGTTAAAGAATGGGAATATGAGGACATGTATCGTTTAATTGATCGTTCAGGGCAAACGATTATACAAATAGAGACCGATACACCTCCCGTAGTAGCTCATACAGACAATGACGTATTTATTAGTGCAACAAACTATTGGGGAGAAACAACAGTTTTCAATATTAATGGTGAAAGTATGTTAAGAGTACCTTATATAACTAATTTCAGCGCATCAGAAAATGGGGAGTATCTTTATCCCGGTTATTTAGATGATAACAGCCAACAATATATTGTTTATACCGCTGAAGGGGAAACACATTTTCAAGGAGATAAAATAAAAGATTATCACAGAGTGAATAATAATAATTGGTTAGCATTTTCAGACTACAGTGGCTTCGGTTATATTGATCTTGAAACAAGAGAATCCGTTCAAATTCCTTATGAAATGAATGACTCGTATTTCTCATTTATAAATGGAACTAATGTCGGAACAATCACAAATAATCGGGGAGAACATGTTTTCTTCAATAGCCGTTTAGAAGAGATTTTCTTACCTGAAACTCAATTGATGGGACATTTTGTCCAATTTGAGTTGAATGACATTGTTTATATTTACAAAAATAAAGGCTTCTATGTTTTAAATAAGGATGGGGATATTCTTTCAGAGGATGCATTATATGCTTTTGCGCATGAAGATTCCGTATATATTCAAGAGACTAATGGTAAAGCTTATTTACTTAACAAAGACACAGGCAAGATAATAAAAGAAAAGAAATAGGAGAGAGAATATGACATACTGTTCGAATTGCGGTGCGAAATATTTAAAAGATGCACGGTTTTGTATAGATTGTGGTCAAGCAATTTCTGTAGGCTCAGCTAGCAATATTACTAATGGAGATGAGAACACTAGTGAAGGACAACTAAGTCCTTTAAAGTTAGAATCAGAAGAAACACTTGAAGAAAATGATCGTTCTATCGAAGTGACTGACGATGCTAATTTAATACCTCTTAAGTCATCTCCTCATGGTACTGAAAATGATGTGAGTGACTTAAAGAAAAACCACCGGAGAAATAATAAGAAGATAGTGTTAATTCTGCTAGCCGTTGTCTTATTATTGGGAAGTTTAATCTTTTTCATTTGGAATAACTTGTCAAATGAACCAGAAGTCTGGCGTACCACTCAAACAGAAGATTATCCCTTTTCAATGAATGTGACGATTGATGAAAATCGTTATTCGGCTGAGGTGATTCCTGAATCCTATGACTATATGGAACTTTATGAGTTAAATAATAAAATGATTTTAGAAGGAGAGATGCTTCCTACTAACAACCCAAATAGTCAACAAGTCAAGCTTGAAGCAATCTCATTTGAATTGAATGACAGGTTTATATCAGAATATATAGGAGATATAACTTATGGGTTTTCTACTAGTTATTCTGCAGATGGAACGATTATAGAAGAATCTTTCGATGAGTTTAAAAAGAATTTAACAATCGATTGGAATTCACAGACGACGAAGGAAAAGAAAGCATTGCTAAATCAGTATAATAATGACTTATTCAAGGTGGTTAAAAGTGAACTTGGTTATGCGACCAATTCACAATTAAGTTCAATAAAAGAACTTGAGAGTTATATACAAGAGATTATCGATAATATTTATGAAGTTGACGGTGGTTTAGGTATCAAGATATCTCTCGATGAATTAAAAGAATTTGTTATGCTCGTCTCAACTATTGATGAGAACACTTTCTATGATTCTCAAGAAAGTCTCGCAATGATCAATGCATTAGAGAGTCTTGTTAAATTTGAGCTTACAGATGAAGTATCAGCCTTTGTAAGCATACCATTTACTAATGAGCGCTTATATTTTAGAAAAGAAATACAGTATAGATAAATTTACTTCCCACAATTAATGCATAATTCATTCAGTCTTTGTGGGAATAATGATTGCCGAAAAGTTATGGGAAACACCAAGGTAAAGAGTGTGCCAGAGAAAGTTCAGGACTTTGCCAGCTTCTTATCAAGCTTATTTAGTAGTATTAATGTAATCGAACAATTTGTATCGTTTTTATAAGGTTTTTTCGGGTTTTAATAGAAGCTAGATACTCTGAGTAAATGGAATGAGTTAAAAGTAAATGTACTGAAGTTATATGGCATTTATTGTGGAAAGATTTAACTGATTAAGTAGTGAGTAAAATGAAAAGAACGATGAAGTGACAACTTACATGACACTTTATGAGAAGGAATGATTATATTGAAATGGTTTAAACGGTTATTAGCTTTAATAATAGCTAGCGTTTTTATTTTAATCGGGATGAATTCAGGAATTTTGACAAGTATTCAGAATATAATATTAGGGAATCCCCAAACTTCCAATGACGAATCAAAAACACCTGAAATAAGAAAAATGGCAGCTATTGGAACAAATCTTGATAGTTCGCAAAAAAGACAGACCATTCAATTACTTGGAGCTGAGGATGTAGAGCCAAGCAATATCCTTTCGGTTGATGGTTTAGTCATTCATCGGTATCTAAATGATGGGTCAGATATCAATACGTCAGTAGTTTCGAGCGCTATGATTGAGCCACTAAACCCAGGAGAAGGGCTGCGAGTTGAAATTGTGACTCCAACTAACATTGAATTGATCTCGAAAGCAACGTTTGAGAACGCAGCCTTGACAGCAGGTGCCAAGGATATGACGATAAAAATTGCAGCCATCCGTTCAGTGACGGGTGAAGGTGCCTTAGCCGGTGTTTATGCTATGTTAGATGACATGGGCTACCAATTAGAACAAGATGATATTGAGGTTGCAGAAGATGAAATACAGATTGTTATTTGGATAAAAGAAGAATTTAATTTGAATGATGACCTGTCGAACCGATTGATTCGAGAATTGAAACTAAGAATTAGTGAGTTTTTAACAGCAAATTCGACGATTACGCAAGAGGATATCTTGTCTATTGTCATTAAATTATGCGAAGATTATGGAATAGATTATGATAAGCATCATCTAGATCGTTTAGTTGGCTTTGGTATCAAATATGCTGGCACTAACTTTGCCAAACAAGGTGATACAGTAGAGGTTCTGAATGATAAAAACTTCAGTCAGTATGATGGACAATGGATTAATATTATACCTAATCTTGATATGAACTGGAATCATGAAAAGCTACTGAGTTTAGAAAATCCAGAGGAATATCGCAATAAACAGGACTACCATCCAATTATTCCCGCAATGTTTGATGCCTATTTCGACAGAATTCAACAAGATAGCTGGATGAGTTTAGATGCTTTGTTGGGGCATACATTTGTTGTTGAAGCGATGTCACCTCAGTTCACTACCCAAGAAATCACTGCATTAAATCGTCTACGAGCTTATATCTATTACCATGCGGCAGCAGTTGAGCCTAAGAGAGCCGATGTAATTGGCATAGACTCGCCAGTAACAAAAGTTGAAGAGTGGACTCAAATGGCTTGGCAGCATCAGCTAAGCTTAGTCAACCAACCTGTAGAATATGATTTGAAGCAAAGAGTGGCGAATGCAACTGGCTATGGAGTAGAAGTCTATCATTACGATCCATTCGAAAACTTAAATGGAAGTAGACATGATGCGTTCGGTAACTTACCACTCTATGGTTTTAATATTAAAGGTATCGATGATGATTATATAATCGGTTCTCTATCCATTGTAAAAGCGATTGACCATGCAACTAACAAACTGTACAGTATTAATCAATATGATTCTAATGCTATTGAAAACATTTCAGATACCTATGATTTCACAAGTATTTATGGTGTTTCAGTTGCTAATAATTATCAATCGCCTTTTGAGATAACGCAGGATAATTCAGAGCCAGCCGAAGCGAATAATTCTGATGATATCGAAAATTTACTTGAAGTCATGGTGTCAGGTAATTTAACACCTCAAGTACCTGAATCGGAGTTGAAATTATTAATCGATGAGATGAAAGGTAATGTAAGATATGAACTTGAAAGTTATGGCGTCGACTCAGTCTATTCAATTCCCCAACGTTCTTTTGACAAGGAGAGAGTACTTGGTATAAAACTGAATGCAAAGGCTAAATATGCGTTAGATTCTTATTTAATCGAACTTGCGAATGAATTAATATCTCAAGGCTATGGTGAAATACCCTTGTATGATATTGATGGACAAAATGCGTTAGAGTCAAACTATATGTTTAAATATGATCTTTCATTACCGTGGCTTGAATTTATTGCGAGCGTAGATGCCTACACTACGGTGTCGATTAGAGAATTAGCCGCTATGCGCACTTTAGATTTAAGTGATAACGCCCGATATCATCCGGTAATTCAAGCGATGTACCAGAAGGTCTACGATGAAATGATTCTTAATGAAATCGTTAATATGGACGTTATATCTCATACATTTATTTTTGAGAACTTAGTGGACAACTTATCAGAAGAAGAACACGAGGTTTTAAACTATCTAAGACTATTGGGATATTACTACCACATAAATACCGAAGGTATTCATTTGGGGACCCTCGAGGATTACCAAAATTTCGCAGAAAAAGACACAATAAAAGGGATTTGGTTAGAAAAAGCCCGAAGCTTAGCTGACATTCAAGCTAGTGAACCGGAGCGTTATGAAGCGATTCAGCAAATAGCGTTGGTGACAGGATCTGCTTATGAAACCTCTAGCTATTTAGACGTTGTGTACGATAGTTTTGACGGAGTTTACGCTTATTCTGTAATCCCTTCATATATTAGGCACTTCTCGCGGATGGATTCTTATCAGTACAATCCATTAACTAAAAAAATGATGTATAAATCAGGGCCGTATGAATCGGATTCAATTGAGGAAGTTCACTCAAGATTCAATTTTAGTGATTACTATGGTGTTTCATTCGAGAAGGACGTGGAAGATGACCCAGTTGATTTAACGAATGAACCAGAACCAGACGACGTACTTGATACAGAGCAGAACGTAACCCAAGCAATACCCGAAGCTATAGGAGATGCCCACACAGGGAGTGTAGAATGGTTGCCCGTTGACTGGCATAGAACAACGCCACGTATGCGTCCGGAAATACCAGATGTGACTTGGCTTTTAATGTCGCATCATGCTCAATCTGGTAAACTCTTAGTAGAACCCATCTATTTATCTGAAGCGATTATATCGGGCTATGCAGATCCCAACTCTGATGTGTCGATTGAATGGTTACTGAATAGTCCTTATCATGACGATCAGTCAAGTTATTATCACACTGTGGGCACCAATGACCAAGGTTACTTTGAATTTATCATCGATAGAGAGGTTAATCAAATTTTGCCTTCGTCTATCCTAACAGTTTCGAATTTAGGACCGAGTGGCGGGGCACTAACTGACATACCTATGTATGGCTATATTCCGACGGCCTTAGAACATCCATCAGGTCTATTAACCTTAGAACGTTACTATCGAGAGGTGGGGGATATTGAAGGGTACACCTATCCTTATGCGGAAGTTGAAATTGCATACTTAGATGGTTATGCGGGTTCGGGTTACAAAGTCATAGCGGATAGTGAAGGTTACTTTTACTGGAAGATAGGTGCGACCCGTCGGAATAATACTTTCACTACTGTCGCAAGTGTGATTCATCCTGAAACTGGAGAAGAGATTTCAGTGGTCCCTTATCCTTGGACGCAAAGTGAGTTAGATAATGCGGTGTGGTAGTGCCAGAGTGTTAAAGGATTGATGTTAATTGTATTTTAAAAGTGGTCCATTATTCAGCGAATTTCAGTTGAAAATTGGACCGCTTATTTTTATATTCATCTTAAATACTAAATGGATGGAGGCAAAAGGAGCGGTTGAGGTCGACTAAGAAGTATGGGGAGCATGAGTAGAACGTTACTTTAAGTAAGTATTCCATACAGTCACATAAACTAAAATGAATGTATGAACCATTCTGATTTGTTCAAGTGCCATAATCGTAATATCTGTAAAAACGACTTGATACTGCTAACGAGAGTCTATACCCGATAGGTTTCCATAAGAGGAAAAGAGATGATAAAGATATTCTTCTAATTGTAAGCTAGCACACCGAGAGATATTGCCGCTATTCATTTGGTTAGCATACTTTGGAACGACAAAGTCATCTTTAACTATATTACTAGTTTCTAAGTTAAAGCTTCCAATCTTGTTAGATTAGCTTCAGCGTAACTATATTGATTAATGATGCAAGCATTCGCGAAAGCTCGATGATTTCTTTGCATTTTAATGACAAATTTAAAGATGAACTACTCTAATCGACAGAGGGGAATTACTATGTGATTTCGAGCGTTCCACCAGTCCAGCAGCAATATCGAAGACGCCATCTGCAACTTAATTCCTTTATATGTTCACTTCATCGTATAGTACCAATTGTTAATACATCTGGATAATAAGAAAAGGATTTGATTGGTTAGTCGACACATTAAATAAAAGTCTAAATAAAGGGTTTTGAATAAACGCCAGTTGGAAGACTCTTTTAAAGAATAGGTAGTTAGCGTTAGATTGAATATTAGAAGTTTAAACGAAAGATTAAGTTAAAGGATTTAATCTTATTCTCATAAATGGGTTGACAATTCTAATCTAAAACGGTAATATACATTTAATAAATCAATAGACTACTGCAATGAAGAGAAGAGTAACTTATTTCTTAACAAGTAAAGAGAGCCCGGTTCGGTGAAAAAGGGTAGACTAAGAGTAAGTGAAGATGAGCTTGGAGCAGTTTACGTAGTTAACGCTATTTAAACGGACACACCCGATATCGTGTACAGTATTGTTTGATACTGGTAGAGCTATTATTTGTAAGAATAATAGAAATTTGGGTGGTAACACGACTTTTCGTCCCTTTTGTTAGAGAAATTCTGACAAAAGGGGCTTTTTTTTTTTTTTTTTAGTCATGTTTGTCAAGCACGCACAGTTTGTCTAAAGGTTATTAATACTATAAGGAGAATCACAATTATCTAAGAGCAGTTGTCGCAAATTATTAGGTTGTCGGGATGTTAGTAAGCAATTGTCATCAAGTCACGTATCAATCATTCAAGAGAAACAAAGCGTTTAAAAACAACTTATTACAAAGGGAGAGATTTACTATGAAACAGACAAAACAGATTAAACAATGGATCCAATTAATATTAGGTGTCATTTTAGTTGTCGGACAATTTATTTTACCAACCGCATCAGCCCAAGAAGCTAAAGAGTTTGAAGGTGAAACGATTGTGGTTGGAACAGTCAGTGATTCGGCCTTAGAGTTATGGGAATACGTGGCAGCCAAAGCGTTGGAAGAAGAGGGTATTGTCTTAGAAATCGTTCTATTCAATGATTATAATCAGCCAAATGTGGCTTTACAGAATGGTTCAATTGAAGTCAGTGCTTTCCAAGGACATCCTTTCATTAAATCGTGGAATGAAGATAATGACGGCAGTGTCTTCGCGATTGCGAACACCTTATTAATGCCTTTAGGCTTATATTCAGACAAACATGCTTCAGTGGAAGATATTCCTGAAAATGGTGTGATTGCCTTACCTAATGACCCTTCGACTTTAGGACGTGCTTTACTGGCTTTAGAAATCGCTGGTTTAATTGAAGTCGACGATGAAGTCGGAATTTACGCGGACGAAGCAGATATTACAGACAATCCAAAGAACTTAGACATTTTATTAGTTGAACCAAACTTTGCGGCCTTATCTTTACCAGATGTGGATGCCGCTTTAGTCAATACAAACTTTGCCAACGATGCAGGGCTATCAATTGATGACGCGATCTTTAATGATGCGGCTGACGCAGCTAAAGTGAACCCACTCTATATTAATACCATTACAACCTTGGAAGAGAATAAAGATAACCCGCTGTATTTAAAATTAGTAGAAATTTACCATACAGACGATGTGAAAGAAAAATTACTTGAAGTCTATGACGGACACGTTTTCCCAATGTTTGAAGACCCATTACCAGAAGTAGACTAAGTTAAAAGGAGAATGACTATGACCAAACAAACGACACAACAAGAAACTGCAATTTTAGCCGGAGGCTGCTTCTGGTGTATGGTTAAACCTTTCGACCAATGGGAAGGCGTTCACTCAGTAACTTCAGGTTATACCGGTGGACACACAGTGAATCCAACTTATGAAGAGGTGTGTAGTGGCGAGACTGGCCATACCGAAGCGGTTAAAATTGTCTTTAACCCAAGCAAGATTAGCTATGAGCAACTGTTAGATATCTACTGGACTATCAGCGACCCAACTGATGCGGACGGCCAATTTATTAACCGTGGCTCTTCTTATCGTCCAGGCATTTTCTATTTAAACGACGAACAGAAAGCCAAAGCCGAAGCTTCGAAAAGAGCTTTAGATCAAAGCGGACGTTATGATGAACCCGTTGTGACCGAAATTACGGCAGCCGGACCATTCTATGATGCCGAAGAATATCACCAAGATTTCTACCAAAAGGATCCAGAACATTACCAAGCCTACCGAATAAGATCAGGCCGTGATCAAGTCTAAAGCTTGTCACACAAAAACAGAAGCAACCCATTCTTAAATGAATGAGTGACTTCTGTTTTCTTTTTTTGTATTATTAAATTTTACCCTTAATATCCTTTAGTCCAAGTACTAAAACAGTATCACCTTCGAGAATCACGGTATCCCCATTCGGAACGACTAATTCGTTATCGTCTCTAAGAACCAGCACAATCAAAGCAGAACGGTCTAACTTAATCGTATTGATTTTCTTATTGACCCAACTGTTGTAGTTATTAATTCGAAACTCTAACAGATCCGTACCCACTACGTCAAAATAGGAACGACCAGCCAATACGATAATGTCACCAGCTAACAGTTGAACGTCACCGTTTGGCACGATGGTTTCACCTTGGCGAAGAATTTTAGCGATAATAAACTCAAAGGCTAAGTTAATGTCTCTGATATAAGCATTGACTAAGGAACTATCCTCTTTTATCTTGGTTGCTAAGAAGCCAACGTCGCTTTTGTCTTGTAAGGAGTTAAAGTTACGTAAGGACGCATCTTCTGGGTCTACCATGTTAGTTTTCTGTGAAATAACGGGGAGTAAGCCACCTTGAATCAGTGAGGACAATAAACAAATATCAAAGACGATATGATAAATATCATTCATACTAGGAGTATTTGAGTTGACGACACTAATCGCAAAAGAAATGGCTGCGGCCCCTCTTAAGCCAGCGAAAGCGATGACTGCCAGTTGATTACTTTGCATCTTGAATGGAAACATGAGTCCATAAACTGAAGCAGGACGTGCAATAATTGTCATAAATAACATAATGACGAGTGCGATTGGCATCATCGACACAATAGAACTTGGGTTGGATAATAAACCTAATAAGAAGAATAAACCAATTTGAGCTAAGTTCGTAAAACTATCAAAGAAGAACACGACACCACGTTTTCCAACGAACTCTTTGTTTCCGATATAAATCCCGAAAATGTAAACGGCCAAGTAGCCATTACCACCTATTTCATTCGTAAATTGATAAGTAAATAAAGCGGCGGCAGCTAACAGAATAACTTCCATACCTTCTTGGAGTTGTAAGAAACTTAGTAGGCGAATGAAAATCCAACCTAACACGAAGCCAAGCGCTAAGCCTAAGCCAATCTGTAAGATAATAAGGGAAGGAACATTAATGTTCTCACCTTGAAGTAACGTAACGAAAAGAACAACCATCGTATAAGCAGTGGGGTCATTGGAACCAGATTCCAATTCCAGTAAAGAATCGGTATTGTACTTTAACTTGAGGTGGCGAGAGGACAAGACATCCGACACACTCGCATAATCTGTTGACCCAATAATAGAACCTAATAACAAGGCTTCTAAAAGCGAAAAGTCAAAGACTAGGTAGACGAACAGGCCAGTAATTAAGGCGGTGAGAATAGTCCCTAGGAAACTTAGAATAATGGCTTCTTTTGCGACAGGTTTAGACATCTTCCATTTGGTACCAAAACCACCATAGAAAATAATAAACATCAACGCCAACGAAGCTACCTGATTGGAGAACGCGTAGTTTGTGAAGTCTACGCCAAAGAAATTAAAAGAAACACCTAGCAGCATAAACAGTAGCAGTTGCGGAATTTTTAAATTATTAGCAAGTCGCATCGCGATTAAGGCTAGAATCAGCACTAGTGAAATAATTAGAATATAAATAAGAACGCCTCCTCTATTTTTTTTGACAAAAGCATCTGAATCATCTGATTGCTTCTATTTTTATTATATCATATGAAAGGACGTTCATGAAAACGCCCAGGTATTGTAATAATAATTTCAATAATTTTTAATCAGGAAGAGCTTTTATTTATATTCCGGCCTAATTAAAGTTCTATTTGAAATTGCGTTGATAAAGGCCTTCGATCTGTTGATAAGGATGTCCCGATTGCTTGAGTATTGCGCCGACTTTCTCTAAAGGTGGTTTGATTGACGATAAACGTTAAGGTCTGACAGCGGACGCTAAATTTATTTCCAGTCAAATAATTCAAACGATTGAATGAAGTAAACGATGTTCAACTGCAAATTTAACTTTTTCAAATTTCGTATAGAATACGATGAGCATTAGCTTGGATAAATAAGTTTAAATTCTTCATAAACGACAGGTGTTTCGTCGTTAAAGGTTATATTATTTTCTTGATAGTAAGGTTTCCAGAATTTGATGTGGACGCGGCGCCAATAATCGAGTGTCAGGTCGCCTTCGCCTTCTTTGTAGGCTTGTTCATCAGAGACCTCTTTAAATGGTAGGACATCGACTGTCACATTCTGGATGACACCGATGGGCTGTTCGCGGCCATCAAGGATGATATCTATTTGACCCGCTTGAGGCAGGACCTCGGTTTCCCCTGATAAGAAATAGAGTTGATAGCCAGATGATGTCCCGGTTTTCTTGCCTTCTAAAACAAGTTGGGCGAGCTCGTCAGCCATCGCTTCGGTATCACCGAAGGCAAAGGCACCGTAGGGCGTTTGCGGGTCTGTGCCTGTTTCGGTACAGAATGTTTGCCAGTAGGCTTGGATTGCTAGTGAGTGTGTCATTATGATTCTCCTCCGTGATCTGAATTAAGTATTGACGATTTGTTGAAAATTTTCGAAGGGCATCTTGTTGAAAATTAGGGCCCGATTTAATTTAAGGCAATCTGTCGAGCGGTCATTGCGACCGACCTTTGTTGTGAAGGCATATTTGAAGCCTAGCTTAGCTAAGTTGTCGATTAAGGTTTCATGATAGAAACCAAAGGGGTAAGCGAACGTATCCTTATGTTTAACGACTTGATTACAGCGTGATAAGTCAGCTTGTAAGGCTTCAAAACTTGCTTCCATGGCACCGTTGACGCCAACTTTGATCAAATTATGTAAGTCATGGGTATGATTGGCTAGTTCGAAGACATCGGACATGGCTTGAAGTTCAACCATTGACAGGACCTGTGATGCGCTCGCATTATAGTCACTTGCATCATCGAAGAGCCAGCCACTGACCAAGAATAAGGTCGCTTTGATACCTAATTCTTTTAGAATAGGATAGGCAGTCGTATACAAAGATTGAAAAGCATCATCGAAAGTGATTAGGACGCTATTATGCGGTAGGTCGATGTTTTTTTCATAATAGTCTTTCACTTCTTGCATCGATAGAAAATGAAACTGCTGTTCAACCAAATAGTCCATTTGGTGTTTAAAATCTTCAGAGTTTAAAAAAAGGGCGGTCGGTAAATTTATAGCATAAGCATTGGCAGCTTTTAAAGGTGTCATTGGCTGTTGGACTAGATTTAAATCATCTCGGATTTCATGGTAAACGAGGGCAGTGAATGACATCTGATCACCTTTTCTTTTTTACATAGTATAACATTCTGTCTAATAGATATCATTGGGAATCGAAGTTTAAAAAGATAAAAGCACCCTCATTTGCAGAGTGCTGGATACTGTGAATTTAGGAGAGATTTATATTGTAGCGTTAATACCAAAGGCTTTCATTAAACGACTCAATTACCATACTTAAGCACACTACTTAAAACCACTAATTTACATCTTCAATTTGCGTATTGTTATTTATATACATCAGGAAAGCATCGATGACGCGATTTTTAAAACCATCGGCGCTAGCAGCAATCGCAATTTGATAGACGTCGACGACTTCATCGTCAACAATTACAAAGAGTGATTTAACATTTAGTTTCGTTAACACTTCGGTTAATAATTTATCCGTCCAAACGGATGTGATCAGCGAGCAAGTCATCGCAACGGATGACATAGAAGCCTTTATCTTGTGACCATTCAGCGTAGGCGACGTTATCAACGGTGAGGTAACCTAATTGTTTCAATTTTTCCACGAGCCATTGTTCGTCTAATTGATGATTCTCAAGGACTTTCTTTTCAATTCTTTCTTTATTCACCAAAAGCAAACTGAGGGTATCATCCTTATCATTATAGGTCGTCAAACTGACTTGGCCACCTGTTTCCATGATCATATGCTTAGCGTTTTTTAAAGAATAACAGCCAGAGCTGCGCAGTAAAGCTCTCAGTTGCTCCATCTCTAGTTTGTTTTTTTCATGGCTGGCAGCACTAGCTGACCGTTATAGATAATTACCGAAGGTTCTCCCTTAAAAAGTTTGTTTAGATACTCGTTTTGCGTAGAAATATATTCTAAAGTAAAAATTAAGACACCCCATAAGGAAATACCTAAGAGGACATGGAGTAAATTGACTTGGTCATCATATAACGCTTCCTCAAGCAACCACCTAGTACTAACGTATAGACAAAGTCGTAGGGGGTCATTTGAGCTAGACTTTTACGTCCTAAGACACGCACCACGGCTAATAAAGCAACTAAACCGATCATCAATTTCGATACAATGGACCATGCAATATACACGTTCGATCATCCTTTCTTTTAATCTGATTGACGCTTCCACTACTAGAATACAATAAAAGTGTGGGGAACTATCATGAAATGCTCATGACGAAGGATAGAGTAAGGCGCTCGGTGGCGTTGATTAATTGAAGGCTATCTAAAAGTGTGGCAGAGGTAAGATAAACACCGCCCCTTTTGTCTAAGACTCAATCTATAGAAGGCGAGGCGATGGTTAAGTTAACTGAAATACAGTTTATCTTGGATAAATCACTTTGAATTCTTCAGAGAAAATCGCTGTGTCATCGTTAAAAGAAAGGGTGTTTTCTTGAAAATAAGGTTCTTAAAACTTAATGTGGACACGGCGCCAGTAATCTAGCGATAAATCTCCTTCGCCTTACTTACGCGGGTGGTCGTCATTGATGTCTTTAAAAGGCAAGACAGCCACGCTGATGTTTTGAAAGACACCGACAGGTTATTCTCGACCATCTAATATAATATCGATTTGTCGCGCTTTAGGTAAGCTTTCCGTTTCGTCAGAAAAATAAAGGTCATAACCTGATGTCTTCCTTGAGACATTGATAGTCTTCCCAGGCAACTTGCAAGGCTGAATGAGGCATTGTGTTATCGCTTGCTAAAGGGGCGAGTGGGGGGCTGTTTGAGCTAGTCTCTTTTGGCTAGGTCAGTGAGGCTGGAGAGTATCATTAACAAGTTTACTAATAACAGGTGCCTAAGTCTTTTCACATCACCCAACTCCTTTTTATTTCGCCTAGCTTTTCAGCAAGGCGCTATTCTTGCTTCTAGTATAGCTGGGTGTTGGCCTTAGTTAAAATGAAAGGACTTTGGGGAGGGGGCGGCGTGATTTGTGCTTGCTTACAGAGGGGCGTCAGCTGACAAGGCGGAAACGCAGCGTCCAATGTCGCGGGTGCTTGGTGGCTTACTTATTTTCCGAAAAAGTGCATAAAAAAAACAGGACCCTTTCGGATCCTGTTGTATACTTATATTATTCGATTATAACACTGTGTGGTCTTTGCGGTCGTATCTGTCCGCTACGCCTGTTGCGCGTAAGATAAATTTGATGATTTCAACGAAGACTAAGATGCTTGCTGCAGATAGGATGGTTACTAACCATTGTTCTGTATTTGGTACTGTTACATCAAAGAAGTTGTTGATACCTGGTGTGACAACGACACCAATCAGTAAAACTCCAGATAAGATTGTTGCTCCGTTTAGGAACTTGTTATTAAATGGATTGTCGCTGAATAGTGAGTTGAAAATAGATTTTACGTTATATGCGTGGAACAATTGGATCATTCCTAAGGTTACGAATGCCATTGTTTCTGCTAAGTTGTTGTCTAAGTTCATTTGGAATCTTGCATACCAGTATACGAATAGTGTTAAGCCACCTTCAAGGATTCCTTGGTAAATGATACTTGGCATGACGCCGTTTGATAGGAAGCTTGATTTTTTACCACGTGGTGCATGTTTCATTGAGCCTTTTTCTGCGTGTTCCATACCTAATGCGATGGCTGGGAAGACGTCAGTTACTAAGTTGATCCATAGGATATGGATTGGCTCAAGGATTTGCCAGCCTAATAGTGTGGCAACGAAGATCGTTAAGACTTCACCTAGGTTAGCTGATAGTAAGAATTGGACTGCTTTTTGGATGTTTGCAAATACTTTACGTCCTTCTTCAACGGCTACAACAATTGTTTCGAAGTTGTCGTCTGCAAGAACCATGTCTGAAGCGCCTTTAGAGACTTCTGTACCTGTGATACCCATACCAACACCGATGTCGGCTTGTTTTAATGATGGCGCGTCGTTTACTCCGTCACCTGTCATTGAAACCGTTATGTTGTTTGCTTGCCATGCACGGATGATGCGTACTTTATGTTCTGGCGATACACGCGCATAGACATAGTAGTTTTTAACGTTACGTGCTAAGTCTTCATCAGACATATCGTCTAATTGTGCACCGGTAATAACGTTATCTGCATTGTTGCCGCCTTCTGGTAAGATCGTTAAGCGTTCAGCGATTGCTTGTGCTGTAACGGCGTGGTCACCTGTAATCATAACAGTACGGATGCCTGCTTCACGAGCCACACGAATTGCTGCGCCTGCTTCTTGACGTTCAGGGTCAATCATACCTACTAAACCAGCGAAGATTAGGTCAGTTTCTACTGAGTCTGTGTCAACTTTTGCTGGTAATGTATCGATGACTTTGTAAGCACCTGCTAATACACGTAATGCTTGGCGAGCCATAGCGTCGTTGTTTGTTAATACTTCGTCGATATGTGCTTGTGTCATCTCAACAATTTCACCATTTAATTCAATCTTGGTTGCACGTTTGATCAATTGATCGGGTGCACCTTTGACTGCGACTAAGTATTTGCCGTTTTCTAATTGGTGAACAGTAGACATTAACTTACGACCTGAATCGAATGGTACTTCGTCGATACGAGGTGTTTTAGCTAATTCGTCTTTTAAGTTTTGGCCTTTATCCATTGCGAATTTAATCATTGCCGTTTCAGTTGGGTCACCCACTAATTCGCCTTTGTTATCTAATTCTGAGTCGTTCGCAAAGGTGATTGAGCGTAATAATGAGTTATCTAATGATAATTCTTCTGAAGCTTCATGTAATTGATTATTATAGAAGACTTTCTCGATTGTCATTTTGTTAACTGTTAAGGTACCCGTTTTATCTGAACAGATTACTTGAGTTGAACCTAATGTTTCTACTGCAGGTAATGTACGGATTAAAGCGTTACGTTTAGCCATTGTTTGTGTTCCGATTGAAAGGATAATTGTAGTAATAGCAGGTAGTCCTTCTGGAATGGCAGCAACAGCTAATGAAATCGCGATTAATAACATGTGGACAACTTCTTCACCTTGAATGAAGACACCAACTGCAAATGTTAAGATAGCAATCGCAATAATCATGTAAGTTAAAACTTTACCTAATTTATTTTGGTCACGTTGTAACGGTGTTAATTGTGCTTCAGTCGAAGCTAACATTGTCGCAATGTTACCAACTTCAGTTTCCATACCTGTTGAAGTAACAACACCTAAGGCACGTCCGTAAGTAATGTTTGTACTTGAGAAGGCCATGTTTAAGCGGTCACCAATTCCAACGTCTTGTCCAGATAAATCAATAATTTCTTTTTCGACGGGCACGGATTCACCAGTTAAGGCAGCTTCTTCTACTTTAAGCGAGCTTGCTTCAACTAAGCGAATGTCAGCCGGAACAACGTCACCAGCTTCTAATTGAACGATGTCACCAGGGACAAGGTCGAAACTTTTAACTGTATGCACTTGACCGTCACGTCTTACTTTTGCTGCAGGTGATGCCATGTTTCTTAAGGCGTCAATTGCTTCCTCAGCTTTAGCTTCTTGGAAAACACCCATGATAGCATTTAAAATAACAACAATCAGAATAACAATCGCATCTGCTACCCCTTCACCTTCAGCCAGACCTACAAATGCTGATACTGCAGCAGCTGCTAAAAGAACAGCAATCATGAAATCTTTAAACTGATCTAGGAACTTTTGCAACATTGAACGTTTTTCTTCTGCTTCAAGTTCGTTAGGACCGTATGTCTCGATACGTGCTTTAGCTTCTGCTGAGCTAAGACCTGTTTGAATATTCGTATCTAAATGAGCAATGGTGCGATCGATTGACTCTTGATAAGCAATAAAATCTTTATTAGCCATAATTTCCTCCTTATAAATAATAATCACGAACCTTCAGTCATCACAATAAAAAAAGACTTATGCTGCCTAATCAGAAAACAGCACTGCTGCATATGATATGGCCGGCATAAGTCTCACTTTTTAAAATCAGCACCAGTAACCAAATGATTGGCCACTTATCGTTGTTGATACTGATTAAGGCATAAAGCCTCAAGTTACTCCCTCATGGACGTGTTATTTAAAGTAATTATATAATCATCCTACCTATTTTGCAAATAAAAGATGCTTTTTAGGCAAAATAGGATACTCTCTAAGTTTGACTAAAGTGTGACTATTCATAGGTGTTTATGTTAAATTCGGGTTAAGTCGCTATAATTCATTAGGATGACATGGTATATTAGTTTTATAATATAAACTAGATTGGGTTTGGAGGAAGTATGAATGAGTGAAAAAGAACCACAAACTCGTATGAGTAAAAATAAAAAACAGGGTAAAAAAGGCGGCAAGCTTCAGGTCATTCTTGGTGTCATTTTAATTGTTATTGCCGTCGGCTTGTTAGCCATGGATCCGATTAAAAATTGGATGATTGAGCAAGGGACGAATCAGAATACGATTGGCAATTTGACGCGTGAAGATATTGAGTCGAATATGACGGCAGATGTGACGTATAATTGGGACGATATCGAAACTCTGGATGCTTTTACGGTTATTTCAGATAATGTTAATCCTGGAGATTTACCAACCATCGGTGGGATGGCGATTCCAAATGTTGGGATGAACCTGCCTATCTATAAGGGGGTTTCAAATGAAGGGATGTATTTGGGAGCCGGCACATTGTACGCTGATCAAACGATGGGTGTTTCCAATTATCCAATTGCCAGTCACCACTCGATCAATGACGATCTATTGTTTGCACCCTTGATGCGTGTCGAACATGGCGATTTAATTTATCTCACGGATTTAGATACCATTTATGTTTATGAAATTGATACGATTAGGCAAGTCGCACCGACGGCGATGGAAGTCGTTCAACCGACGGAGAATCCCATCATCACTTTAATTACGTGTGACTATTCCTTGAACGAACGGGTGATTGTCCAAGGCTCCTTGGTGGAACATGTCAATATCAACGACGCCAGCCAAGCGATGATTGATGCCTTTGGTTTACCACAAACAGTACCGGGCGCTTAGCTTTACTTGCTATCGTTAAAGTGAATAATATTATAGTAGGCAGGTCTTCGGATCTGTCTTTTTTTTTGGCTTTTGGAGGAGAGTCAGTTGGACCCAATCAGTGGGAACGTTTGATTTTTGATTAGCGCAGGGGAAGTGAGTGGCCTATTCTGCCTTGTGGAATTATGAAAAATCTTTGATTATTCTGAGAAACTTTGCTTAAAAGATATGATTAAAGTGCGAGTTTGAATCATTCTTAAGCAATTTATGATACATTTAATATGTAGAAGAATAGTCAATTTAGGAGGTTGAGCTATGAATGCGAGAAAGAAAATGAGTCATCTCTTGATGACCTTGATGCTGGTTTTGGCGGCTGTTCCGTGGGGCAGTCATGTGTCAGCGCAAGCAGAGACGATTAATGTGGTGTTTAAAGTCTTTTTACAATTAGAAGGCCAGGAGGCAAATGCCCAGAGTCAGATTTCGTATGATGTGTTGAATAGTGAGAAAACAGAGTTTTTATATAGTTATCGTTCGCAGGAGCCGCCTGCGGAATCCTTGTCGCTGCCTGAGGGGAATTACTACTTCAGATTGTATGATGGGGGAGGTTTCGTTCGTGAAGGTGTAGAGATTATGCCTGAGAAAGTGTTGCAGACCATTTCTAATCAAACGGAGGAAGATAAGGCAGAGAACAAAACGAAGCGGTCGCTGGATGAAATTGGATCGGTCTTAACCCAAGGCGATGGGACGAAAGTTTACGATGTGCCGTTTTCGGTGCATGCGGGGCCAACGCTTGTCAATGGTGACACGGTTGAAATTGAGATTTATTTAGCTGATCAAGCGACGATTACGGCCAATGAATCGTCGGGTGATGAAGAAGATGGACCAGAAACGTCTGAGCCAGTGCCGCCGTCATTGAGTACGATTACGTTTAGTGTCTTGGATGAAAATCAAGCACCCGTTCCAAATGTGACCTTGCAATTAGGTGAATTACAAGCGACGACCGATGAGAATGGGTCGGCCAGCTTTAGGGATGTGGCTGCTGGAGATTACATGATTTCCATCGCCAGTCTGCCAGAAGGCTACACGGGTTCTCTAGAAGATTTACTGCCAGTGGGTAGTGACGATCAAACGCTGACCTTAAACATTCAAACAGCAGCACCAGCTGTTGGTTCCATTTTATTTACGGTCTTGGATCAGAATGGCACGGCAGTTCCAGGTGTTGGAATTTTAGTCGGTGAGACGGAATTAACGACCGGTGAGACGGGTGAAGCGTCGATTTCAGAGTTGCCTGTCGCAGATTACAATTATTCGGTCACAAGTTTACCTGAAGGTTATTCAGCCGAGGTAGCAGATCTTGTGACAGTGCTGGCTGATCAACAAGTTGCGCCAGTGATTTATATTAACAAAAATGCTCCTCAAGTTGGCGGTGTTCGCTTCGAGGTGAAGGACCAAAATGCGGAAGCCTTCGCGAATGTGGTGATTCAAATTGAGGGTCAAGAAGTGACGACTGATGAAAATGGTGTCGCGATTGTTCCTGAATTACCAGTAGGTACGTTAAATTATGCAGTGGCAGCAACAGCTGCTTATTCAGAAACTTACGGAGAAGTAACGGTAGCTGAAGGCGAAGTCGTGGAGCCCGTTGTGGTGAACCGTATCCCTCAGAATGCTGCCGCTAGTTTTACTGTGACGGATGAGGAAGGCTTACCTGTTTCAGGAGCGGTTGTTAACATTTCAGATCAACAAGTCACTACAAATGAAGAAGGTCGTGCAAGTATTGACCTACCTATGGGTGATTATGAGTATAGCTTGGCTGCCTTGCCTGAGGGTTATACGGGTGACGCAACAGGTTTAGTGTCGGTTACGTCTGAAGGCGTGAGCACACCGATTTCAGTAGCTAAAGCGGCTCAAACGGATTCAGTCAGATTCGAAGTGAGTGATCAAAACGAGGCGCCAGCTGCCAATGTTGTGATCCAAATCGCTGAGCAAGAAGTGACCACGGATGAGAGTGGGGTGGCTAGTTTAGCTGATTTACCAATTGGTACATTGAACTATACTGTGCCTGCAACAGAAACATTTGCTGAAACATATGGCGAAGTGACTGTGGCTGAAGGTGAAGTGCTTGAAACGGTACGTGTCAACCGAATCCCACAAACAGGTGTGGCGAGTTTTGTGGTCACAGACCAAGCAGGGGTGCCAGTTGAAGGCGCCGTTATCAATATTGCCCAGCAGCAAATTACAACCAATGTTGAAGGAGAAGCCAACTTAGCTGATTTAGCGATTGGGGATTATACTTATAGTGTGGCTAGTTTACCAGAAGGTTATGTCGGAGAAGCTTCCGGTACCTTAACGGTTAGAGCAGAAACTGCTGAAGCAACAACGATTGCGGTTGAAAAAGCACCGGAAATCGGAACAGCTACGATTAAAATAATAGATCAAAATGAAGCAGCCGTGGCGGGAGCAGTTATAACGCTTGCAGAACAAGAATTTACAACAAACGCCGAAGGTATCGCAAGTCTCTCTGAATTATTAGTGGGCGATCATGCATATACTCTAACGAGTTTACCTGAGGGTTACTCAGGCGAAGGTTCAGGTACCTTAACAGTGACAGCGGCTGAAACAGCGACTGCCACCATTAGTGTCACCAAAGCGCCAACCGTTGGGAATGCTTCAATTAAAGTAGTCGACCAAAACGAAGCGGTCGTAGCTAGTGCGGTTATAACGATTGCTGAACAAGAATTTAAAACTAACGAAGAAGGACTTGCAAGTCTCTCTGAATTATTAGTGGGCGACCATGCATATACTCTAACGAGTTTACCTGAGGGTTACTCAGGCGAAGGTTCAGGCAACTTAACAGTGACAGCGGCTGAAACAGCAACAGCTACCATTAGTGTCACCAAAGCGCCAACTGTTGGGAATGTTTCAATTAAAGTAGTCGACCAAAACGAGGCGGTTGTAGCCGGCGCGGTTATAACGATTGCTGAACAAGACTATACAACTAACGCAGAAGGTGTGGCGGCCATTAGTGAGTTGCCAGTGGGCGAGCATGCATATACTCTTACGAGTTTACCGGAAGGTTACTCAGGCGAAGGTTCAGGCAACTTAACAGTGACAGCGGCTGAAACAGCAACAGCTACCATTAGTGTCACCAAAGCGCCAACTGTTGGGAATGTTTCAATTAAAGTA
>NZ_JBQKLQ010000005.1:0-215017 GCF_052116145.1 Fundicoccus sp. Sow4_F4 | reverse complement strand
AACTCTCTATAAGTCGTCGTGTCATCTTCCGCCACGTCTTTTGCAAGCACTGAAAACGCGTGACAAGAGATAACACGTCCTTTTTTTGATAAAAGTAGCTGGATTTGGCAAGTCAAGAACTGTAGGGAAATACATAGAAAGCTTACCAAGCAAGTGTTGTAGCAATAACTCAACTAACTAAATCAACAAATCACTTCCCCTATCACAGTTTGAATATTAATATATCTGAGGTAGTCAAATGTTTTTGAATTTCTCGTCTCATAAAGTAATCGTTTTGACACTAGCGTGTCTGTTGTTTGAATAAATTGTTAGATTCTTGTAACATTCAAGATAGAAATTGTTAGGGATTCATGGTAAAATTGCAACGTAGTCATTTATATATTCTAATTAAGTTAGGAGCTCAGACATTGGAAAGAAAAATTATGCATAAATCAAAAGGCCGATGGGTTGTATTGTCATCATCTTTGCTAGTTTCTGCGTTTGCTTTAAGCCTAGTGGCACCAGTTGCTCAAGCGGAAGAAATAACAGATGATTCAGCTGTTATTTCCGATGAGGTTTCAACAAACGATGCACCAGAAGAAGCGATTGCTTCATTAACAGATGAAGAATCAGAGTTAGTAGACAATGTCGTAGATGAATTAATTTCAGATGTAATTAGTGCGGACGAAACATTAGTCACAGACGAAACAGAAGTTGAAGCAGAAGCTGTAGCTATGGCAACTGAAGCACCTGCAGTATTTGCAAACACTCGTGTAGCGGCAGGAGCACATACGGTTGCTTACGGAGATACTTTATGGAAAATTGCTAATGCACATGGCATTACAGTAGCGCAATTACGTTCGTGGAATAATCTTTCAGGAGATATGATTTTTATTGGAGATCAATTAGTTGTATCAAATCCAGGAACAGTAGTTGACACACCAACAACACCAACTCCTGAGCCGAAACCAGAAACAAAGCCAACACCAGAAACTACTACACCAGCGCCAACAACAGGCAAAACGTATACTGTGCGTCCAGGTGATTATTTATATAAAATTGCGACTGACAATAATATTACGGTCGAGCAATTAAAATCATGGAACAATTTGACGTCTAATTATATTTATTCAGGTGACAAATTAACGGTTACGAATCCAGCAACGGTCACACCGAAGCCAGAGAATCCGAAGCCAGAGACGCCGAAACCAGAACCGACGCCAGACCCAGTGACGCCGCCGGTAACGGAAACACCCAAAGCTAAGACGTATACAGTTCGCCCAGGCGACTATCTATACAAAATAGCAACGCAAAACAACGTGTCCATCGAGCAATTAAAAGCATGGAACAATTTAACGTCTAACTATATTTATTCAGGGGATGTATTCTATGTAACAGATCCAAGTAAGGCGCCAGTTAAACCAACGCCAACTCCAGATCCAAAACCAGAAATACCGAAACCTGAAACGCCAACTCCAAACCCAACACCGACGACTCCAACGAAGACATACACTGTCCGCCCTGGAGATTCATTGTGGTTAATTGCCAATAACAATGGCATTACGATTGATCAGTTGAAAGCTTGGAATAAACTAACATCTAACTATATTTATTCAGGAGATGTTTTTGTGGTAACGGATCCTAGCAAGGCGCCAGAACCGAAACCAGAACCGAAACCAGAACCGAAACCAGAACCGAAACCAGAACCAAAACCAGAACCGAAACCAGAACCAGAAACACCAGCTAAGACGTATACCGTTCGTCCTGGGGATTCACTATGGTTAATCGCCAATAACAATGGCATTACGATTGATCAGTTGAAAGCTTGGAATAAACTAACATCTAATTATATTTATTCAGGTGATGTGTTTGTCGTAACAGATCCTAGTCAAGTACCAGCTCCTAAACCAGAGCCTAAACCAGAAATTCCAACAACGCCTCCTGTAGTCGATGAAGGCGATACAACGGAAACGACATTTGACGTGAAAATTAACAAGCCAGACTTAGCTTTCTATGTGGGATCACAATTAGAGTCTGCAGTAGCGTCTGATTCAATTAAATATTTTGGCCAACGGTTTAAAGTTGTGAGTGAATTTACTGATGAGAAGGGTGTTAAATTCTTAGAAGTTTCTCAAAACGGTAAAACCGTTGGTTACGTCAATGCGGATGCTGCGGTTGAAGTGCCAGCGAATAAAAAAGTTGTCTATTTAGACGCTGGACATGGTGGGAGCGAAACCGGAACTTACAATTACGGTGTTGCTGAGAAAGATTTAAACTTGAATATTACACGTCAATTAGCAGAGCGTTTACGTGAATTAGGCTATATGGTCTATGAAACACGTACAACTGATAAAGAAGTCAAACTGCATGATCGTGATGATCATCCAAACGAAGTGATGCCTGATATTTACGTAAGTATTCACCATAATGCGATGCCAGCTTCTTACCAAGGGCGTGTAAATGGGATTGTGACACTATATCATCATCCAGACATTTCTGAGCCGGGTTGGCCAACGCTGAAAACAGATAATTGGACGCGTATCAATGCAGGTAAAAACTTGTCACAAGCGATCCAAGATGCTTTAGTGGATGCGACAGGTGCAGTGGATCAAGGAATACGTAAACAAAACTTACATGTGACTCGTACAACAAATGTACCAGCAACATTAGTTGAATTAGGATTCTTAGATAACTGGGCAGAGCATCAAAAATTAATCACACCTTCTTACCAAAAGAAATTGGTAGGTGGTTTGGTGACAGGAATTACAAATTACTTTAAACGTTAATTTCAATGAAAATTAAACTCTCCTCCTAACTCAGTTAAATAACAGAGTCGGGAGGAGAGTTTTTATGCTTACACTTAAAACTAACATCTTTCACTTTAGATAACCCAGCACACCGTCGACTAACTTAACAGTGTTACAGGTTGATATTCGTCCCACCGTTAATCCCATAGATTTGACCAGTCACAAAACTAGCATCATCTGAGGCTAAGTAGACATACATATGGGCTAATTCGGCTGGTTGACCGGCACGGCCAATCAAGGAACCTTGTCCGAAATTAGGCAATTGTCCGGGTAACTGTCCTTTATTCAACTGCAAGGGGGTCCAAACGGGACCAGGAGACACTGCATTGACACGGACCCCTTTGTCAGCGAAATATTGCGCCAAGTTGACCGTTAAATTAGAAATGGCGCTCTTAGTTGCTGCGTAGTCTAACAATTGAGGGCTTGGATCGAAACTTTGAGAAGAAGTTGTCGTAATAATGGAACTACCAGGTAGTAAATGCTTCTGCGCTGCTTGGACACTTTCAAACATGCTGATAACATTGACTTTAAAGGTATCTTCCACCTGTTGAATCGGTAAGTCTGCTAAGGTTTCAATCGCCACTTGCATGGCTGAATTCAAAACCAACAGATCTAAACCACCAAAAGCATCAACAGTTTCATGAACAATCCAACTGGCTGCACCTTCATCACGCAAGTCGCAGGGTAACAAGAAGGCTTGTCGACCTTCATCTTCGATATAGCCTTTAACTTCCTTTGCATCGGCTTCTTCTCCAGGAACAAACTGAATCGCAACATCACAGCCTTCACGAGCGAAAGCAATTGCTGCTGCCCGGCCGATACCTGAATCTGCCCCAGTCACGAGCGCTTTTCGGTTCAGTAACTTGCCTGTTCCGACATAGGAGGCTTCCCCACAATCTGGGCGGGGTTGCATTTGACTTTGCAAAGCTGGTTCGGCTTGTGTTTTTTGAACAGGGAATTTGTCTGAATGATACATTACACGAGGGTCATTAAGCACTGATTTTTTCATTTAAATACCTCCATCATCTATGACACACGACATTACTGAATTCAGTATAACATTGCTGTCAGATTATTCGTCTTATTTTGACCGTATTGATTTAAAAAAATGATTAATAAGTATATACTAACGTTAGAAAGAGGTGGCTTTGATGACAATCTTAAATAAAAAATTGACACTTAATAATGGCGTGGAAATTCCACAAATTGCATTAGGAACTTGGCAAGTCTCGACGGCTGACGCTGTCCATTCGACGGCCTTTGCGTTGAAGAATGGTTACCGCCATATCGATGGTGCCCATGGTTATGGTAATAGCAAGGGAATTCGGGCGGGGATTGCAGCTAGCAAAGTGAAACGTGAAGAAATCTTTATTACAACAAAAGTACGCGGAGAATCGAAAACTTATACGGCCGTGATGTCTGATTTTTATGATGAGTTGAAGGACTTGGGAACGGATTCTATTGATTTAGTTTTAGTTCACTGCCCAACCCCTTGGCGATTTTTCAGTCGCGATGACAAACGTCCTAACTTTTACCTAGAGAATTTAGAGGTTTGGCGTGCTTTGAGTGAACTCTATGAAAATGGTTTAATCCGTGCGATTGGTGTCTCGAATTTTAATGTGGCAGACTTGGAAAATCTATTGGCTAATACAGATATTAAACCAGTTGTTAACCAAATTCTCTTCCATATTGGTTATACACAATCGGATATTGTTGAATACTGTCAAGCAAATAACATTCTGATTGAAGCCTACTCTTCATTAGGAACAGGAAGTTTACTTGGGAATGCCGATATTCAAGCGATTGCTGATAAGTATGATAAAACGATTCCACAGATTTGTTACCGCTATCCGGTTCAAAAAGGTCATATTATCTTGCCGAAATCGGTGCATGAGAAATATATTCTAGCAAATACTCAATTGGATTTTGAAATAAGCGAAGAAGATATGATAGCTTTGGATCAATTATCTATTTAGTCAGTTAGCTTAAGACCTCTCCTTTTGGGGAGGTCTTTAACATCTGTTAAGAGTAAAGTTGATCAGTCCGTATAAACATTCATCGAGGATTGGACCTGAAAGACATAAATGAATTCGCTAACAATCATTCTGGAACTTGTGTTAAACTAGACCTATTAGATTGCGACTTGAGGAGGATGTTAGCGGTGACTGAGAAGGTATATTTGGGGTTTGGAAAAGAGGTTGCATCACTTGAATTGGATAAGCTGAATCGCCACGGAATTATTGCAGGTGCAACGGGAACGGGAAAGACGATCACATTGAAAGTTTTGGCGGAACAATTAAGTGATGCTGGCATTCCGGTATTTCTATCGGACATCAAAGGTGATTTGGCAAGTTTAGCCGAAGCCAACACGAATGATGATTTACAGGGGCGTTTGGAAGCTACGCAGTACACGACATTTGAACCGAAACAGTATCCGGTTGAAATTTGGGATGTATTGGGTGAGGAAGGACTACCCGTTCGTATTACAATTTCTGAGATGGGGCCGATTTTACTGGCTCGCCTTTTAGGACTGAATGACACACAAACGGGAATATTAAATATTGTCTTTGCGGTGGCCGACGAACAAGGCTTGTTGTTGATTGATTTGATGGATTTTCGAGCAATGTTGAATTATGTTGCTGAGAATGCGAAAGAATTGGCCAGCCATTATGGAACCATTTCGAAAGCTTCAATTGGCGTTATCTTGAGAAGTATTGTTGTCTTAGAACAACAAGGAGGCGCTCGTTTCTTTAATGAGCCGAGTTTAGAAATTAACGATTTTCTTCGCCAGGCTCAAGATGGTCGTGGCGTGATTAATATTCTGAATGCCAAGCAACTCTATACACTGCCAACCCTATATGCGACCGTCTTGTTAGCACTTCTATCTGAGCTTTACGAGGAATTACCAGAAGTGGGCGATTTGGATAAGCCGAAGCTAGTGTTTTTCTTTGATGAAGCCCACTCACTATTTGAGGGAACACCTAAAGCATTACTCGATCAAATAGAATTGATTGTTCGATTGATTCGTTCAAAAGGTGTCGGTGTTTTCTTTGTCACACAGAATCCGACAGATATTCCAGATACAGTGGCAAGTCAGCTAGGGAACCGAATTCAACATGGCTTACGAGCATTTACACCAAAAGAATTGACGGTTGTCAAAGCAGTCGCTCAAACGTTCCGTCAAGAAGTTGACATGGATTTAGAAAAAGTAATTCAAGAATTAAAGGTGGGAGAAGCAGTCGTTTCGACTCTTCAGGCGGATGGCACGCCATCTTTTGCTGACCGAGTGATGATTTATCCACCACAGAGTAAAATTGGAACGATTGATCCGACTGTTTTACTAAGTCTAATCAATCATTCGACTCTACTTGTGAAATATCAGGAAACAATTAATCGAACAAGCGCCCATGAACAGCTTAATGAACTAGTCGCCGAACAAGAAGCCGCTCTCATCGCAGAAGCTGAAGCAGCCGAACATGAAGCAGTTGCTGCTAAGCAAGCGGCAGAAGCTGAGCGATTGACTCAAGAACATGAAAAAGCCGAAGCAAAGCAAGAGGCCGCTATGGCTAAAGAACTTGAGCGCCAACGTAAGGAAGCCGAAAAAGAATTTGAACGCGCCCAAAAAGCCGCTGAAAAAGCGCGAACCAAAACCAGTACGCGTCGGACTGATTCACCAATGGATCGTTTTACTAAGAATATTATGAGTTCAGTCGGTCGAGAAGTTGGCAAAGCCTTAACTCGTGGAATTACTGGTATGTTCAAGCGCTGATTCACCAGACAAAAAGTGAGAAATTGAAGCGTGGCACTGGATGCGACAGACTCAAGAAAAAGCCGAATAAGTTATGATCATAATGAGCACATATTTTCTGTTTTAGCGAAACAGCTCGTCGATACACAAAACAACAAATAAGACACACAAAAGGAGCAATAAACTATGAAATATTCATCAGTGGGTACAACAGGTATTGAAGCAAGTCGAATGATTTTAGGTTGCATGCGTATGGCTGGCTTATCCACTCAGGAAGCCGCTAAAGTATTATCAGCAACGAGAGAGCATGGGATTAATTTTTATGATCACGCTGATATTTATGGCGGGGGACAATCGGAAAAAGTCTTCGCGGCAGCAGCTAAAGAAATTGGCTTAAAACGCGATGACATCTTTTTACAATCAAAAGTTGGCATTCGTAAAGGCTTCTTTGATTTTTCAAAAGACCATATTTTAACCGCAGTTGATGGCGTTTTAGAGCGCCTGGAAACTGACTATCTAGATTTCTTATTATTACATCGTCCAGATACTTTAGTTGAACCAGAGGAAGTCGCCGCTGCTTTTGAACAATTACAACAGAGTGGTAAAGTTAGACATTTCGGTGTCAGCAATCAAAATCCCATGCAAATTGAATTATTACAAAAGTTCGTTCCGATGAAATTACAAGCGAATCAATTACAATTTGGACCTGCACATACACCGATGATTGATGCAGGCTTCTATGTTAATACCTTAAGTGACGCTGCGACTAGTCGTGATGGCAGTATCCTGGATTACTCGCGCTTGCATGATATGACCATTCAGCCTTGGTCACCATTTTTAGTCGATTTAGATCAAGGATTATTTATTAAGCACCCAGATTATCAAAAACTGACGGCCACTTTAACACGGTATGCCAAAACATACAATGTGACTTTAGAAGCAATCGTGATGGCATGGATTTTGCGTCATCCAGCGAAGATGCAACCGATTGCTGGTTCAATGAATCCAGAGAGAATTTCTGGTATGGTTCGTGGAACAGAGATCGAATTAAGCCGCGAAGAGTGGTATGATATATATCTAAGTGCAGGCAATAGTTTGCCTTAAAATAATAAAAGGTAGGGTATCATGACGATTAAATTAATTGCAATTGATATGGACGAAACGTTCTTAAGAACGGACAAAACTTACGATGTATCACGCTTCAAGCGTGTACTGACAGCGTTGTTAGAACGTGATATTATTGTGTGTATTGCTAGTGGGAACAGTTTTCATAAATTAGAAGTTTATTTTGATGAAGAGGACCGTGACCGTTTATATTTTGCCGGGGATAATGGGAATTATATTGTACGTAACCAGAAATTACTTCATGCACTAGCGATTGAACCTGCAACAATGCTTTCGATTGAGAACTTTCTCGATGAATTTGATGGCTTTCATCCGAACGTCAGTATTGGGGTCAAAACGTATTTCCGTGAGACATCAGGAGCAGAATTAGAAGTGGTCAAACGATATAACGATAATATCGACATCGTGAATCGCTTTAGTGAGATTCCAAGTGCTGAACAAGCGGTCAAAATAGCGATCCACAGCGAGAAGGCTTTACATGAAAATAAAACGATGGCTCGGATTATTATCGAACGCTATGATGATGTCACGTCCGTGACTAGTGGTGATGGTTGGTTAGATGTTTATCACCGTGACGGTGGTAAAGGCGCATCGATCCGCTATCTCCAGGATAAATATAATATTTCATCTGATGAAACAATGGCCTTTGGCGATAGTTTAAATGATTCATCGATGATGCATGAAGCATTATATAGCGTCTCAATGGGCAATGCCGATCCAGATTTAGTGGCAGACACCCATTATCAGATTGGTAATAATAATGACCAAGCCGTTTTAGATATTCTTGAACAATTGTTGGCAAATGATTCAATGGCCTTCATGAAGAAATTTCGCAGAGATAAACGTTAAAATTTAGAATAGTAAAGAAGGTTAATTATGGCGAAGAAACCAACTAATCGCACAAGCAAGCACCAACGTCGAGATAAAGAAGAAGAATTTGTTCAAATCGATATCTTTAAAGTACCCGCTCAACAAGCTGAAATGTACACAGTATTACGTGAAGCTGTCGCTGAAGAAACACTCGCAATTTGGTCTGATCAATATGACTCGGCTAAACGTGTCAGCGACAATGAGGACGAAGGGGAAGCGGTTGTAGCCTATGACGAAGCTGGGGTAGAGCAAGCACGTTTATTTCTCAATCCAAGTAATATCTCCCAGGCCCAAAAAGCCCGCGACAAAGACCAATTGGCTAAGTTCTTAGAAAGCCAACAAGGATAGTTTAATCTGAATTAAACAAATAAACAGGCTCTGACCGACATACTAATTGTCGGTCAGAGCCTGTTTATTTTGCTGAATAAAAACATAGTAGATCTTGCTAAAAAACAAGAACAAGAAGCTTCTCAGCAATCACTTTAATTTGTGGGAATTCATTATTCAAGCCAAGCGCCTGTAGATGCATTATATTGTGTTTTATGTCGTACACCATTAATGAATTGATAACGCCATTCAATAGAATCTGCTAGTGGTAATCATAACAATCATTTTTTCTTAATCAATGATCTCTTCCTTTGAAGTATATTGGGGTAGAGCTAATAATGTTTCGTCTATAATGTTTTGAAAATTCTGTACAAATTGACCATCAACATATAATTCATAACCATTATCAAGACTAACTAAAAAATAGGCATTTTCTTCATTAATTGTAAATGTACCTTCAAGTTCAGGAATATTCGTATAGTGAGGTTCAATAATAATTGATGTTGATAGATAAAACCCTAAGATAAATAAACCAATCATTGCCGGAACTGTATTGGAGGTTTTATCCTTTTGGCTTTTATTTTATTTAACCAAATGATAAATTCACGGCGTTCTACAACAGCCGTTTATTCATGGGATACGGTTCAGGTGGAAAACCCAGATGATACTGTGAGTACCTTAATTTCATTAGACATCGATGACATTTACCAATACGCTTCAGAAGCATACTTGAATGATCCCGTATATTTAGATAATATCATTGCTTTCATTCAAAAAACGGAACAGGCTAATAAAGGGTATATTTGTTAAATGGCGAACCGGAATGGGCGATGGATCCTGACGCAAGGGAGCTTATTCAATATATCAACACTGTGGATGAATTGAACCAATCGTTACCCAAGGATCAGCAGATTAAAGGAATTGTTATTGATATTGAACCACAAAGCCTGCCAGAATTTGAGTCTAATCCAGACTTACTGATGAGGCATTTTACAGAAGGATTGACTGCAGCGTATCAAGTTGCTAATCAAAAAGGATTAGAGGTCATCGTATGTCTACCGTATTTTTTTGATACGGAAGGATTTAGCGATGAATTAGCGACCATTGTTCAAAGAGCCTCCGATCAAGTGGCCATCATGAACTATTATAGAGGCAAGGAAATCGACCATATAAGCAATGAAGCTAGTTTAAGTAAGCAATATCATAAACCCATTCAAACGATTTATGAGTTACAAGCACCAGGTCAATTTGATTTGGCGGAAATAAATACTTATCATCATTTATCATTGGATGCTGTGGTAGAGAATTTTAATCAATTAAAGACGCACTTTAGCGACCAACAAGTTAATTTGGGTTTACATGAATACAAGAGTTTGGTGAAGCTGCTAGAGTAAAATGGGGAGAGGACATGAAGTATAATTTTATATATTTGTATTTAATTTTTATTGTTGTATTAAGTGTAGCGATGATGCTCATTGTGTTGTGCCATAGAATATATGTCCATTTTACAAAAGCAAGATTCGAAAAGAGAAAAGACCAATGGCGTGATTATTATGCTAGTGACAATTTTGTAGGCAATCAGGACGCTATTTATGAAAAGTTAAAACAGGTAAAACAATTAGTAGCTTTTGAAGCTGTTATCCAAGAACTGAAAAATATGGATAGTCAAGCAGACAAAGTTAGATTGAATGATTTTAGATCTAGCATTTATCCAGTATGGGTGGCTTTAGGCAAATCCTACTTAAAGCGGCCACTTATCTATCAGGCTTATTTTGCCTATATCTCTTGTTTATTGCCTTTTCATCAAGTAAACCACGATACCAAATCACTTGAAGCAATTTTATTAAAAATAGTTGCGCAAGACTCAGCCTATTGTCAAAATTATGCCTTCAATACTTTAAACAAAATTGGTAACACTGATACCGTTATTCAAGCATTAAAAGTTTTAAATAATTCAAAGGGTATACCATTGAATACGAAACTAATTTCAAGTAGTCTACTGTCTTTTACTGGTGATTTCGATTTATTATTTGAAAAAATCATTTCATCAGATAATGTTTTCAACACACATTACCGCGTTGCCCTCGTTGATTTTGCTAAATTAATCGATTCTCCCGACTTTTCAAATATGTTGTTACCCTATCTAAAAAATAAAGACGAGAATGTTGATTTAACCTGTGCTATTTTACGTTATTATGCAAAAGTTCATGTAGATAAGGCATATCCACATATTTTAAAATGGGCAGATACCAGTGACGTGCGAGAATGGGCGTGTGCAGGAGTCGCTACCTCAACATTAGCCCACTATCCAGGACCAGCAACTATTGATCAATTGAAGAAAAATATTTTTTCGAGAGAGTGGTATATTCGAAGAAATGCAAGTATCGCTTTAAGCGAATTAGCGGTTGCTCCAAGTGAGTTGAGTATCATATTTAATGGAGATGATCCGTATGCTAAGGAGCAATTAATCTATTATTATGACCAGAAAGGATTTAGTCATGGATGTTAGGGAAGTGATTCAATATACGGAAATATTTTTCTTATACTATTTATTTTTTTATGTGACCTATATTTCAGTTGGGAATATATTTGCAATGGTTAAAATTTACCGAAATCGACAACGCAGGTTGATGATGAATCAGTTAGACCACGAATATTACTATCCAATTTCTATTATCGTGCCAGCTTATAATGAGAGTGCGACCATTCTTTCGACAATCAATAACTTGTTGTACCAGGATTACAAAATTTTTGAAATAATTGTTGTCGATGATGGATCTACAGATGGTACTGGGCAAAAAGTGATTGATGCATTTGATTTGTCACTTATAACCCATCCAATTCGTCTTCAAGTCCTTAGTAAACCTATACAAGCGGTTTATGGTCATAAAATAGGACGCATTTCGATTAAATTGATTCGCAAAGAGAATGGGGGGAATAAGGCTGACTCTGTAAATGCTGGGATTAACGTTTCAGAGTATCCGTATATTGTGTCAATGGATGCCGATGAAATTTTACAAGCGGACGCCTTAAAGCATGCGATTAGACCTTTCTTTGAGGACGCGACTACGGTTGCTGTTGGTGGTTTATTAGGCGTTTCAAATGATGTTGTTTTTAAACATGCATATCCTGTGGAAACAAAAATCTCTAAAAGTTTGGTAGCAGCTATGCAGTCACTAGAGTATTCACGAGCCTTTATGGGCTCTCGCATTTTTAGCGATGCTTTTAATGGTAATTTAAATGTATCGGGTGGGTTTGGTCTCTTTAAAAAGGAAGCGCTTATTCGTGTGAATGGTTATGATGTGAATAGTGTGGCTGAAGACATGGACTTGGCTTTACGCTTACATCGGTATTACGTAGAGAATAAAATCCCCTATAATAATCGGTATGTTGCGAATGCAATCTGTTGGACGCAAGCGCCTTTTACTTTAAAAGACTTGACGAAACAGCGGTCGAGATGGCATCGAGGATTAATACAAAGTATGTGGCAACATCGTACCATCATATTAAATCCTAAATATGGTTTACTAGGTACCGTATCGTACTTATTCTATTTTCTATGTGAATTGATGGCGCCATTTATTGAATTACTAGGTATCATCATTATTTCTTTATCATTCATGCTAGGCATATTAAATGTTTCTTCCGCGATAGCACTTGCGCTGTTATATTTTCTGTTTTGTGTTTTTCAAACGATGGTTTTCTACGTGGGCAGATATTTTATCCAAGACTATCAATTTTTCCGCGGGGATACCTTAAAAGCTTTTGGTATTACAATTCTAGATTCGATCTTCTATAGACCCTATCTACTATTTGTTCGTTTATATGCTGCGATTACTTATAGTACCCACTTGCATAGTTGGTATAAGATTGAACGAGAAGCATTCGATAAGACAAGCTAAATAAAGCTAGTGCATTTGTAAAGAGACAAGTAGCTTTAAGGAATAAGGATTTGTGCTTGCTTGTTGTCTTTTCATTTTTATTCAGTATTTGCACATTCTAACCTAAATTAATATAGTAATGAAATTTCAGGAGACCGGATTTAAGGGACTTTTATTAGAATTCTATGAGTAGATTGTATATAAAATTGTGAAAAATGAAAGTTTTTTACATGATTTTGTTGACTTTGCATAGTCAATAGCGTAATCTTAGAAAAAACAAAGCAACCTTTAAATCAAGTCCTGTGAGGCTTACAAGGGGTCAAGTGAAACCATGCGAATGGTTTGTTTACTATATCTTCAATTTACTTGTAGTGTCGTAAAGCGCTTAGCCCTCGGGCTAAGTGCTTTTTTTTATAGTGTAAATGTAAATGGTCATAATCGGTATGTTCGTTGAAGGTGAGTGAAAAAATGGAAAAAATATTGTTGTTAGAAACTGGTGAAACATTTTATGGTGAAGCTTTTGGTGCTACGAAAGAGGTTATTGGCGAAGTAGTCTTTTCAACAGGAATGACAGGTTATCAAGAATCATTAACTGACCAGAGTTATAACGGTCAAATGTTAACATTTACCTTTCCATTAATTGGAAACTATGGTGTAAATGCTGATGATTTTGAATCTGTAGACCCTACCGTGAAGGCTATCATTTGTCGTGAAGTTGCACGTTTCCCATCTAACTGGCGATCAAAAATGAGCTTAGATGAGTTCTTAGTGGAATATGATATACCAGGCATTAAACATATTGATACGCGTCAATTAACCAAAACAATCCGTAGTCACGGAACGATGAAAGCTAGTTTACTAAATGAGGGGACTGACATTGAAGCTGCGCTTGCGACACTTCGCGCGACAGACTTGCCTACAAACCAAGTAGCGCAAGTATCAACTAAAACGCGATATGTGAATCCAAATGCTGGTAAGAATGTGGTCGTAGTAGACTTTGGTTTGAAACATTCAATTTTACGTGAATTAAACAAACGTGAGTGTAATGTAACGGTGGTACCATATGATACAACTGCCCAAGAAATTTTACGTTTAGCTCCTGATGGCGTCATGTTAACCAACGGCCCTGGGGATCCAACGAGTATTCCAGAAGCTTTAGACATGATTAATGAAATTCAAGGTAAAATACCTTTGTTTGGTATCTGTCTTGGTCACCAATTGTTGTGTTTAGCGAATGGTGGCGAAACCTTCAAAATGAAATTCGGCCATCGTGGCTTTAACCACCCTGTACGTGAAATTGCTACTGGTCGTATTGATTTCACTTCTCAAAACCACGGTTATGCGGTAGATGCTGATTCATTAGTGCATACAGATTTAGAAATCACTCATATCGAAATCAACGATGAAACGGTAGAAGGTGTGCGCCACAAAACTTTACCTGCTTTTAGTGTGCAATATCATCCTGATGCAGCACCAGGACCACATGATGCAGACCACTTATTTGATCGTTTTATTGAATTAATGGATAACAACAAGAACTTGGAGGGGACTATTTAATGCCAAAACGTACTGATATTCACAAGATTATGGTTATTGGATCTGGTCCAATTATCATCGGACAGGCAGCAGAATTTGACTATGCTGGTACACAAGCATGCTTATCTTTACGTGAAGAAGGTTATGAAGTTGTATTAGTTAACTCCAATCCAGCAACTATCATGACTGACACGGAAATTGCTGACAAAGTGTATATTGAACCGATTACGCTAGAATTTGTATCACGCATCTTACGTAAAGAGCGTCCAGACGCGATTCTACCTACTTTAGGTGGCCAAACAGGTTTAAACATGGCGATTGAATTAGCCAATGATGGTATTTTAGATGAATTAGGTATCCAATTATTGGGTACAAAATTATCAGCTATCGATCAAGCTGAAGACCGTGACCTTTTCCGTAATCTAATGCGTGAATTGAATGAACCAGTTCCTGAGAGTGATATTGTACATACAGTTGACGAAGCACTAGCTTTCGCAGAACAGGCTGGTTATCCAGTAATTGTACGTCCTGCCTTTACCATGGGTGGAACAGGTGGGGGGATTTGTAATGACCCTGCTGAATTACGTGAAATTGTTGCTAAGGGCCTTAAATTATCGCCTGTAAACCAATGTTTGATTGAAATTTCAATCGCTGGTTACAAGGAAATCGAATACGAAGTAATGCGTGATAGCGCAGATAATGCTTTGGTTGTTTGTAACATGGAAAACTTTGACCCAGTTGGTATTCATACAGGAGATTCAATTGTTTTCGCACCGACCTTGACTCTAACAGACCACGAAAACCAAATGTTGCGCGATGCATCATTAAAGATTATCCGTACCTTAGGTATTGAAGGTGGTTGCAATGTGCAATTAGCCTTAGATCCAAACAGCTTCAATTACTACGTTATTGAAGTAAACCCACGGGTGAGCCGTTCTTCAGCGCTTGCATCTAAAGCAACTGGTTATCCAATCGCCAAAATTGCAGCCAAAATCGCAGTAGGGTTAACACTTGATGAATTGATCAACCCTGTAACAGGTACAACCTTAGCCGAATTTGAACCAGCTTTGGACTATGTGGTTGCGAAGATTCCACGTTGGCCATTCGATAAATTCGAGAAAGGTGATCGTCAGTTAGGTACTCAAATGAAAGCCACTGGTGAAGTCATGGCTATTGGTACGAACCTTGAAGAAGCGCTGTTAAAAGCTGTCCGTTCACTAGAAATTGGTGCTGAACACATGGCAACAACTGCTAGTCGCGAAGCTGATGAAGTAACCTTAATTGATAAGATTACACGTGCACAAGATGACCGTATCTTCTACTTAGCTGAAGCTTTGCGCCGCGGATATACCATTGAACAATTGCATGACATGACAAAAATTAATCTCTATTTCCTAGATGTTTTAATGCACATTGTAGAATTAGAAAATACACTTGAAGCCAATAAAGAAGATGTTGCTGTCTTAAAAGAAGCAAAACGTTATGGTTTCTCTGATTTAGCCATCTCTAGACTATGGGAAAATGATTTAGCAGATGTACGTGACTTACGAGCTGCAAACGGCATTCGCCCAGTCTACAAAACCGTTGACACCTGTGCGGCCGAGTTTGAATCGAACACACCATACTACTATTCAACCTATAGTGCTGATAACGAAAGTATGCCTTCAGACAAAAAGACTGTTTTAGTATTAGGTTCAGGTCCCATCCGTATCGGTCAAGGGGTAGAATTTGACTACGCCACAGTTCACTCTGTTAAAGCAATCCAACAAGCTGGCTACGAAGCGATTATCATGAATAACAACCCAGAAACAGTTTCAACTGATTTCTCTATTTCGGATAAACTTTACTTCGAACCACTTACTTTAGAAGACGTACTACATGTCATCGACCTTGAACAACCAGAAGGGGTTATTGTACAATTTGGTGGTCAAACAGCGATAAATCTAGCTGAACCATTACATGCATTAGGTATTCCTATCTTAGGGACAACCGTAGAAGACTTAGATCGTGCTGAAGACCGTGACTTGTTCGAGCAAGCCTTAACAGACTTAGGAATCCCTCAACCAGAAGGTTTTACAGCAATGTCTGTAGAAGATGCTTTACAAATCCCAAGTAAGATTGGCTATCCAGTCTTAGTACGTCCAAGTTATGTCTTAGGTGGGCGTGGTATGGAAATCGTGGATAACGATGCCGACTTACGCAGCTATATGGAAGATGCCATGATTGCCTCTCCAGACCGTCCAATTTTGATTGACCATTATGTAGTGGGTACCGAAGTCGAAGTCGATGCAATTTGTGACGGTGAAAATGTCTTAATCCCAGGGATTATGGAACATATCGAACGTTCTGGGGTCCACTCAGGTGACTCTATGGCCGTTTATCCTTCACAAAGTCTATCTGATGAGGTGAAGGCGACCATCGTCGATTACACTGAACGTCTATCTTTTGGCTTAAATTGCTTGGGTATGATGAATATTCAATTCATTGTTCAAGATGGCCAAGTTTATGTGATTGAAGTAAATCCACGTGCCAGCCGTACAGTACCTTTCTTGAGTAAGGTAACGGGTATTCCAATGGCACAAGTAGCAACGCGTGCTATCCTTGGCGAAAGCATTATTGACCAAGGTTACCAACCAGGTCTTTACGCTGAAGGCAACATGGTTCATGTAAAAGCACCAGTATTCTCATTCACTAAATTGAACCTAGTTGATCCGCAATTAGGACCAGAAATGAAATCAACTGGTGAAGTGATGGGTTCAGATATCAACCTACAAAAAGCACTATACAAGGCCTTTGCAGGTAGCAACATCCACGTCAATGATTTCGGTAATGTCTTGTTCACAATTACCAAGGCTGACGTAGCAGAAAGTTTGGCATTGGCACAACGTTTCCGTCAAATTGGCTTCAGTGTCATGGTAACGGGCGACATGCAAGCGGAATTTGAAGCTGCAGGTATTGATACTGTTGCAGTGACATCAAATGAAGTAACAGACGAAAAAGAAATTGAGCAAACATTAGTGAACTTGATTACCGAAGAACGTGCACAAATTATCATTAATACATGGGGTCGCGCGCGACACGACCAAAACTCGGGTCAATTAATTCGTAAAGCTGCCATCGAGCGTGGTGTGCCACTATTAACATCCATCGATACAGCAGAAGCAATTCTATACGTATTGGAAGACCGCGGTTTCCAAATCAATGCGTTAGTATAAACCGCCATCTGATTTGAAACTTTAGGCAAAATAAAAAGGTAGTCCGAAAGTACATGTGAAACCCTACCGTTAAACTGAACAAATAAAAAAAGAGAGTTACGCTACCCACAAAAGATGATCCCGATAAGCTGTCGGGGTCATCTTTTTTAATTTTTTCTGATAGCGACGATTGTTGTAAAATTCAATATAATCTTCAACTGCATACCAAAGATCTTGTAGTGTTTCTGTTCTTTCAGATAATACAACGTCCTTCATATGACCAAAGAATGATTCCATAGGTGCATTGTCCCAACAGTTACCGCGCCTCGACATAGACTGAATTAGCCCCATATTCTCAACTTTTTCCTGGAAAACAGGGTAGGTATAATGAAGCCCTTGATCTGAGTGGATATACCTTTCCATTACTGGCATATCCTTAATCACATTATTTAATTTATCTAGCGTTTCATAAACTAAATTCATTTTTAAGCTAGTTGAGAAGTGATGTGCAACAATCTCGCCGGTAGCACCATCCTTAACCGCTGAAAGATAGGCCCATTGTCCACTTCCATAAGGAAGATAAGTGATATCTGTGAGAAATACTTTGTACGGGATACCTTGATCAAACTGATGATTGACAAGGTTTTTCTTGGTAGCATTTTCTTGGGTTGCCTTCATCATTTTACGGTATGGTTTCGCTGCTCGTATTGATGATATGATGTTATTCTTGCGCAAAATTCTTCTGATTTTTTTATGATTCATTACTACATCGTATTCAGTTTCTAACGCCATTTTTATTTCATCAATCCCACACTTCTTCTTATCCAGAAAAATTCTATATAACAATTGGAAATCTTCCCAATCATTTCGATCACGCTCAGCACGTTTATCGCTACTATTTAGCCAGTAATAGTAGCCGCTTTTACTTACCCCTGCAAGGTCGCATAAATGATTCACCATTCCAGCAAGTTGATTCTCACGAATAATTTGGTTAATTAATCTAAAGCGTTCTTGTTTACTTAAGTCGTTTCTTTTGTCGTTTTTCACGCTCCTCTCGTGCTGTTCTAATTTTTTTACTAGTTCAAGATTCCCCTCTAGATAGGCTATACGGGCATTTGCTTTGTCTAGCGCCTCTTGTAACGATAATTGTTCTCTTGGTCCATAGGGACCATTATTTTTTGAACCGCGAGTCTCTTGTAACAATACATCTTCTCCGTGATCTTTATATAATCTTTTCCAACGTGATAGTGATTGATCGGATTTTCCTTTTCCGATTAAATGAGACGGAAGTCCAGCAAGTTCAAATATCTGAGTGGATTTCATGCCTTGTTTGCTTTGTTTAATGGCCTTTATTTTGAATTCTGATGAAAATAGGTAATACTTTTCTCTGTCACACTTTTCACATTAGGATTGTTTCTTAAAGCTTGAATCTCAGCTTGGCTATATATCTTTTTACTCATCCTGTCCACTCCCTTCTGTATAACTCAAATAGAGTATACCGAAAATTTTGCATAAAAATAACCCGAAAACTTACAACACTCTTTTTTTGAGTGTTCAGTTTTCGGGTTGAGATTCAAACACTGGGATAAACTTTATGTTTATTCAAAACATTAGAGGCACGCTGTAATAAGGGCTCAGCTGGTGCTGAGGTAAAATACAGCGCAAATTCCGATTCTTTATCAGAATAATTTTGTTCATTTTGAACTTTTAGCATTAATTGAATATAGTCAATCCTTTCACTCTTCGAAAAGTTCTTAACAAGCGCTTCATCTACGCCCAATTCAATCGTTGTAGAAAATTGTTGTCTAAAGATATACATCAAAGGGTTCCACCAATAAATGATGACTAACAGTTCATAGATACCTTTGAGGAGTAAATCCATACGTGAAATATGTAAGTACTCATGTTGAAAGATATACTCCAATTCTTTCTCCGTAAAGAAAGTAATCGGTAAAATGATTGTCGGTTTAATAATACCTACTACACAGGGCGATTTGATACTTGGCAAGACCCTTACATTGTGTTGTTGATAAGCGGGGGGAATAAGATTCATAAAATGATCATCCGAAAAGTCGTATTTCAGAAACTTCTTTAGAGTCAGATACTCTCGAATTAACCTAATGAACTTATAGAAACTGCCAAGTGCCCAGACTATGCAGAGAAATACCATTACACTCATATTGAATAGGGGGATTTCAGTGAGGAAAAGATCACGTACAAAAGGAAAAATTACTTTTGAATAGATAGTAAGGGTATAAGGATACTCGAATGGTAATAATATTCTAAAGAAAATTAATAATGAAATTAAATTTAACATTCTTGCAGAAATAAGTGATTTATCACTTATTTTTTCATCAAAATATGCGACAAAAGAATAAATGGTGCACTCAAAACAATCGATATAAAAAGCGTTTTAAAAGAAAGGTTCATAGGGCAGCCTCCAATTACTCGGATTTACGCGCTTTATTTAATAATGCTTCTACCTTGTTAATTTCTTCCTCAGAAATTCCTTTTCCTTGGTCAAAGAATGCTGTCATAAATTTCTGGATGTTGATGGAGTCAAACTGGTCCACAATAAATTCTTCTTGGCTAACAGTTGGAATATAGCTGCGTGAAAGTGCTTTACCACTAAATACAACCTCATCTACTTTGATTAGCTCCTGTTTGAGTAAACTTCTAAGGGACGTCTGAACGGTGCTCATAACTAACTCTTCATTTAAATCACAAATTTGTTTGGCAGTTAACGCTTCGCTTGCTTCCCACATCAAAGAAAGAATATCTCGTTCTCTATTACTAATGGTATGTTTTATCATAATTGTCACCTCACTTATAACTAACATAACACAAATCAGTTACTTTTAGAAGTAGTTATTTCTAAAGTTAGATACAAGATCTGTAATTGAAAAGTGTTACTGTTGTTTTTGGAGGTAAACGGAAGGAGAAGGGGCTTTAATCGGAGAGATTTTATAGTTGTCCTTTACAGTAATTGGCCATCTTTTCTTTTGGTTATTCAATTCAATTTATCCTTCCAATACATCTGAAAATAGCAGGGAATGAAATGGTTTTGATATGGTAGGATTAGCGCAAAAAAAGAAGAAACAAAAAAAAACAATCGATACATTTGACTGTTATGCAAAAAAAAAGTTATAATTAAATTGAAAACGGTTTCGTTTTTTAAAAATCTTAGCATAAGTCATTCGTTATGTCGCGTGATTATTTAGATGAACATGTTGTGGAGCGAAGTTTGTTAAAGAAAAGGAGCGATTCTTTATGAAAAAGATTGTCAGATTAATAGTAATTGCGGTAGGTTTGCTTACTTTATGGAATCCGCAAGCAAGGATAGTTTCGGCGCATGTTAGTCTTTCACCATCAAAAGTTGAATTGATCAACACAGGCACTAAGCTTTTAGAAAGTGGCATAGAGAAAGACTATCAGGCGATTCACTTTATCGATGAAAATGATCCGATGTTTAATGAAGTATTCTATTACCTCGGTGTCGACGAAGCTTTAGATAGGCTCATGTTTGAAAAGTTTCCAATACTTACGATTGGTGTCACTAAAAAATATACTGACGCCTCTTTGATACCAGAAACGCTCTACTATCATTCATTTGGCTATACTGGCTACATCCCAAAAGTATCCCAAGTAAAGCAAACTGAAGAAGGGCTTTTTGAAGTTGAATATATTGGCCTTGTTTTTAGAGATGGACCAGTAGATGACTAAATAAACATGAATCGCCCGCAAGTCGTGACTGACTCGCGGGCGTTTTTGGGTTCATATTCTGGCCTTAGATTTTACGGTCTTGGGCTAAGCGATATGCTTGTTCGTAGACTTCTCGTAATTGTTCGCCGATAGCAGGCAAATCACGATCCAATGCAACTTGATAGGCAGCTTCTGTTAAGGAAGGTAGCTCCTTGTTTTTAAAGGCGCGAATTTTATGTTCGAATTCATCGATGTCTTTTGCCTTGTAAGTGGTCTCGCCATCAATTAGCCAATCATCGAAGACTGGAATATCACTGACGATAAAATCCGCTTTAGAAGCACAGGCTTCAATCGCTGGAATCCCTTCCGTTTCTTCATGAGTCGGAAAAATAAACAAATCACTTCCTTGCAAAGCAAGTAGGATATCTTGATTATCGACATAGCCGGCAAAATATAAATTCGGCAATTCTGTTTCAACAGCTTCTTCAATTTCATCTGGAACTAAAGAGAGGTCTGTGAAGCCAAACCAAATAAATTTGACATCGGGCATACGTTTAGCTAACTCAACAAATTCGAGAATTCCTTTACGCTTTAAATAAAGGCCAATGGCCATTACCACAAAATCATCTTCAGCATAGTCATACTGACTTAGAAACTTCTCACGAGCATTATCAATAGGAGAAAAACGATCCAAATCAATGCCATTTGAAATAGCAACAATTTCAGTGTCGAGTTCATAAGTGTCGAGGATTTTTTTAGAGTAGCTAGTCGGTGTAATAATCATATCACCTAATTTATAACATTGGACCAACCACTGTTTAAAAAGAGGAGCGATTTGATTTGAAAATCGGAAAGAATCCCTGAAATCTTCTTCTGTTGAGTGGGCATGATACACCACTGGGATGCTTTTTTCACGTACTTTACGGGCAAAAAGCATTGATTTTGGAAAATAGGTATTGATGTGTAGTAAGTCAAAATCGTCATCTGAGTCTGTGGTGAAATCAATGCCTGCAATTTCAAGTGCGCGCATTTGATGTTGGATGGATTTTCCTAAACCCGATTTTTTAATTTTCTCTAAGTGTTCACTATGTAGTAATATTTTCACGTCATGACTCCTTTGCCAAATGCATTCTTACTTCAGTTTAGCGGACTCTTTAAAACTTGGCAACAGATACATAAGATAATCGGTCGCAAGACTGATAAGACGTGTCAGCCTTAGAAGAATCTTAGACTTTCTAGCATTGCATTCATAGGTAAAGATTGCTATACTTTTTGCATGTATAAATGAAAGGTTGGATAGAATAATGAGAAAACACCTAAGAATGCTATTAATCTCGCTAGTTGCTTTATTATCACTGTCAGTAACTATGCCTACTGTTTTCGTGAATGCTCAAGATAATGCCCCCTTATTAGTTGGAATGGAGGCTGCTTACCCTCCTTATAACTGGACACAGTCCGATGATAGTAATGATGCTGTGACGATTCAAAACTCACCCGATTTCGCGAACGGCTATGACGTTCAAATTGCTCGTAAAATTGGTGAAGCTTTAGGTCGTGAAGTGGTAATTGTCAAGACTGAGTGGGAAGGTTTATTACCAGCCCTTCAATCAGGAAAAATCGATATGATTATTGCTGGTATGTCACCAACAGAAGAACGTGCGAAAGTTATCGATTTCTCAGATCCTTACTATAGCATTCAATTCGCGATGGTGATGTTGAAAGACTCTTCATTTGCTGGAGCTAAATCAATTAGTGATTTTGCAGATGCAAAAGTGACGGGACAATTAGGGACGTTACACTATGCTTTATTGGAGCAACTGGAAGGTGCAGACGTTCAACAAGCGATGGATGCTTTCCCAGTCATGCGTGTAGCCCTTCAATCTAAACGTATTGATGCCTATGTTTCTGAGATTCCAGAAGCTATCTCAGCAACGAATGCATTAGAAGATTTTACTTATGTATTACTTGACCCATCATTTGATGTGCCTGAAGCAGACGCGACAATCTCAGTTGGTGTTAAGAAAGATAGTCCATTATTAGAAGACATTAACAAAGCGTTAGCAGAAATTTCTGACGACCAACGTGAAGAAATTATGGAAAAAGCCATTAATACTCAACCAGGCGCTAACTAAACCTACTCAGTCATCTACTCTAACAGGTAGATGATTTTTTTTTACGTTCTGATTTCTAAACGCATAAGGAATTTAGAGTGATTTTTGGTTTAATAGCCAAGGGAATGTTTTGTCATGGGAAGTATAGTATGTCATAATGAAAGCGTATTAATACTGAGGGAAGACTGTGGATATGGGCAGTGTTAACCGTAGATGATGTCAACGTTAATCCTCATTATGACTGTTACTTAGTGATGGACTAGTGTGTGGCAAATACTCACGGTAGAAGCAAGTAAATTTTCCGAGTGAAGTGACTCTGTCTTTAAAGAAAGGACAATATGATGATTGAGCGATTAAAGCAAGTCATGGTTTATGTTGATGATGTGACAGCTATGAAAAAATTTTGGATTGAACTGATTGGTTTTGAGTTACTTGAGGAGATAGAGCCTGAAGCAGGTGGCATGCATTATGTGGAGCTTGCTCCGGCGAGTAATAGTCAAACGAGTATTGTCTTGTTTGACAGAAAAGTCATCGCAGCTCAATCACCGGAACTCAATCTGGGGACTCCGTCTTTAATGTTTCAAACGCCAGATGCGACAGCTTTGTATCATAAGTTTCGTGATCAAGGAATTACGGTTGGAGATTTAGTTGAGATGCCGATGGGGAATGTCTTTAATTTCGCAGATCAAGAAGGGCATTATTTTGCGATTCAGGATGTGAAGCTAGTAGACGAAAGATAAGGGTGAAAGAATGAAATTAAATCGTTTAAATTTATTAACACTCGGTGTAAAAGATATGGCTGCTTCACTCAAGTTTTACCGAGAGGGTTTAGGCTTTGATGTGTCAGTGGTCGGCGATGAGACTCAACCTAACGTGATTTTTTTTAAGAATAAAGGGACGCGTATATCTTTATTTCCGATTGAAGATTTAATAGAGGATATTGGAGGGCCGCTTGCTTTGACGCCGCCTGAAGGTTTTACTGGTGTCACTTTAGCTTACAATGGAAAGTCCAAAGAAGAAGTCGACCAAGTGATGGCGCAAGCATTGGCAGCAGGTGCGGAGCTGATTAAAGCCCCTCAGACAACAAGTTGGGGAGGCTATGGCGGTTACTTCAAAGAGTTGAATGGCTTTTATTGGGAAGTAGCATTCGGTCCTGATTGGCAGTTTGATGACAATGATATGTTAATTGTCTAAGCATTTGAATAGGTTAAAGGGTAGTCTACTGAAAGCAAAGTGTTTGTCGGTAGACTCTTTTTTTCGCTAGAGGCTTGTCAGTCCTATTTTGCCCATTGCTTTTGTGGTGGATGCTTGTTAGTATATTTGTTTGGTGCATCGCCAGATTCAGGTTGGTTGAGCTGTGGGATTATGATATAATTTTCATATTATTGAAGCAGTTGATGCGTAAATGCTATTTTAATTGGAGGAAAAAAAGTGGGTACACTAGAGTTTTTACAGGATATGCTCCAAATATTTCTAGATAATAGAGACAGTTATATGCGGGGAATTGGATATACATTATTAATCTCTTTAACGGGGACGATTATTGGTCTGGGTATTGGGGTGCTTGTTGGTGTGATTCGTACGATTCCTACGTCGAAAAACAAGGGCCAACAAGTGTTCATAAAGGTTGTTAACTGGTTATTGAATGCCTATATTTCAATTTTCCGTGGGACGCCGATGATTGTTCAGGCAATGGTTTTCTACTATGGGACGGCGATTCTATGGGGGTGGAATATTTCATCTTTACAAGCAGCTTTTCTAATTGTCTCGATTAACACGGGTGCCTACATGGCCGAGGTTGTACGTGGTGGGATTATTTCAATTGATAAAGGTCAATTCGAAGCAGCGCGTGCGATTGGGATGACACATTGGCAGACAATGAAAGAGGTCGTTATGCCGCAAGTGTTCAAAAACGTTTTACCATCAGTCGGAAACGAGTTTGTGATTAATATTAAAGATACGTCAGTGTTAAACGTTATTTCGGTAAATGAATTATACTTCACGTCAAATACGATTGCGTCGAATAACTTTAATTTCTTTGGTACATTCTTAGTGACGGCTGTTATTTATTTCATTCTCACTTATACTGTGACTTGGATCCTTGGGCGTATTGAACGTCGTATGGATGGGAATGCTAACTTCCAATTAGTGGGTGGCAATCAAAACCAAGTAGCCCAAATTAAAGATAAGGCAGGTGTTTAACATGAGTGAAATTATTCAAGTCAAACATTTAAGCAAAACTTTTGGTACGAATGAAGTCTTAAAGGACATCAACTTTTCTGTTAAAGAAGGGGAAGTTATTTCAATCATCGGTTCATCTGGTTCAGGTAAATCGACATTATTGAGATGTATCAATTTACTAGAAGATCCTACAGGTGGCGAAATTAACTACCGTGGTGACAATGTGTTAGAACGTCAATATAATCCAACGAAATACCGGAGTCATATTGGCATGGTCTTCCAATCATTTAACTTGTTTAACAATTTAGATGTCTTAGGCAACTGTACGGTTGGTCCCATTAAAGTTTTAGGTAAATCTAAGGCTGAGACAGAAGCGTTAGCTTTGAAGCACTTGGAACAAGTGGGGATGAGTGCTTATATTAATGCCCGCCCTAGTCAATTATCAGGTGGTCAACAACAAAGAATCGCGATTGCACGTGCTTTAACGATGCAACCAGATGTGATGTTGTTTGATGAACCAACGTCTGCTTTAGACCCAGAGATGGTTGGCGACGTACTAACAGTTATGCGTGATTTAGCAAAATCTGGTTTAACGATGATTATCGTGACGCATGAAATGGAATTTGCGCGTGATGTGTCAGACCGTATTGTCTTTATGGATAAAGGGGTGATTGCTGAAGAAGGTAATCCTCAAGAATTTTTCAGTCATCCTAAAGAAGAGCGTACAAAAGAATTCTTAACGCGTTTCTTAAAAGGCTAAATCAACAGTCAGAATACTCCAGTTGCCGCTATGTTTAAGAGCGGAGCTGGAGTATTTTTTATATTCTGTCAGAAAGGACTTGTTTCTTGGTTGCTGTTTTTTTAATTTGGTGAAAGCTGCCTGCGAAGTGATAAATGGGGTTGATTTCTGTTTCAAACTACTTTTAACACAACAAAAGCTCCTAATAATGTCAACAGAGATTTTTAATTCTCTGTCAACATTACCGTGAGCTCTTTGAAATTTTAGACGAAGTCACAGTTATGAGAGGGTTATTATTTAAACGGACTGTCTTGAGTGAGTTCGAAGTGAGTCAGTAAGTTAGACGTAGCCGAACGATTGAATAGAGCCTCTAGCTCCCAAGTGGTTGTTGGTTTTTGATTAGTATCTTGCTCGACAATTGTGAAGGACCATTTCTGTTTAATCAAGTCATCTTCAAGTGTTTCGCTGATCATGTTGAGATCTATTACAGAATAATTGGTTTGATGCTCATAGGCATAGACGTAGATTCGCGTTAAATCGCCGTTAATCAGCAATTTTTCCAAATAGTCAGCTTCAACTAAGGATTCGAACTGCTCATTGATCAAGTTTGTCATATACTGACTTTCAAAACTAACTAGGACGACAGGCATTAGTGGTAAATTAGGCGCCTGATTTAATTCCTTAACAACAAAATCATGATAGTCCTCTTCAATGCGTTTATCAAATTCAGCAGCTTCCTCATAAGTGACCGTATAAAGCGTCTCTATAAACGTTTCTTCTACGGTACTCGCAATGACTCGATTGACTTGAAAAGTAACTGAACCGACTAGAATGATGAGTAAGGTCACTAGATACCTTTTTAAAAAATTCATGTTTTCACCTACTTTCATCAGCTTTTGACATGATGAACAATCTAGCTTTCTTTCATTATGAGGGGCTAAGCCGTATATATCAAATTTTAAGTGACGTTTGAATAAATGATTTAAGGCGTCTAACTATTTCCAGAATAAAAAAGCGACTTGTGTATGGTGCACAAGTCGCTTAAATAGTATTTAGTTTAAATTATTTTGCTGCGTCTAAGATTGCTTGTAAGTAACCACCAGCATCAGCTAAAGTAGCACCTGAAACAACGTCAGAAACGTTTCCGTCTTCGCCTAAACCGTTTAATTCTTCAATTGTTGCTGCCACTTCGTCAGTTGTTTTGCCAACGGCTGAGGCAACGACAGCTTGCAAGTTGTCATAGTAAGAAACAGTTGAACCAGCAATTTCACTCATCATAGCTGAGTATCCTTCGCTATCTACTAATTTAGAAACTAAAGTGCTTCCTTCTGGATAGTTTTCGCCAAATGCAGCGTCTGAGTTAGGAACGCCTGTCCATTGATCACCTTCAACGAATTGGAATTCGTCTAGAGAGGCCGCAACGATAACGTCACCGTCCATTACAACGTTGACTAAGGCAAATGATTTGTCACCATGTGGTGCTGCTAAAACTTGTTTGATTTCTAATTCGCTAGCTTCAGTTGCTGCTGTTGGGAATTCGATTCCTGTTTTTGCAGCTTCTAAGATTGCACCAACATAACCACCCGCATCAGCTAATGTAGCACCAGAAACAACATCAGATACGTTTCCGTCTTCCCCTAATGCATCTAATTCACCAATTAAAGCTTCTACTTCTTCAAACGTTTTACCTTTAACTGAGTCTTCGATAGCTGCTAAGTTTTCGTCATAAGCAACTGTTGAACCTGCTTTTTCAGCCATAGATGCTGAGTAAGCTTCTGAGTTAACTTTTTTACTTGCTAAGACTAGGCCTTCTGGGAAAGCTTCACCAAAACTTGCATCTGAGTTTGGCACACCTTCATAGCCTTCGCTATATTGGTACTCGTCAAGGTATGCATCAACAATAACGTCTCCTTTGACTAATACTGCAACGGATGTGAATGAACGATCACCATGAGCAGCTAAATAAGCTACTTTCAATACTGTGCCATCTTCTTGCGCTTGAACGATTGCTGGAGTGTAATCAAACCCACTTACACCTGCTAAAACTGCTGGAGCAGCTAATGACAATGAAGCAACTAAACCTAATCCGACTAATTTAATCTTTTTCACAAAATTTCCTCCTCGAAATTGTTTCTGAGCGTATTGTAACACATAACGTGAGAGAATGCACTAGTCTAAAAACCTTAAAAAGTAATGTTTTTTATAAAAACAAGTTACCTTTGTGAAATATTAAATATTTTATTAAGGGGAAAACGTACTGTCATGACACTTTGGTGAAAACGCGTACAGACAAGTTGTGAAAATATATTATTAATTTTTTTTTAGAAATATGTATCTTGGGCAGATGTTTGGTACAATAGGATAACAAAATGAAACAGCTAGGAGCTAATTATGAAAGAAATGCGTATATTTAAAAAGAACGAGGAATTACAAGCGACTGTCGTTGACTTAACTTCCCAAGGTGCTGGTGTGGTTAAAGTGGATGATTTTCCATTTTTCGTCGAAGGAGTAATCCCGGGGGAAGAAATTATCTTCAATATTACTAAGGCGGGTAAGAAATTCGGTTATGGTCGTTTACAAAAGATTATTGTTGAAAGTCCAGATCGAGTGGAAATTACTGATCCAGTAGGCCGTCAAGTAGGAACAATGACTTTACAACATATGAATTATCCATCGCAATTAGCCTATAAACAATCTGCAGTGGCTCAAGCCTTCCAAAGAATTGGCCATTTCACAAATGCTGATGTAAGACCAACTCTAGGGATGGAACATCCATGGGAATACCGCAATAAGGCACAAATCCCGGTTCGTACGATTAGAGGACAATTGGAAACTGGTTTCTTCCGTCGTAACAGTCACGATTTAGTACCTGTAGAAAATTTCTACATTCAACAACCAGAAATTGACAAAGCGATTGTTACGATTCGTGATATTCTACGTGAAGAAGGCGTTCAACCTTACGACGAGCAAAGAAAACGTGGTGTTATGCGTCATATCGTTGTGAAGCGTGGCCACTATACTGGTCAAATGATGATCATCTTAGTGATCAACCAAAAACGTTTAGAAAAACAAGAGTTTATCGTTGAAAAGATTAAGCAACAATTACCAAACGTTGTCAGCATCGTTCAGAACATTAACAATAAGGACACGAACGTTATCTTAGGTGGCGAGAACAAAATTTTATGGGGTAGAGACTTTATAGAAGACAAAATGCTTGATATGACGTTCCGCATCTCACCTAACTCGTTTTATCAAGTGAATACACCCCAGGCAGAAGTACTTTATCAAACAGCTATTGAGGCTGCAGGTCTAACTGGTAAAGAAACTGTTCTAGATGCTTATTGTGGGATTGGTACTTTAAGTTTAGCTTTAGCCAAACATGCGAAAAATCTATATGCCATGGAAATCGTTGCAGAAGCCATTGAAATGGCTGAGCAAAACGCTGAATTAAATTCAATTGAAAACGTGATTTTTGAAGTTGGTAAAGCCGAAGAATGGTTACCACGTTGGAACGACTTAGGTGTAAACTTTGATGTCGTTGTAGTGGATCCACCACGTAAAGGTTTAGAAGAAAACTTTGTGACAGCTGTTATTGAACAAGCCCCTGAAAAAATCGTATACGTTAGCTGTAACCCAGCGACTTGTGCACGTGACTGTGAGTTATTCTCGCAAGCAGGCTACGAATTACAATTTGTTCAACCCGTTGATTTATTCGGCCAGACACCCCACGTGGAGTGTGTCGCTTTATTAAAGAAAGTTAATTAATAAAAGAATATTTCGGACAAAATAGCGAACCTAATCATTTGGTTCGCTTTTTTGCGTTCCTTTGGTTTCACTTAGCTATTTTATCCATGAAATAGGACGTAGCTAGTTCGTATGTAAGAAACTATACGGTTTTAATCACTAGATAATAACGGGTGTTTTCTGAATTGAAGTGACTGAGTTGAATATTAGCGGAATGACAGAGAACAAGTTGCTTAAGGGATGTTTTTAGAGTCTTTGAGTTTATTTAATAGAGGGTTGAAAGCATTGAAAGACTAAATGGCGAACAATGCTTTTTTTGATGGGGTGGGGAAGGGTTTGTTGCATGGAATTGTCAGTAATAGGTGATGTAGCCGTTTGTTATATCACTCCCAGGTGATGTAGCAGTTTGATATATCACTTCCAGGTGATGTAGCCGTTTATTATATCACTCCCAGGTGATGTAGCCGTTTGTTATATCACTCCCAGGTGATGTAGCCGTTTGTTATATCACTCCCAGGTGATGTAGCCGTTTGTTATATCACTCCCAGGTGATGTAGCCGTTTGTTATATCACTCCCAGTTGATGTAGCCGTTTGTTATATCACTCCCAGGTGATGTAGCCGTTTGATATATCACTTCCAGGTGATGTAGCCGTTTGATATATCACTCCCAGGTGATGTAGCCGTTTGTTATATCACTCCCAGGTGATGTAGCCGTTTGTTATATCTCTCCCAGGTGATGTAGCCGTTTGTTATATCACTTCCAGGTGATGTAGCCGTTTGATATATCACTTCCAGGTGATGTAGCGACTTGTTATATCACTTCCAGGTGATGTAGCCGTTTGATATATCACTTCCAGGTGATGTAGCAGTTTGTTATATCACTTCTAGGTGATGTAGCAGTTTGATATATCACTTCCAAGTGATAAAATCAGGTTTAATATTTTATTTTCTCATTTAAAACTATGTTATTGGACAAAAATCAGCTACAAATCTAATTATGAAATAAACTTAACGAAAACTTAATAAATTCGAGGCATGTTTGGACACTAATTACGTATTTATATATAAATAATAAAAGGAGAATCAGATATGTTGTATAAAACCCAAGCACATTATTGGTTGGAAGAAATGTATGTTCGTCAAGCGTTAGATGAGAAAGAACAACAAGATTTGAAGTATTGTGAATCAGGCTTTCAAGGAGAAGTTGAACTCGCAAGTATTCTTCAAAAAGAAATCCCTCAAGATTGGCTACTTCTTAAGGACTTACGATATAGAACACGCGGGGGAGAAATTCAAATTGATATATTGTTGGTTAAGCCATCAGGTGTGACTATTCTTGAAGTTAAAAATTATACTGCAGAATATATTTATAGTCAGGGCTTATGGCAAGTCAATGGTCGGCCCAAGTATCATGATGATTTTCGACAATTAGAAAGAACGCATCAACTTTTGGCTCAATTGATGCGTGAACAAGGATTTAAAATCCCCATGAGTAGTTATGTTGTTTTTATCAGTGAAGAGGATACAGTTGATATTGATGATGCTAGTTTACCCTTCATTAAACGTGCAAGGTTGCGTTCCTTTATTCGTAAATTACAGGAGGAAAGTAGAAAATATCCTCAAGAAACTTGGCAAAAAGAAGTAGAATGGCTATTGAAAAATAGTGTAGAGGATGATCATTTGATGTCTTTAACAGCAGAACGTTACGCAGTCGTTCAGAAAGGAATCTATTGTCCAGAATGTAAAAGTTTTAATACCAACTTCTATCATAAGCATTTCAAATGCGAAAACTGTTATTACTCAGAAGCTTTTTCGCGTACAGTTCTTAGAATGGCTTGTGCATTTGGAATCTTGTTTCCCTATGAACCACTCCGAGTTTTGAGAATTAAAAGTTTGGTAGATGATAGAATTAAATACAATACCATTCTCAATATAGTGACGAGTAACTTTCAGAAACATTCCGCTTCGAATAGTTATGTTAATACTCATAAGTCATTTGACTATTTATTTAAAGATAAAGCATTTAAGTACAAAATTAGACAGTAAAATTCTAACAAAATATTTATTTATTTTTCTCGGTTAGAAACGTTAATAAGATGAAAAAAACCTACAGTCGTACGACATTTTATTCCGCAATGTAGTCCGCCTGTAGGTTTAGTTTTTCGACCTCTACCTCTTAAAACAAAAAGCAAGCAGAGCCCCATTAGGCACTGCTTGCTTATCAAATTACCTATTAATCTTCCAACGGAACCACCAAACGTTCAACCACATACAATATAGCATTTACCAATAAACATAAACCTGCTGTTAATATAGTACCCCAAAATAGTTTAACTAAACTTGCTGTACGCATCCCATCAAATAGAATCGTTCCCAACCCACCTGCATTAATCGTCGCAGCAATTGTTGTAATACCTATCGTTGAAATAGCCGCAATTTTAATGCCAGCCAGTAGCCCCTTCATTGCGAGTGGTAGCTGAATTTTACGAAACACTTGTTGAGGCGTCATGCCCATCCCGGTAGCTGTCTCAACCATCAAAGGATCGACCTCCAACAAGGCAGTATTAAAACTTCGCAACAGAATATACTGACAATAAATCACCAAGACTACAATCGCAGTCGTACGACCTAAGCCAGTTAAAGGAATCAACAGAGCGAACAGCGCCATACTAGGGATGGAATAAACTACCGAAAACAAGTAAATAGAACGATTCAACCATCGTGGAAAACGAGCCAATAGCACAATCAGACTGGCCGCAATGATAATTGAGATCAACATCACCAGTCCAACAATCTGCACATGTTGCCAAGTTGCTTCAATTAAGCGGTCGTTGTAGCGAAGCCAGTAGTCAATCATTTGAACTCACCCCACAATGCTTCTTGTTCATTGACTGTATCAATCAATTTCTGAACAAAACCCGGTTGAGGAGAGCGAATAATTTCCCGAGGCGGAGCAAACTGACAAATACGACCGTGATCCATAATCATCACGCGATCGCCCAATTTAAAAGCTTCATTGATATCATGTGTCACAAAAATAAAGGTTTTATTATCTAATTGCTGATGAATTTTCTGGATTTCAGCTTGTAGATCTAAACGCGTTATGGCGTCCACCGCACCGAATGGCTCGTCCAACAACATAATGGCCGGATCAGCAGCTAAAGCACGGGCTACACCGACTCTTTGTTGTTGCCCACCAGACAATTCACGCGGACGACGGTTCAAATAATCCTCAGGAGGAAGTTTCACTAAATGAAGTAACTCTTCTGTACGAGCCAATATTTTCCTTTTATCCCATTTTAATAGACTAGGCACAGTCGCTATATTTTCAGCCACCGTCAAATGAGGAAATAGGCCGATTTGTTGTACAACATAGCCCATTTGTCGACGAAGTTGAATCGCATCAATCCCTCGTATATCATGACTATAAAACTCAATATGGCCGTTGTCAGGTTCAATTAATCGATTCATCATGCGAAGGGTAGTGGTTTTACCAGAGCCAGATGAACCTAAAACGGTGATGAACTCGCCTTCTTTAATTTGAAAAGAAACATCAGACAGAGCGGGCTCTGCGTTTAGATGAAATGTTTTACTGACCGATTTAAATTCAATAGCTATTGGCATCATCATACTCTCCCTTCAAAAGCTACTTAAGTGAATCGAAAAATTCCTTAGCAACTTCTAGATATTCTTCGCCATCAACATCGACTTTAGCATTCAATTCAATCATTTTTTCTGTGTCCAACTGATCATTAACTTCCCCTAGAATCTCTTCAATTTCCGGATGAGCCTCCAAGACATTATTACGCACAATCGGCACTAAATTATAAGGCGGCCAGAATTGCTTGTCATCTTCTAGAACTGTATACAAATCATTATTCACAAGCTGACCTTCGGTCGTATAGGCAGGCGTCACATCGGCTTCATCATTTTTTAACACTTGGTATTTTAAGCTATTATCATAAATCGTGGAAGAGGCCCAAGTAAAACTGCCATAGACGCCTTCTAAACCAGGAAGCCCATCTTCACGCATATCAAATTCACCTTGAGAAGCGAAACGCAACTCATCGGCGTGAGCTTGAAGATCAGAAATCGTCTCAATCTCTAATTCCTCGGCTTTGGCCGTCGTAATGACCAAACCTTGACTATCATTGGCCTGGGAATAGTCTAACCAGGTTAAGTCGAACTGCTCATTATATTCAGTCTTTACAATTTCAAACACTTTCTCCGGATCCGTTTCCATTGGCAACTGTAAAACCGTCAATAAGCCCGTACCAGTATATTCAGGATACAAATCAATTTCATCATTAGTAATCGCTGTATGTACAATCGCACTCGAGATAGCTGGCACGCGTTCCACGTCAAACCCCTCAGCCTCTAATGCTAAGGCATAAATTTCAGCCACCAGTAAATTCTCCGTAAAATCTTTTGAACCAATACGAATGGCTTCTCCTTCGTGATTAGCTGAGACGCTGACACTGCTGGTCACAATCGCAGAGGCGAACAACACTGCGACAAGACTGATTAAATATTTTTTTATCATTAAATATCACTCCTTCTAATAAAGTAATCGAACAAGACGGTTGAAAACAGAGACAGAATCGCGACCGATAACCCACCAATTAATAATAAATCTAGCCGATAAAGCCCTAGACCAGTGAAAATCAAAGTCCCTAAACCACCTGCACCAATATAAGTCGCTAAAGTCGCACTCGCGATGATTTCAACAAGCGCCAATTTAATGCCATTCAGTAAATAAGGCAAAGACAATGGAATCTGTATTTTACGAAATAATTGACGACTATTCATTCCCAAACCGGTTGCTGTTTCAATTGTGACTGCAGGCACTTCACTAAAACCAACTTGAGTATTAATCGCAATCGGAGGCACCGCCAGAAACACTAGCGCAATCGTCGCGGGCAACTTACCCGTTCCCACAATTGGAATTAGAATAAACAACACAGCTAAACTCGGAATAACGCGCAAAGCTTGCGAACCCGTCAAAAACAGATTACCTACACGCTTAAATCGGTAGCCAAAATATCCCAAGGGCAGGCCAATCAACATCGCAATCACTAAAGCACTCAAGCTCAAAGAAACATGTTCACTGACATATTGAACATACTTTGACGCATTCGTCCCAAAGTAATTAGCTAAATCCATGAACATCGTGGCACCCCCTCCTAGTGTAAGTGTAATAAACCAAGAAATAGTGCAACTAATTTGCACCCCCACCTCCGGATACAATAAGAACCACAGCCAGTCAACGAAACCAACAGCTGCAACAATTCCCAAATTAGACACATCCATGATAAACACTCAATCAGCAATGATTATCCCAACCAACCTGTTGCTAATAGTTATAGTAGACATGCTTTCTTATCTTGTATATCCTATAGATATCGACTAACCATGAAAGTTTAGAAAGTCCTAGGAGCGAGCATACCAAAGAGGAAAAGGTGACTGAAATGAAAAAGATACTTGTATTAGGTGGAACCAATTTTTTCGGCAAGAAAGCAGTACAACTATTATTAGATAAAGGCTATGATGTGACGCTTGCGACAAGAGGCAATAAACCAAATCCATTTGAAGGCAAGGCGCAGCATATCGCATTAGACGCAAGCGACCGCGACCATGCTGGTTGGGAATTCGTCCAGACAGAAAACTGGGACGCGGTGTTCGATAACATCTGTTATTATGCAAGCGATGCCCATATTCGGATTGATAAATTTGGAAAGCAACTGGAACATTATTATTTTACATCCTCTTTAGCTGTCTACGATGGTGCCAAAGATGGTTTTGTTGAAGCAGATTTTGATCCAACCGCATACCATATCGACCCCGAAAAACAGGTGGATTATGGCGAAGGCAAGCGTCAAGCCGAACAAGTCTTGTTCACAAAAGCACCATTCAAGGTAACTGCCTTTCGTTTTCCAATTGTTTTAGATGAGGATGATTATACGAAACGTTTGCACCTGTACGTTGAAAAAGCACTCAACAATGACACGATTCAATTTAATAACCCAGAAGCAAAAATTAATTTTGTTAAAGGTAGTAGTGCGGCTAATGCGATTGTATGGGTAATTGAAAACCAACAAACCGGTAGTCTAAATATAAGTTCTCGCGATTCGATTAGTCGTCAAACTTTTATCGAGTGGTTACAAGAAATGACTGGGCAAACAGTGAAAGTCGACTATACGCAAGAAACCATTACTGGTTCACCGTTTAATACACGAGAGAACTGGTATCTGATTTCAGATAAAATTGAAGCAGCAGGCTTTGGACTGGATGAACTTGAAAGTTGGTTAAAACCATTAATCAGAACATTAGCGACAGAAATGAAAGCCAGCCAATAATCACAAAACAAGAGCAGCCCAGGGGCTGCTCTTTAGTTTAACTAAGTTGGATCCAAAACCACAACAGAAGGAGTGAAACGACCAAGCGTACAATAAGATGGCTCCAGTGAAATGTGTTCATTACCAAGCCACTTATGGCAGCGGCGAGTAATAAACCGACTAATCCGATATAAAGTAAATTCAACGGCTCAGTTTTAATGGCAAAATACATTAAACACAGAGAAAATAGCGGATAGAGGGCATGCACCCATTGTAGACCATAAATTTTTGCATCTTCGCCAATTGCCAGGACCGTCAATAAACCATATAAAAAGGTCAAGATTCTTAACATTAACATTTACTCACTCCTCAAGATTATTTGATATACTTATTCTAAAAGATGGAGTGCGCTCCATGTCAAGAGAGGGGATTCAAATTGCGAACGAATGAAGTGGTGGCCAGAACAGGTCTGTCGAAAGATACGCTCAGATATTATGAAAAGCTTGGTTTAATCAGTCCCAACCGTGATCACTATGCACGCCTTTATAATGAAAAGGATCTTGAGCGTCTGCAGCATATTCAGCAACTCAAACACCTGGCTTATTCATTAAATGAGATTCAGCAATTAGTAGCTTTTGATGAAAGTTTTGAAACAATTGAAGATATCCAGACGATGCCTCTCAAGGACCGTCAAGAAATAGAAAGTCTGCTAGCGATTAAAATTGCCGAAACCCAGGACAAAATAGGACGCTTAAACGCTAGCTTGGAGCAACTCATTCGGATGCACCAAAAAATAAAAAACTTGCCGGAGTAATTGGAAATCATTTTTTTCCAATGATTTATTTAAAGATAGGAGTTTTTTTAAAGGATTATGAAATTGAAATTGAAAGACTTGGTCAGCAAAATCAACGTTATTTAGAAGTGTTTGAAGCAGAATTAAAAGCGGCCAATTTGAAAGCAAAGACGATTGCAAAGCATTTAGACAATACTGAATTTTATATAAATACTTATCTTATGAATCGATCGGTCCAAGAGATGAAAGACGGGTGTGGTTATGAACTCGATGCATATTTCGGAGATTATTTCGTTCGTAAACCCGACTGGGCCACACCAGCGACCATTAAAGCCAATGCCGCTAGTATTAAGAAATTCTACAAAGCCATGCTGACACATGGGCCTGTTGACAAAGAAAGTTACGATGAATTATGTGACGTCATTAAGGAAAGTATGTCAGACTGGCAAGGCGAGTGTGAAAGTTATAATGATGATGACGGCTTCTTTTTCTGATCCAATTGAAGGATATCCAAGTGTGATAGTGCTTTTGGCCGTTTTTTAGTATACTAAGGTGTATCGAGAACTTTTAAAGGTTAAGGTGAAGAAATGGCTAAAAAAAGATATCCAACAGAAACACTTGAAGTAACGATTGAATTTATCAACCCAAACGGTTACGGTTATGCCCGTTATATTCATCCACCAGATCGAGGATCGAATGGAAAACATCTAAATATTAATGTAACGAATGTTGTTCCAGGTGATGTGGTCAGAGTAACGGTTGAAAATGCGAAAGGTCGCAGTAAAGCAGTGGTTGAGTATGATGAGCTACTTAAAGCAGGCCCAACCCGTAATTTAGACGTCCCAATCCATGAAGCAATTTCTGGAGGAACCCCACTACAATATATGTTGTATGATGCGCAATTAGAATATAAATCGAATATGGTCAAAGATTACTTAAAAGAGTCCGGCTTTGATCCGGCTTTAGTTCAGCCGATTATTGGGATGGAAAATCCAGAGCGCTACCGTAATAAAATGGAATTGACTTTTGGTGCGACAGGCGAACTTGGCATGCATCAACAAGGGAATTTTCGCAATGTGATTGATTTAGAAGATTCGATTCTTGCGCCAAAAGTGATGGTTGAGATTAAACACGTTCTTGGTCAATGGCAAAAGGATTATAACTTTCCAGGTTATGACAAAGATGAAAAATCAGGTTTATTACGTAATTTATTACTTAGAACTTCTTTTGTGACAAAAGAGATTATGGTTGTTGTTTATGCGACGAAAGCACCAAGTGAATTGCAAGCAGCCGTCGATGATTTAGTTGAAAGACTGACATCGAAATTTGAGAATCTAGTCAGTTTACAGTGGGTAGAACACAAAGAAGCAGTTGAAAGAATTCAAGCTGATGAGACGTATATCCTGCATGGCCGTGATTATATCAATGATGAATTAAATGGCTTTAAGTATCGTATTTGGCCGGATACATTCTTTCAGGCTAATCCCGTACAAGCAGAAAAATTAGTTGAGTTGGCTCTTGAGATGGCTAATGTTAATTCAGACATGAAAGTATTAGACTTATTCTGTGGTGTGGGGACTTTTAGTTTACCACTTGCCAGAAACAGTAAAGAATTAGCTGGAATTGAAATTGTCGAAAATTCGATTATCTCTGCGCGTCGTAATGCGAAAGATAACGGTTTGGACAATACCTTCTTCATGACTTCTGACGCACGTACCGGGCTTAAAGAGTTAAGAGACGTTTGGGGCCAACCAGATATGTTACTCCTGGATCCACCTAGAAGTGGAGCAGGCGGTAAAGTGATGCGTAGCATCGGCCGCTACGGAACAGATAAGATTGTATATGTGTCCTGTGCGCCTAAAAGTTTAGCAGAAGATTTAGTCTGGCTACGTGAATTCGGTTATGAATTGGTCACGGTTCAACCAGTCGACCAATTCCCGCATACGACACATGTTGAGACTGTTTGTCTCTTAGTCAAAATAGATAAATAATAACGATCTAGCAGTAAATTATAGATGTAGGTAGCCCATGACTCTTAAATAAAGTTGTGGGCTTTCTATCATTTGAGATTGATTTAATGAAAGGATATGAACATGAAAATTACTAAGCATAAAGATAAGTATCTGATAGAAAACTCTGGAGAACAACTAGCTAAAGTCGAAACGTATCGAAATACTTATCATAAGAATCATTGTTATATCAAATTTGATTTGGAGGATACAGCAGTAATAAGTGAGGCGAACTTGTTTCAGAAAATTGCTGATGAAGAGAAGTCTCCACTACAAGTGATGATATCTTCTCTTGAAACTCAGAAAACAACTTTCTTAGCATCTCAAGGCTTTAAGAAGGCTAGAATTAGTCATGAAATGGAAGTAAAGAAACAAGATTTGCTAAAGGGTTTATCCTCTGGTGAAAGTAAAATATTCAAGGCAATCCGAGGTCAAAATGACTATAGAGAGTGTTGCGAGTTGCTTTTTAATCACTATAAAGAGACTCACCAAGCGATAAATCCTCTATCAGCTACTTTTGAGGACTTTACAAAGATTTTACCAGCAGAAGTTTACTATGTTAAAAATAATAGCATCCAACATGTTGCTTTCGTTTCGGATAATTTAATTGCTTATGTTTGCTCAAAAGATGAAAGTACGTTTGAGAATTTTGTATTAGCTGTTGTTAATAAACTTTTTGAAGAGAATCAGTCAATTGAGTTTGAGGCAGACGATGTAGATTGGGCCGCGATGACGTTGAAAAATCTATTTTTGACAGACTCAACGGAATCGTTTGATACCTGGATATATTAGAACTATGTCGTTTTAAGTTATCAAATAATTGAAAAAGTGATGCTTTACAAAATAGGCAAAGTTCCATTATATACTTTTGAATATAAACGTTTCTGAATTTGTTAGATACAATTGATAGATTCCGCAGAACATCAATAGGAAATTAAAACGGGTGACAGGAAGTTTAGATGAGATAAAAGTTATTGGAGATGCATTTGGTATCAAGTTTCAGCAGGGATTTGTTTGACCTGTTGGTGATGAAATAAAAGTTCCTATCGAATAAAGGAGACAGTCTATTATGATGATCAGTCCGGAAAGTTACTATGAAGAGCATCTTAAAGGAAAAACGAAAGAGGAAATAATGACCACTATCCGAGGGCTTAAGCAAGAAATAGGTCGCCTCAAAAATTCTCTGGAAAACCCATATGCTGACAAGAAAACTGTTATTAAGCCCAGTAAAGATAACCGAATTTATTGGAACCGTGAGTATTTAGATATAGCCAAACAAGCCTATGTTGAGGCTGGCGGAATTTATAATTTATCAAAGGCTGAAAAAAAGATAGCTGATTTTGATGCAAACGTTAATGCTATCTGTAAGATTACTTTTAACATTGGAGGTTATTTGGGTGGTTATCGTACCTATATTGTACTGCTATCCGATGAATTGAAAGCCTATACAAAGTTATGGGAAGTAAAGGAACCACTCTTATTATTGGATGATAATGATGAACCATATACAAAAAATATATTCGTAGCTGCGCTTAAAGAGCTACACATCAGTGAGTGGAGACGACATTATACAACTGGACGCTTTGGATACACGGTACTTGATGGAACACAGTGGGAGTTGGAATTTAAATATAGTGATGGGCATAAGGCGGTAGTATTTGAAGGAGATAACTCTTACCCTTATAACTTTAATACGCTTTTGAGACTATTTGGCATTGATGTCATTGAGCGGGATTAGGATGAGGATACTCGATATTTTGATAAAATATCTATCTATGATTTAGACATACAGTCTTGGAGAATGGGTTATTGATAAATAATACGATCTAGCGGTAACTTGTAGATGTAGAAAGCCCATGACTCTAAACAAAGTTGTGGGTTTTCCGTTTATCCCCTAATCGTGATAAGATAATTGAAGAAAGATACCGCTTTATTTCAATTATGAAAATACACTACAAAATAGCACCATTAATATTAGGAAGGTGAAAATATGAACTTCAATAGTAACTATTTAGAAACTTATAAAAATCTTTTAGAAACCACTGAACTTCAACTTGGTTATCAGGAATTCATTAAATTATTTAGGTTTCTACGTGTTGGGCTTGAAAAAGAATTACCGGACTATTCTTTTTCTGGTAATATCGCTGAGAATAATATGGATTTTGCCTATTTTCAATTAACTGATCCAGAATTAAAGGCAAAGGGGATTAAAATTCAACTTGTCTTTGTACATAAGACATTTAGATTTGAAGTTTGGGCTTCCGGTCATAACAGAAAAATTCAAACTCACTATTACAATCGGTTAAAAGATCAACCTCTGAAATACGTCCTAAACGATAATCCTCAAAGAGTGGATTACATTATTAAACAGGAAATCGATAATATTGAGTTGCAGAGCGGGGAATATGTTATTTCTAAAATAAAACCTGTCATTTTGGAAATGGTAGAATTTGTGAAGAAGCAGATGGATAATTTATGATGCGGATGTATTTAAAAAACGAGCTACAAATTTATCTTTGAGCAAATTATGACAGATAAAATTGAGTCGATGATTCCTTAGAATGAGAAGCGTGAAAGGAGAATTGCTATGACCTTAACTTTATTTATTCAAGCAATCGCAAAATTCACATTGGGACTTTTGCTAGTAGGGCTATTGATATTCTTACCAGCTGGAACGACCGCATATGCTAATGCATGGCTATTCATGGGCATCCTGTTTATTCCGATGTTTTGCGCGGGGCTTGTCATGATGTATAAAAATCCAGAGTTATTAAGAAAACGACTGAATGCAAAAGAAAAACAAAAAGATCAAAGCCTGGTTGTAAAACTAAGTGGATTAATGTTTTGTGCAGGCTTTATTGTGGCTGGACTAGGCGTTCGGTTTAATTGGTATATTTTGCCAAAGGGAGTAGTGATTTCAGCGACCCTAGTTTTTCTTGTGGCCTACCTTTTATATGCTGAGGTGCTGCGTGAGAACACCTATCTTAGTCGGACAATAGTGAAGCAGGAAAACCAAAAGTTGATAGATACAGGGCTTTATGGAATTGTCAGACATCCAATGTATAGTGCGACGGTTTTGCTGTTTTTATCGATGCCTTTGATACTAGGATCAATTTACGCCTTTGCTATTTTCCTGTTGTATCCATTAATTATTGCTAAACGAATCAAATCAGAAGAGGTATTTCTTGAACAAGAATTGTCAGGCTATGCCGAGTATAAGCAAAAGGTACCTTATCGATTGATACCATTTATTTGGTAATAGCCAAAATAGGCTAAAAATCACCTGACTCGATATGGTTTAAAGGAGAAATTTAATGAAAGTAATATTGATTCATGGCCTGGGGCAAGAACCTTCGAGCTGGGAGGCAGTCAAGGAAAAATTATCCGTGAAGGATACATCAGAGATTAATTTGGTTGTTGTACAAGATAAAGGTCCGATTGGCTATAAAAATTTATATGATGAAGTTAAACGTATTTGTGGTAACTCAGGAGACAAATTTTCGGTATATCACTTGGAGGTACTTTAGCCCTTAATTATGCAGTTGATTTCCCAGAAGCTGTCGATTCATTGACTTTGATAAATACCCAATTTAAAATGCCGAAAGTATTACTGTCACTTCAAAATATATTTTTTAAATTTATTCCGAGATGAGTTGCAAAAGAATACGGTTGGTTGTTAAGGATTCTGCTGATGAGTCATCCTACGTTCCAGTGTTGGAAGCGGCCGGATATGTGCTACAGATTCGAGAACTTGACTGGTTTGAGCATCGTTTGTTTAAAGGACCGGATACCGATATTAATCTGCATGTGTTCAGTTTGGGCACATCAGAGATTGATAGAATGTTACGCTTCCGTGATTGGTTGCGGACTAATGATACTGATCGGGACAAATATGCACAAGTCAAACGAAGCTTGGCAAAGAATAAATGGAGGCATGTCCAGCACTATGCGAATGCTAAAACATCAATAGTACAGGAAATCATGAAAAGAGCGAATAGTAATAATGCTTAAGGAGAGTGTCATGTTTTCTTGGTTTGTTATAGGAGGTTATATCAATGAAAAATACAGTAGATAATTTGTCGAAAAGTAAAGTTATTTTAATGTGCGGCCCTGCGGGAGCAGGTAAATCAACACTAGCAAAAAAATTTGAAAGGACCGGGATGACAATACTATCTTATGATGAAGAATCATTCAAACGAGGTTTGAATGAACATCCTTTACCTCAGGAGGTTTTAGAAGATATTAAAACCTATCTTGATGAAAAACTAATTTCACTTATCATGCAAAACATTGATATTGTTCTCGATTATTCATTTTGGTCTAGAGAAATGAGAAATGAATATATTTCATTATTAAAGAAATACGACATAGAACCCAAAATCTATTATATAAAGACACCTAAGGAAGTTGTTATGGAACGTATTCGAAAAAGAAACGGAAATCATCAAAATGATATCATATTGACGGAGCAAACAGCTTCCACTTATTATGATCATTTTCAACCCCCAACTGATGAAGAAGGTGAAGTTATAGTAGTCGAGGGATATTAATATTGTGGTTTTAGGCATGGAAATTGTACTAGATGATAAGTTTTGTCAAATTTTTTGAAAGATATACTTCCAACAAGGGGATACCAGCTTCAGGTGATATCATTATTGTCATCTCAGAGCAGGGGGTAGTATTGATTCAGCCGGAAGAATAAGTGGCGATGCAATGAAGACGATGAATGCATTATTGAAATTACAGGAAAAAAACTTACTGAAATACGTTATGTTTATTCTTTTGACAACTCTACTCAATCATGATTATGCAATTAGACACGTTATTTTTTTTCATGAATGGATATGTTCCCGTCTACCGATAGTGCTAAAAACGCAGTGGATATGTTTCCGAGAACGAACATACTCAAATGACATTCATTCTGTCCTCTCAAGCCATGTTGAGACGATTGTGTTGATGGAGAAGAAGTATGAAGAATAAGTAATAGAGTGACGAACCTAGGCTTTGTGATAATGTTTGAACTCTCATTTTTAGATGGATTGTAATATTAAATACGACAACAAAAACAATAAGAGTGCTCCACACTCTATGCCATGTGTACAGACCCTATAATATTTGTTTGATTTAGTGTTGACAATCCAATTTGGCAAGACCTATAAATTTTGTACGAATACTGTAGGGTAGTAAAAGATATTCTCCACTATACTAAAGTAAACCAAAAGAGAGGAGGGAAACCAAAATGAATATTATCAAGTCGTTCAATAATACGATTGATTATCTTGAAACAGTTCTTGATGATGAGATAGAGGAAAGGAAAGTAACGCAGCTATCAGGATACTCTTATTCAATGTTTAGTCGATTATTTTCTATTCTAACTGAAATAACGCTTTCGGAATATTTAAGAAGTAGAAGATTAACAGAAGCAGCCATAATATTAAGAGATACCGATGAAAAGATTATTGACATTGCCCTCAAATTTGGATATGAGTCATCAGATTCATTTGGTTCTGCTTTTAAGAATTTTCATGGATTTACCCCTTCAGAGGTACGAAATGGGAAGCCATTCAAATTATTTTCACGAGTGCAATTATCACTTAGTGTAAGAGGAGGAAGAAGTATGAATATTACAATTCAAAAGAAAAAAGCCTTTACAGTTGCAGGGATTAATGAACAAAACATCAACTCATCAGTATGCCCAAGTGTTTGGGATAAGCTATATAAAAAATATAGCCACGATGAACTTTTAGGTTTAGGAAGCGATCAAAGTGTAGGTATTTGTCATGACATAGTAAACCTTGATAATCACGATGTTTTAGAAAACAATACCATAAACTATATGGCAGGCTATATAGTTACTGATATAGACAAAGCCATAAGCATGGGCTTAGATGTTTTGGAAGTGGAAGAAGCAGAGTATGCAGTTGTAGAGTTAATAGGAAGTGTTCCGGAATGTATTCATAACGGGTGGAAATATGCGATGGAAGTATTTTTTCCCGAGCATGGCTATGCACATTCAGGAAAACCCGACTTTGAATATTACTATGAAGGTGATATGCACAGCAAAGACTACAAAATGGAACTTTGGATTCCGATAACTAAAGCTTAATAAATCCCAGTCAATCTTTCTGAAACCTTTTAACTATAGATAGTAGATATCGTTAAAAGGTTTTATGATAAGTTTTCACGAACGGACACGCTGACTAGTTATTCATATTGTCCTAGCGTGCCATGTGGAGTGTGTATCGTTGCTACAAAGAGAAACTATATAGAAATCCTTAGTTTTAAACACTTTCACAAGCATTTCGTGTTTGTGGGAGAAGGTGAAAAAACGAGAAATAAAGTACTGAAAAACCACATTACCATTTCAGTGGTAATTGATCAGGGTATGGGAACACAATAGAATAAAAATATTGTAAGGCGTTCAAATAAAATGAACGTCTTTTTTTTGCGCCTAAAAAAGGAGAATAGAAGGTGGAATATGACAAAACTAACTTTAGGAAGTTTATTTGATGGGATTGGTGTATTTCCATTAGCTGCTTCTCGTTATGGGGTTCAACCGATTTGGGCAAGTGAAATTGAAAAAGCTCCCATATCTATTACGAAGCGGCATTTTCCTAACATCCATCATTTAGGAAATATTACAAAAGTAAATGGTGGGGAAATTCCACCTGTTCATATCATTACATTTGGTTCACCTTGTCAGAACCTATCTAATATTGGTAAACGAGAAGGTCTTACTGGAAGTCAATCCAGTTTATTTTATCATGCAATCCGAATCATAGAAGAAATGAGGTGTGCAACGAATGGAACATATCCAGTTATTGCTGTTTGGGAAAACGTCATGGGAGCTTTTTCATCAAATAACAGGCTGGATTTTAAGGCCGTACTTGAATCGTTCACAAATGACGAAATGTACCCATGAGGACCTTGAAATATAACAAGAATATTTTCCTTCTCTACTTCAAACGCTTTCCATTGAGGATTCGCATAAGCCATATGCCCAGTAATGTAGTCACCATCGCTGGTTCGGATTAATTGTAACGGTGCATGAGTGGCAATTGGCTTCCCCTGAACTATTGTAACAACCGTACCAAAAGAGTTTTTTTGAATAAATTCCCACATTTCATCAACATTTGTCATCTTAAAATTTTTGGAAAATACATAGAAATCCACCTTTCCAATAGGGTTATACGAGTGTTTTGCTCATGATCAAATCTGTTTGCTCTTCATCACCCATAAAAAAGGAGTGGGTTCCGATTTTAATAAATCCCATTTTCTTATAAAAGGAAATAGCATTTTCATTCTTTTCCCATACACCTAACCAGATTTTCTTTCTATTATGTTCCTTCGCAACTTCCAATGCTTTATTAAACAGAACTTTACCAAGCCCATGTCTTTGAAATTTGTTCTTAATATAAATCCTTTCGATTTCAAGTGAATCATGGCCCATTTCTTCAGACTGAGCATCATTGATATTGATTTTTAAATATCCAGCGACTTCATTTTTAAAATAAACAAAATAAAACTCTGAAGAAATATTGGATAATTCATTTTCTAATTGTTCAAGGTTAAATGCCCTTTCCAAATAGGACGTCATATTTTCAGGTGAATTCTGATCTTTAAATGTTGCATTGAATGTTTCTATACTTATTTCTTGAAGTGCTTGTAAATCCTCAACCGTGCACTTTTTCGTTCTTATCGTCATGTTACTTTTTCGCCCCTTAATATAATCAATAACTTCTCTTGTTCCCTTTTTTTACATATTCCCAGTCAACCTCTATATTCTTTCTAACTCTTTGAAGAAGGTGAGAAATGATTTCTACTTCTCTTTCGCTAAAACCTGCTAATGCGACACTATTCGAATGATCATTCTCTCTTTTAATCTTAGGATAAACATTTTCCCCCTTCATAGTTGGAAAGATTTTTTTAATTTTCTTGTTATACTTATCTTCTCTTCTTTCAATAAAGCCATTCTTTTCAAGTTTCTTTATAGCTCGAGAGGCTGTTGTTCGATCTACTTTTATCATCTCAGCCAACTGTTCTTGAATGATTCCGGGGTGCTCACATATTCGTACAAGATACAAATACTGTCCTTTTGTAAGGTCATATTCTTTAAATTCTATATTACTTATAGAATCTAACGCTCTTGCTATCATTCCAATCTCACGAAGAATCTCCTTCATAAATTAACTCCTTATTAAATGTTTTATTGCAAATGCAACAAGATTAATCGACATTAAATTTAACCTATTTTTGTTGTATTTGCAACAAAAAATAAAATAATGAGGTATCGAAAAGTGAAATATATTTTTTATGTATTAGGAATTTTATTATTAACCCTTAGTATTTCATTTACAATACAATCAGACCTTGGAACTTCACCCTTTGATGCAGTTTTGCTGGGACTATCTATAAGGGTAGGGCTTACCGTGGGAAGTTGGGTAATAATAGCTTTAACATTGAGTTGTTGTAATTCATTTTTGATTAGACAAAGACCTGACGTTTTGGGGCTGCTAACAGCAGCCATAACAGGTATCGGTATCGATAGTGTAGTGACCCCCAAAAGGTAGAGTAAAAAAATCTAACTTTTGGGGGTCACAACATTTCGCTGACTAACTGAGTCTTTTGCTTTATTTAAAAATAGAGACTAAAGCTTGAATAGCTTGATCAATTTCATCAAGCTCTAGCCCACCATAACCTAATATATAACTTTGGTCGAACCGGTTCTTTAATTTAGCGTAGTGGTTGACCGGTTGTAAGCGGATCTTATTTTCAGCCAGCCTAGCTTGAATCACGTCAGTCGGTGGAATCTCACCCTCAAAGTTAATAATTAAGAAAAGTCCAGCCCCTGCTTCCTTAATGGTTAGGGGTAGTTGGGTTTGGTTAAGCGCTGCTAGAACCGCTTTTTCCTTACGACGGTAATTAGTCCGCAGGCTATTAATATATTTAGGAAAATGGGGAGAATTGAGAAAATCAGTCATTAAATATTGCTCAAAGCTGGAAATATCACTGATTTTTAATTTAGCTTGATGGAATTTATTCATTAATTGATCGGGTAAAACTAAATAAGACATCTTAAAAATTGACCCCATACTTTGACGAAAGGCCCCTAATAAAATGACTCGCTCTTGGTCGTCCAGACTTGTCAAAGCAGGAACAGGACGGCCCTTAAGGCGGAACTCATTATAGTAGTCATTTTCAATAATATAACGGTTTTCTGCCTGATAGGCCCATTTTAATAAACGCTGACGTCGACGCATCCCTATGATAATGCCAGTGGGAAACTGATGGCTGGGAGTAGTTATCACGATGTTAGCTGAGGTAGTCTCCAAAACTTTAACTGAGAAACCATATTTATCAATCGGAATTCGAATCGTCTTTTGATGATAGTCTGTAAAGAAATCTAAATTTTTATAATAGCCAGGATCTTCTAAGGCATAAATCGCATCGTCTAATAAGGCAAATAGTGTCTGTAAGCTAGCCGTATGACCACCTGTAATGATGATATTGTCAGCTGAAGTCTTCACTCCCCGATATTTACGTAAATAATTAGCAATAGCCAAGCGTAAAGAGAGAGCACCCAAGTCATCTTTTAAATTACAATTAACCACGCTTCTTGCTAGCGCTTCGGGTGCATACTGCAATAATTGTTTGGGATTTAAAGTTGACATATCACGGTTGGCAAAGTGAAAATCATAAGTATATTGGCTGACTTCACTTATTGTAGAATGCTCATGTTTTAGCGGCTTTGTCTCCATTTCCTCAGAGGGCAACATATCAATTTCTAGTAAATCCACATAATAACCAGATCTTTCCCTCGGCACTATATAGCCTTCATCGGTCAGTTGGTCATAAGCGTTAATGACTGTATTAAGACTGACTTTTAAATGATCTGCCAAAGCCCTGCGTGAGGGGAGTTGGTCTCCACTTTTTAAATGTCCTTGGGCAATTTGCCGAATGACTTCATCGACTATTTGTAAGTAGAGGTGTTGGTCTTCGTTAAAGTTTACCGTAATCATGCTTTTCCTCCTCTCGTATTATCCATTATACAATAAATAACTAGTTGGACCCATAAAAATATCTGTTTTTGCATCTTAAGAAACATCCAAAAGATTGTTAAAGTGGAGATAATATGTATAAAGGAGCAATCAAAATGAAACGATCAATTGAAGAAGTACATAAACAATTAGCTGGTGGCGTCATTATGGACGTGATAAATGTGGAACAAGCTAAAATTGCTGAAGCAGCTGGTGCCGTAGCGGTCATGGCTTTAGAAAGAGTTCCTGCAGACATTCGAGCTGCTGGTGGTATTAGTCGGATGAGTGACCCTCAAATGATAAAAGAAATTCAAGCAGCAGTTTCTATACCAGTCATGGCGAAAGTAAGAATTGGTCACTTTGTCGAAGCTCAAATCTTAGAAAGTTTACAAATTGACTATATTGATGAGTCAGAAGTCTTATCAGTCGCTGATCAAGTTTATCATATTGATAAACAACCCTTTGAAACACCTTTCGTTTGTGGAGCTAGAGATTTAGGTGAAGCTTTACGCCGTATTCAAGAAGGGGCTAAAATGATTCGTACTAAAGGTGAAGCAGGAACAGGGGATGTCAGTCAAGCGGTTAGTCACTTAAGAAAAATCCATGAACAAATCCGCTATGTGGCTTCGTTACAAGATGATCAGCTCTTTAACCAAGCTAAGGAGTTAGGTGTCTCTTATGATTTATTAAAGCGAGTCCATGATACGGGGAAATTACCTGTGTTGAACTTTTCTGCTGGCGGGGTGGCAACCCCTGCTGATGCGGCTTTAATGATGCAATTAGGTGCTGAAGGAGTTTTCGTTGGTTCAGGTATTTTCAAATCAGGTAATCCAGAAAAACGTGCCAAAGCCATAGTTGAAGCAGTAGCCCATTACAAAGATGCTGCCAAATTAGTCGAAATCTCAACTGATTTAGGCGAAGCGATGGTAGGTATTAATGAAGACGAAATTAAAGTCATCATGTCTAACCGTTAACCATTAAAAACAAGGTTTTCAAAAGTCAGTGGGCTTGGTCTCCTGACTTTTTTTATTTTGTCCTAGGCAGTTTGGGAGTTCCTCTTCCTTGGGAGTTATCGAGGAGTTACTTAACACCACGTCAAGGGAGGAAATTGTAAACGACGAAGAGTATTGGTTTATAAAAGAAGAATACTTAAAAGCATTAGGTGGCATGTATGCTCGTTTAAGATTAGTGGCTCAAGTTGATTCAGAAGAGTTAACATTAGTAAACAAGTATCAGTGAAGTTCTATAGCACGTCAAAAGTGTATTCAATATTATGGATGTAAGTGTTTTGTCTGTGGCTTCGAATTCGAAAAGGTATATGGCGAACACGATAAAAACTTTATTCGTGTTCACCATCTAATACCAATGAACTAAATTGGAAAAGTCCATGTCAATGATACGATGGATTTAAGGAGGCAATAAGCCCTGAAACTTACGATCAATTAATCAATTTGATTACTAATTCTTCATATACAGATTTGGACTATAAAGCAATACGGTAGTAAAAAAAGAAAAATTACGCTTTTAGTAGTTGATTAAATGATGACGTAGATTAACCATACGGCAATACATATGATAGACGGGTGCTTAATAAAAGGCTGTCCCTATTGGTGGTTGGATCTTTGACTTGATGTCAAATTTTAAGTAGCCAGAAACGTTTTTTTGATTTGAAGGTATTCATATTCAAAAAGAGCCCCTACTAGTTGTCATTAAGGCTAGCTAGTAGGGGCTCTTGATCTTTTTATGAAGAATGGTTTATTGAACGATATGAAATTATTGAAGTAATTCTTTAAAGGCATCCACAAGCGGTGTTAATGGCTTGCCTAATACCGTTTCAAAGTCATCTGATTGTACATCTAATACACCATTTTTGATGTCACCTTGGATCGCTAGGAAGAAGCCTGCTACTGGATCTGGTAATTGATTGTCAGTTAGATTTTTAACGAATGCTTCGTCGTTAGTATCTAGAGGGGTAATTTCTTTACCTATTGCTTCTGCTAGTGCTTTAGTTAAAGTAATGTAGTCTACTGGTTTCCCAGATAATTCTAGAATTTCAGGGAAAGTTTTTTCACCAGCTAAAACGATCGCAGCTGCTTCAGCGTATTCGCGACGTAATGCCCAACCTGCTTTACCATTTTCAGCGGTGTATAATAGTTTACCACTATTTAAAGCTGCACCTACAAGCGGTAGTTCATTTTCCAAGTACCAGTTGTTTCTTAAAATTGTAAATGGAATGCCGGATGCTTTGATGGCTTTTTCGGTATAACGGTGGTCAGTTGCTAGGTCGGCAGAAGATTGGTCTGCATGGGCAAAGCTTGTATAGGTGATAAAGCTAACACCAGCTTCTTTGGCTGCATTAATCGCATTTTGATGTTCTTCTTGACGAGTGCCGGGTGCTGATGAAACTAGTAATAAGCGGTCAATACCTGTGAAGGCAGCTTTTAAAGATGCTTTATCTAAGTAATTACCGATGTGTACTGTATAGCCAGCTTCAGCAAGTGGCGTAGCTTTTTCTTTACTACGCGCTAAGATGTGGATATCTGATACGGGAACTAATGTTTTTAATTTGTCTAATGCGAGGCCACCAAAGGCACCTGTTGCGCCAGTTACTAAATATTTCATGAATAAACACTCCTTTTTCATTAACTTGTAACAATTAAAGTTACAGGTTAATGATAGTGAATGTGCTATAATAAGTCAAGAGAAAAGAGGTGGGATATTCAGATGAAATATTCAGTAAAATTTAGTAATGCTATTCATATTCTAGTTTATATCGAGATGCTTCAAGGCACAGACTTATCTAGTGAGGTCATTGCCAAAAGTGTGAATGCTAATCCCGTTTCTGTTAGACGCATTATGAGTAGCCTTAAAAAGGCTGGCCTGATCACCAGTCAATCAGGAAAAGCCAATCCGAAATTAAGTAGAGAACCCGAAAATATTTCGTTTTACGATATCTATCAAGCAATTGATGAAGCGCAACAACTATTTCGTGTGGATGAGAAGACAGCACCTGCCTGTATCGTAGGAGGTAATATCCAAGGTGTATTAGCCGAAAAATATGATCGATTGCAACGTAGCGTTGAATTGGAGATGCAGCAAATCAACTTAGCGGATATTATCCATACCGTCTCTCAAAGTGCCAATCAATCTGAATCAAACGACGAAGAAACTAAGCAAATACTTCAACGATTTTTATAAAAATAAGCTAAGTCGATAATACTTGGGGGTGCGCTATGTCATCCAGTAAAGAATATTTAGATTATATTTTAGAACAACTAGGGAACTTATAAGATATTACTCATCGAGCCATGATGGGAGAGTATATTATGTATTATGCAGGAAAAATTGTAGGTGGTACTTATTAAAAAGGGAATTTTTTTGTTTATGGGGCTACGGCAATTCACCTGGTGATACTTTATTTGTAAATATTTGATTGGATTGGCAAGGTGTGCTGATAGTAGGTAGGAGTGCTTTAGGGAGTGTGGGAATTGAAAAATCATTAGTGGTTTATCCGGTTTGAGTGACACTTAGCTAACTAACGAAAGAAGAACCAGTTGAAGGTGGCATTAAACCTGAAACAATCCGTTTATCTTTAGACTCGAAGGTGTCAGTAATATCATGACAGATCTAGACAAAGTATCAGCAGTAATTTAATGCGTAAGTAAAAGTTGCGGAGAGATTACCTGTAAGCAAAAATTCAGTTGATGAAGCTATAAAACTAATTTTAAAAAGTTATAGGCTACATATTTATTAATATAATGAATAAAGCTTAACAAAAGGTTTAAAATGAAAAGAAAATTAAAATTAAAGGTTGACTTATCATCAAAATGCCATTATCATATATCTAAATTGATATATGCAATACGCGATGATGGGATAAGTATTTTATGACCCTTGTTGAGAGAGCCTATGTGTGGTGGAAGTAGGTCAAGGAGATTAGAAGAAAATGGTCTTGGAGCATAATAGTTTAAGCCTAAGATAGGTGAGGATTATTCGGGAGCCCCCGTTACAGGGAAAGAGTATAATGATTTTTTAACGTACTCTGTGAGTTTATATTAGCGATAATATAATAAATTAAGGTGGTACCATGAAGTAGCTTTCATCCTTTGCATAAGCAAGGGATGGAAGCTTTTTTTATAAAAAAAATTATAAAATCGGGGGAATTTATTATGACAAAAGACTATAGAATTGAGACACAAGCCATTCACGCTGCCCAAACGATTGATGAAACAGGGTCACGTGCTGTTCCTCTACACCAAACAACAGCTTATGTTTTTGATGATGTAGCGCAAGGAGCTAATCGTTTTGCCTTAACAGAAGGTGGCAATATCTATACACGAATCACAAATCCTACTCAGGGCGTCTTTGAAGGTAGAGTGGCTGCTTTAGAAGGTGGTTCAGCTGGTTTGGCTGTCGCTTCGGGTATGGCCGCTATTTCTTATGCTATTCAAGTTTTAGCTAAAGCAGGAGATCACATTGTAGCGACAGCTAACCTATATGGCGGAAGCCACAACTTATTTGAACATACTTTCAAGGACTTCGGTATCGATGTGACGATAGTAGATACGAGTGATTTAGCGAATGTAGACCAAGCTATTCAAGACAATACTAAGGCTGTATTTGTAGAAACAATTGGCAATCCGGCTGGAAATATTGAAGATATTAGTGGCTTAGCTGAAGTAGCGCATAAACATGGTATTCCACTAATCGTTGATAATACTTTTGCAACACCTTATCTATCACGACCTATTGAACATGGTGCAGATATTGTTGTCCATTCAGCGACTAAATTTATTGGTGGTCATGGTACTTCAATCGGTGGGGTAATTGTAGAAAGTGGACAGTTTGACTGGAAACAAAATGATAAGTTCCCAGGCTTAAGTCAAGCAGATCCAACTTATAATGATCTTGTTTTCGCAGATGCCTTTGGCCCAGCAGCATATACTACAAAAATTCGTGCGACGCTATTACGAGATACTGGGGCTTCAATTTCACCTTTCAATGCGTGGTTATTAGTTCAAGGCTTAGAATCATTACACGTACGTATGGATCGTCATGTTGAAAATGCAGAGAAAGTGGCTACATTCTTAGCGCAACACGACAAAGTAGAATGGGTTGATTATGCGGGGTTAGAAAGTAGCCCATATTATAGCTTAAAAGAAAAATACTTACCTCTAGGGGCGGGTTCAATCTTTACCTTTGGTGTTAAAGGTGGCTATGAAGGTGGGGTTAATTTCATTGAAAATTTAGAATTATTCTCTCTATTAGCGAATGTTGGAGATGCTAAATCATTAGTGGTTCACCCCGCTTCAATGACCCATAGTCAGTTAACTGAAGAAGAACTAGCTGAAGGTGGTATTAAGCCTGAAACAATCCGTTTATCTATCGGAATTGAAAATGTGGATGATATCATAGCTGACTTAGATAAAGCATTAGCTGCGATTTAACGACTTAGTGAAAGATAGATTGATGTAGGAACAATTTTATTGGTTATGCAGGCTATAATTGAATAGATTATAGCCTTTTTTATCCCAAAAATAATAGTCTTGATTGTATATATTACAATATAAAATATACAATCATACTTTCAATAATTTGAGAAAAACGAACGTTAAAAAGTTAGATAAGTTTAGGTTGTTAGAGGACTGATAGGGAGATTTTATTTTGGAAATAGAACCCGAATAATTATGCTACGGTATTTTATGTTGGTTTGTTGTTGGGATTATTACTGGTGATATTGGTAAAGGTACAGCGACTGGCTTTACATTTTTTTCATATTAGCCTTTTTCGATGATCTTCTGATAAAATAGGTTAAACAAATGGTTGCGACTATAAAAAAATCGAGACCTTTAAAAGGAGCCCATCATGAACGAAGGTAATAAAAGAAGTAATATTCAAATTGGTAACCAGGTAAAAATTGTTCAAAAACAGGACCAACAATCTGGAAAATTAACAGAGGGTATTGTGGGTAAAATCCTGACAAACTCTCAAAACCATCCACATGGTATTAAAGTCATGCTAGAGATGGCACCGTTGGCCGAGTAAAGGAAATATTATAATTGAAATAATACTTTCAAATAATTAGGAAGCTAGGTATCTACAACCTTAGTGGATACCTAGCTTTTTTATTGTTGCTTCAATTAATTTATAATTTGTTGCTTGATTTGGAAGAAATGGTATATATTACATTTAAGTTAAGTGGTAGCTGAAATCTAAATTCGCGCTGTAGTATTATTTGGCTAAATTTATGACGATTGATTTTGTTGATGTATGCAGCGAGAAAAGTTTCGTGAAGTTATAATAAGGAGAAAAGTTATGGTCAAAAGTTTAAATAATGAAAAAGAACTGAATAGGATGCTCAATATAGATAGTTTTAGAAACCTTTCCAAGGATAAAATTATGAATTTTGTTTCTGAGATACCTAAAATGGGTAAAGAAATTGCAATGAACATTTGATATGAATAATTAAGATATAATGATTGAAACATCCATATTTTTAATGTTCTGTTAATAAAACCCTTGACTTCTTTTTGCCTGTCCCGTTATAATCTAGTTAATCGAATAACAACTTTAAACCAATGAAGTGGAGATAACGGTGTAACGTGCAGTTACAGGGAGTGGGGGTTACTGAGAGCCTCGCACAACGCAGTGCATCAAATGGACCACGGAGGGCGCAGTTAAAGGAAGTGTATTTTTGGAGATAAACTTCTGATTATTCTGCGACGTGACGCATACGTCAGTTGCGAGGGATATGTTAGTATCCTGCAGAGCGTACAGGCGTAGTGTCTGTAAATTCAAGGTGGTACCGCGGATGTTTTTAGAGCACCCGTCCTTGACTTGTATAAGTCATGGATGGATGCTTTTTTTGTTGTTTTCGCCCCAATCGTCATGACTAGCCGTAATTTTATGATTTTAATAATGAATTAAAAGGAGCGTACGACAATGATTAGACCAAGTTTAGAAGAGGCGAGACAGTTAGCCAAAGACCATACGATTATTCCAATTGCTTTAGAAATTTTTTCCGATGTAGCAACCTCAATCGAAGTGCTGAGAACGATCAGCAAACAATCCGACCACTTCTACCTACTGGAGAGTGTGGTGAATAAGGATAACTGGAGCCGTTATTCTTTTATTGGCTATAAACCGAACTTGTCGATCTACTCAACAGACGGTCAAGTAACCGTGCAAGAGGGCAAGCAAGAAGAAAGCTTCCAAGCAGATGATCCACTAGCATCCTTGAACGATATCCTTGACCGTTATAAGAGCCCAAGTATTGATTATTTACCGCCTTTTACAGGTGGTTTGGTTGGTTACTTGTCTTATGACTGCATCAAATATACGGAACCATCTCTACAGTTAACGAAAAATAACCCAGAAAATTTCCGGGACTACCATTTCATGTTGATGGATAAGGTCATTGCCTTTGATCACTTCCGCCAAAAGATTGTCTTAATCGTCAATATTGAAACCGATAAATTAGAAGAAAACTACATCCAAGGGGCTACAGACTTGAAGGATATGGAGCAGCTGATTATGCGTCCAGACCATGTTCGCGATGAGGACTTGACCCAAGCGGTGGGCGATTTTGAAGCTTTGTTTAGCCAAGAAGATTACGAGCGTATCGTAGAGAAAATCCAACACCATATTGTGGAGGGTGACATCTTCCAAGCGGTGGTATCCAACCGGTTTAAGGCCCCTTTTTCCGGGTCATTACTACAAACTTATCGCCTGCTTCGGACGATTAACCCGTCACCTTACATGGTCTACATGCATTTCGATGACTTAGAAATCGCGTGTGCATCACCGGAAACCCTGGTCTCTGTTCGTAACGGTGTCGCTTCATCCTTCCCATTAGCCGGTACTGTACCGCGCGGGGCAACGGATGCGGAAGATAGAGCATTGGTTGAAGGCCTTTTGGAAAATGAAAAAGAGTTGGCCGAACATGACATGCTTGTTGACTTAGCCCGCAACGATATCGGAAAGGTCGCTGAATTCGGTACCCTAGAAGTCAGTGAATACAGAGCCATCAAGCAGTTTTCACACGTCAGCCACATTTCATCCAAGGTAACAGCCAAAGTCAGACCAGACGCGACTTGTTTAGATGTCTTAAAATCAGCACTACCAGCGGGTACTTTATCCGGTGCCCCTAAGATTCGGGCCTGCCAATTGATTGATGAAATTGAAAATACCAAACGAGGCCCATATGGCGGTGCTTTAGGGTATATCGACTTTGCCGGCAACATGGATATGTGTATCGGGATCCGGATGGCTGTCTTGAAGAATGACCAAGTCTTTGTCCAATCTGGCGCAGGGATTGTGGCAGATTCAGATCCTGAAAAAGAATACTTAGAAACGAAGAACAAGGCCAAAGCCATGATGATAGCATTAGGACACGAGGAGGCGTAACCATGATTTTACTGATTGATAACTACGACAGCTTTACCTACAATCTCTACCAATTGATCGGCAAGAATACGGGTGAAGCCATCCAAGTTGTGCGAAATGACCAAGTCACCATCGAAGAAATTATTGATTTAAGTCCCTCACATATTGTCATCTCTCCTGGTCCAGGACGACCGGAGGATGCAGGCGTCACAGTAGCTGTCACCAAAGAATTGGCTGACCACTTTCCAATTTTAGGGGTTTGTCTAGGTCTTCAAGCGATGTGTCTAGCTTACGGGGCGGATATTATTCATGCCCAACCGGCTGTCCACGGGAAACAGTCGACCATTCATGTGGCGAGTGGGAGTGAGATTTTTAGAGGGTTACCGCCAGTTGTGCCAGTAGCCCGCTACCATTCGCTGATTGCGGACCGACAAAGTATGCCGGATGAGCTATTGGTGATTGCCGAATCGGACAAGGGTGAGGTGATGGCTGTGCGTCACCGTAAATATCCAATGTTTGGCGTCCAGTTCCATCCCGAGTCGATACTGACACCTTCAGGCGAAACGATGATTCAGAATTTTCTTAAAGTAGGAGGAAATACTCATGATTAACAAGGCGATTAATGAATTATTCTTAGGCAATGATTTATCTAAAGAAACGGCAGGCCAGGTTATGAACCAAATGATGGAAGGGGAAGCTACTGACAGTCAAATGGGTGCTTACCTTGCGGCTTTGCGGATGAAGGGTGAAACAATTGACGAAATTACTGCTTCAGCTGAAGTCATGCGAGATAAGGGCCTTAAATTATCCGCGAAAAAGGACGTCCTTGATATTGTTGGGACGGGTGGGGATGAGCTAAACTCCTTCAACATTTCAACCATTTCTTCCTTTGTCGTTGCGGCGGCTGGTGTTGCGGTAGCCAAACATGGTAACCGGTCAGTATCGAGTAAATGTGGGTCAGCGGATGTACTGGAAGCCTTGGGCGCAAACATTTTCCTAACGGCGGACCAAAGTGCACAAATCTTAGAGGAAACAGACTTCTGCTTTATGATCGCCCAAACTTACCATTCAGCCATGAAACATGTGGCGCCTGTCCGTAAACAATTAGGGGCCCGTACCATGTTCAATATTCTAGGTCCCTTAGCCAATCCAGCGGGTGCAACCAAACAGTTATTAGGTGTATACGACGAGAAATTAGTGGAACCGCTTGCTCAAGTATTAAACCAATTGAATGTGAAACGGGCTATGGTGGTTCACGGTCATGACGGCTTGGACGAAATTACAATTACGGATACCACAACTATTTGTGAAGTCAATGATGGTAAGGTAACTAGCTACTTTATTACCCCAGAACAATTCGGCCTTGAACGTGGTCAATTGAGCGAGCTAATCGGTGGAGACCCAGAAGAGAATGCTCAAATCGCTTTAGATATTTTAAACGGTGAACAAGGTGCCCGCCGCAATATCGTTGTCATGAACGCGGCTTGCTGCCTGTACATGGGTAAAGATGAATTGTCTTTACGCGACTGTGTTCGACTGGCTGAAGAAATGCTTGATTCAGGTAAGGCTAAAGCCAAATTAGATGAATTTATTGCCGCAACAAACCTTATTGGTCAGGAGGTCATTGCATGAGTATCTTAGATGAAATTGTTATTACCCGGGGAAAAAGGGTAGCCGAGGATAAGCTGAAAACACCTTTGGAAGAATTGTTGGTGACTTTTCCAGACCGTCATTTGCCACCATTTGCTTTTGAACAAGCCTTGAAAGAAGGGGACATGTCTTTTATATGCGAAGTGAAAAAAGCCTCGCCATCAAAGGGTTTAATTGCTAAAGAGTTCCCTTATGTGGACATTGCCAAAGATTACCAAGCGGCTGGAGCGACGGCCTTATCGGTTTTAACAGAAGAAGATTATTTCCAAGGGCGCAACCAATACTTACAGGAAATTAGCCAAGCAGTGGATATTCCCATTTTGCGGAAAGATTTTGTGATCGACCCTTACCAAATCTACCAAGCTCGGGCAATCGGGGCGGACGCTATACTATTGATTTGTGCAATCTTAAGTCCAGACCAGTTGGCCGAATACATTTCCTTAGCGGACGAATTGGGCTTGTCGGTTTTAGTGGAAGCCCATGATGCGGATGAAATCGCCATGGCCATTGAAGCTGGTAGCCGAATTATCGGGGTCAACAACCGAAATTTACATAACTTTGAAGTGGACTTCCAAAATTCGATTCGCTTGAGAAATCTGACGCCGGATGACACGGTATTTGTTGCTGAGAGTGGGATTAAGACAGCAGCGGATATCAAATTATTGCATGACAACCGGGTGGACGCGGTTTTAATCGGTGAATCTATGATGTTGGCTGAGGATAAGCAAGTGAAATTAAGTGAACTTAAAGGGGCTTTGTAATGATTAAAGTGAAAATTTGTGGCTTGAGAAGGCCGGAAGATATTGAGGCAGCGAATGCGGCTAAACCAGATTATGTGGGGTTTATCTTTGTGCCAGAAACCAAGCGGTATGTGAAGCCTGACTTAGCGGCAAGTTTTAGACGTGATTTAGCGGCGGATATTCAAACGGTGGGCGTTTTTGTAAATGCCCCAATTGAAGAGATTGTGGCGATTTGTCAGGCGGGGACTATTGATTTAGTCCAGTTACACGGCGAAGAAGACCAGGCTTATATTGCACATTTGAAGGGTCAAGTTGACCAACACATTATCAAATCGGTTGCGGTTGGGGATGAATTGGTGGTAGATCCAAATCAAGCTGACTATTTATTATTCGACAGCTTGAGTCCTAGCCGCGGTGGTTCAGGGAAGATATTTGATTGGCAAATGGTGTCAGCATACCAAGAGAAGCCCTTTTTTCTGGCTGGAGGTCTAGGGATTGGAAATATTGAAGAGGCCTTAAAAGTGGTCCGACCATATGCGGTAGACGCGTCGTCGTCACTTGAAACAGACGGGGTAAAGGATCCAGTGAAAATGCAGAAATTCGTAGCGAAAATACGGGAGGTAACACATGACTAATGGTAGATTTGGCGACTTTGGTGGCCAGTATATTCCAGAAACCTTGATGGCTGAAGTGCAACGGGTGGAGGAAGCCTACAATTTTTATAAGAATGAAGAGGCATTTCAGGCGGAGTTGACGACTTTATTAAATGATTATGCTGGTCGTCCGTCGCGTTTATATTATGCAGAGAATATGACGGCTGATTTAGGCGGGGCCAAGGTCTATTTAAAAAGAGAAGACTTGAACCATACCGGGTCGCACAAAATTAATAATGTCCTAGGGCAAGCCTTGTTGGCGAAAAAAATGGGGAAAACCCGTTTAATTGCAGAAACTGGGGCTGGTCAGCACGGGGTGGCGACAGCAACAGCGGCGGCCTTGTTGAAGATGGAATGTGAGATTTTTATGGGGCAAGAAGATACAGATCGCCAAGCTTTGAATGTCTTTCGGATGGAATTGTTAGGGGCTAAGGTTAACAGTGTGGCTAAGGGGACCAAAACCTTGAAGGATGCGGTGAATGAAACCATGCGTGAATGGAGTAACCGGGTGGAGGATACCCATTATGTTCTAGGTTCTGTCATGGGGCCTCATCCATATCCAACTATGGTGCGTGACTTCCAAAGTGTGATTTCTCGTGAAATTAAAGATGAATTCCAGAAAAATCACGGGCAATTACCGGATGCGGTCATTGCTTGTGTGGGTGGTGGGTCTAATGCTATTGGGACTTTCTACCACTTTATTGAAGATGAAGGAGTTCGGTTAATTGGGTGTGAGGCGGCTGGAAAAGGCATTCATACCACTCAACATGCAGCGACTATTGCTAAGGGGACGAGAGGTATTTTCCACGGTATGAAGAGCTTGTTTTGCCAAGATGAATATGGTCAAATTGCACCAGTTTATTCTATTTCAGCGGGGCTTGACTACCCAGGCATCGGCCCAGAACACGCCCGTTTAAATGAAGTTGGGCGCGCTGAATATGTACCGGTAACAGACGATGAAGCGGTAGCTGCCTTCGAATATTTATCTAGAATAGAAGGGATTATTCCAGCGATTGAATCAGCACATGCTGTGGCTTACGCTAAGAAGCTGGCCCCAACCATGTCACCAGACCAAAGCATTGTGATTTGTTTATCAGGACGCGGGGACAAGGATGTGGCAGCCATTGCCCGTTATAAAGGAGAAGAGATTTATGAGTAAAATAGCTGAAGCATTCCAAGATAAAAAAGCCTTTATCACCTATTTGATGGCAGGCGATCCCAACCTGGACCAATCAGCTGAAAATATCCTAGCTGCCCAAGAAGCAGGGGCTGACCTGATTGAAATCGGGATTCCATTTTCAGATCCAATCGCTGAAGGACCAGTCGTAGAAAATGCGAGCGTTCGGGCCTTATCAGCAGGGGTGCGCTTGAATAATGTCTTTGATATGGTGGCTGATTTAAAAGGTAAAATACATGTACCATTAGTTTTTATGACTTATTTAAACCCAGTTTTTGTTTACGGTTATGACAATTTCTTCGCCAAGTGTCAGGAAATTGGTATTTCGGGTATTATTATCCCTGATTTACCTTTTGAAGAACAAGAAGAAGTTAAACTAGTTGCTAGCCAATATGGGATTGAAGTGATCACTTTGATAGCCCCAACGTCAAAAAATCGAATTCGAGCGATTGCTAAAGAGGCGGAAGGGTTTATTTATTTAGTATCTTCAATGGGGGTAACTGGGGTCCGTTCAAATATCACAACGGATATTTCAGCTATGGTTGCTGAAATTCGGGCAGTTTCAGATATTCCAGTAGCAGTTGGCTTTGGTATCAACCGACCTAGTCAGGTTAAAGATATTGCAGCTAAAGCAGATGGCGTGATCGTAGGGAGTGGGATTGTGCGTCTAGTGGAAACCCACGGTGAAAAAGCAAAGCCTTACATTTACGACTACATCCATGAAATGCAAGCCGCTTTAAGATAGGATGTGAGACAGGGCGTTCAGACAGGAGACTTCTAACGCATTTAAGCGAGTATGTGCTAAAGCGTCAACTCGCTTATAAGATGGAAGAATAGTGCCGTATCACACAAAGTGTGATGCAAACTAAGCTGAAATAGAGTAGCTTCTGAATGTTCTGATTCAATTGTATAGTACAAGTACCATTATTAATTAAACCAATATACGCATGTTAGCGAGTAAGTGCTGAAGCACCAACTCGCTCATAATCTGAAACGCAGTTCTTTCTGGAAAGTTTTAGCGAAAATTCTAGCAACTTACCGTTTTTGAAAAAGGATAAGGATGAAGACAAAGCTAAGAAAAAGGGATTAAAATTACCTGGACAAGTTGAGAAGTTTTCTGGGTCTGTTGGAAAGTTTTCAAAAAATATTGGTGAGGCGTCAAGTAAGGGGCTTAAGTCCGTCGTAACAGGTTTGCCTAAGCGAGAAGTGGCCAAAGTTGAAGAAAGACTAGCCGATATAAATCAGAAATTATTGACTACTACTGAAGCTTTATCTCGTAATAGAGATATCGATGAAATGATAAATGAAGTCATCTCTTTGCCTAATCAAGATCAAGAGTTGCTATATATCGTAACAGAAGATAATGAGCAACGATTATTCATACCTGAAAGGCTCTAATGATACGGAAAATAAAATGTACATTTGAATCTGGCGTGTAAGTATAAATAGTCCAAGCAGTTTAAAATAAATTGCTTGGACTATTTTTCGTTTATTCCCTTCATATCCTAACTGTTAGGATGCGAGGTCGACGGCTTTTTTCAGGTCTTGGGTGTAGTTTTTGAGTATTTCTTTGTTTACCCGTGATAAGGGGCCAACAATAGACTAAGCAACTTGTTTGAAAAAGCTGACGTACATCTATTAGCCTGAGCAGCGCTGATTGAAGCCCACCACGCCCAAACTGCTTTGTTATCCCAAGAAGCAAGTGGCGATCCAGTTGCCTTGTCCTTACTGATGGTACACGGGCAAAATCACTTAATTACCGCCATCACCTTTAAAGATATGGCTAATGAAATCATTGCGGATTATTCAGACCTTGGGTGCCAAACCTTTCGTATTGACGATGCCAGTTGGCTATGATGGATGGCTCACTTATACCAAAAGCATTCGCTGTGTCTATATAGGACGCACCCGTGTCTTGCTTAAATCTTAAAACATTTAACTAAAAAATTTAAAGGATAGGTTGCATTTCGTCGTTTGGTTTTAAGGCCTTCTTTCCCATTGGTTTTGAATTGGTTAACCCATATTTCAATCAAACTTGTCGTTGAAATATGGTGTTTCTTAGCGAGTAAGGTGTAACCTAATGTCTCAGTTAGATACTCTTCGACAACCTTTAATTTGAATTTATATGAATGCTTTTGTGACACAAAAACGCCCCCCGTAAAGTTAGATTTTTAACTCTAACTTTCGGGGGTCACTTCAAAATCTTCCTTTTTAATTTGTCGACTGAGTTAGAAAGTTAATTTCATAAATATTAATCAGGAAACTTGCTAAGTGACTCTCAATGAGTTTGTGACGGTCAATCCAAAGAAACTCCCCACAAGCCTCGGCCTGGGGGGAGTGTACACTAACTAACCTATCTCGGTAAAGGTAATAAACATAAACATAAAGCCAACAATAATCAGTGTCACTGCTGAGACGACGAAGCCAATCTTAATCATTGGCCCAGGCTCGGCACCTTTAATGTACAGTCCAACAGTCCATGTGGAAAGAGAGGCAAGGTTGAACAGGATTAGCACACCGACTGTAAACAAGCCGATGAAGTAAGCAATGGCTAGCCAAGTGCGAGACCAGTAGGCGTTGTTGCGCGCCTCAATCAAACTATCCCCATTGCGAATTAAAACGCTGAGGTTATTGTCGCTGATTACGTCACTGTCGGAGGTCAGAGTATAGAGTGGGCGTCCAGCGGAGTCTTCGCCATCCACTGTAAAAGCTAAGTCCTGCCCATCCACTGTGACAGTCCGGTCCGCTATATTCACCATAGCAGTCGGCACGAACATGAAGTCTTGGTTGATGTCGCTAGTAATGGCGTTATGGAATTCTAAGGCTGACTTGGCTAGTAATTGTTGCTCGGACATATTGACGAAGAAGGGCGCGTTGGCCACACCGGCATCATCGCTGTCTTCACCACCCTTTGCATTTTCATCAATATACTGGTCCAAGCGCTCCAAGACTTGATTGTGCCCACCACTGAGGTAGATCTCGTAAGCCTCAGGGACGGTGGCGCGGATGGGGGCGTCAGCTTTGCTTTTGGTATAGGCTAACAAGAGGGCGGGGGCTAGGATGAGAATGATGAGACTCAAAATCTTTAGTTTTTTAGTCATTGTCGGATCCTCCTCTATTGTAGATGACCTCGCCATTTTGGGTTATAGTCTCAGCAATTAGGTATAAAACTCGGCCTCCAGAACCCGCACCCGCTCGTATGACACCAAGGCTGCGTCCATCAACCGTGACATTCCCTTCAAGTACAGGCAGGTCATCGCCCTCAAGGTAGATAATGAAGGAGGCAAAATAATCATTGTCGTCAACTTGAAGGGTCTTCCAATTTCCAGAACCTAAGTAGGTTATGATCTCGCCCGTCACATGAATTTCCTCTTGGTAGTGGGGCATGTTGACTTGGTGGTCGTCTAGTAATTGTCGGTAGATTTCCTTCTGATCAGTTTGATTAATGACCACTTGCTCATCAATCTGGTAGTCGGCGTAGATGCGGTCTGGATTATTCAACCGGTCTACAGTAGCTAGGTGGTGGACGTCTTCGTCAATCCGGACGTCTTGGGCCTGGTTGCTAGGGACGGAGTCGAAGTAGTAGGTCTCGGGGTCTTCAAGTTGAGAGGTCGGAATCTGTAGGGACATGCTGAGGGTGTTGTCAGTATAGCCGTTAGATTGGACGTGTATGCGGCCCATCTCCACATCCTCTCCCGCTTGGAATTTTTCATAGGCTAATTCGATAGCTTCCTCGTCTAAAGTCGGATCGAGTAATTTCCCGAAGAAATGGAAGTAGCTTCGCGTCATCTTATCATAATAGAGGTTGTAAGACTCGTCGAAGGTGTCGAAGCCATTAGTGAAGCGAATCTCTAGGACATTCCGCTCACCAGTCAAGCCAGAGAAAATGTAAAATTCATTCAAACGGCCAGCTTTGGCCATTTCAGATGGGTAGTAATAGACGGTGTTGCCCCACGCATCGAGGTGGTCCTCTGTCAGCTCGAAGCCAAAAGTCTGGCTTAATTGGTCCAGAATGCGATTGATATAGGCACGGTCGACAAAGACTTCTTCGCCTTCATAATCGGGGGAGAAGATATCCGGGAAATCCCCTTCTAAATCATAGAAAGAGTTAGTGAGATTCACAGTGTCAGCATTGTTATAAAGCGACAGCGGGAAATGGTAAGAGACCTCAATATAATCATGATTGTGATGACGGTGTTGCGAAGCATCAAAGCTATGACCTGATAGCTCAATCTTGTCTGTCGAAGTGGAATCCTCAACCCAAGGGGCATAGACTTCACGTAAGTTTGCCTCAGAGATCGTCGGATCCACAAGATGAATCAGACTGACAAAAGTATCAAAGTCCAAAGACGGATTCGGCAGTATATACTGATAGATATAGATAAGGTCACGGTTTTCATCCATCCCCGAAAAGAACCCAACCATTACGTCCTCATCCTCAATCGGAACTAGTGCAGGATAGCGATTGTTCCTCTCCATGGCCTCCAGGACAAAATCCTTAGAAATCTCCACCTCAAAGTCCTCAATCACTTCATTGTACAAACGGTTTGTCAAGCCAGACCCAGAAAAAGGCACAGCCGCGCCTTCATAATCCTTCCTAAAGACAGGAGATAGAGACTGAGCCTCCGCCCTTTGAATAGGTATTAAAGAAAGTAAAAAGCACAGTAAGATAATCTTCTTCATCATTTCACTCCTCAAAAAATCATCCAAGTGATTACTATATTAACCATCAGAGAAAAAAGCAAACAATAACTTGATTATAATATAATATTAAATGAAGGTTGGGACAAGTGATATGCGTAGGGGAGGGTGAAAAAGAAATAAATTGTAGTTAGAATAAAAAATCGAGATGAATTAAATTATTTTTGAATTGTCAATATAAGCTAGACAAACGTGAGTCATTTATGTAATTTGAAAATACTTCCAAAGGTGTTTGATAATTTAATGATTTTCTAACAAGGTGACCAAACTCATCTTTAAATAGAGGGTAGTCTTTTTCTCTTTCAGAGATATTTCTTTTGAACGCTTGTTTTCCCCGTCGTTCTTGGTGTTCGTTTAACTTTCTCTTACCTTTCATAGGGAGTGTTGTGATATCAAAGATGCCATATTTAAATCGACGATATAAGGTTCTCATTGAACAACTGATTGGCTGTTCAAAACATCCAATGATGACATCTAGTCGCCATCCTTGAGCAACTTTTTCTTTAATATACTTCGGTTCCTTTTTAGGTAAAGTGACTTTATGTCTACTGCAACATTTTTTATTTTTGTGTAGTGTTTGTAGTAGTCGATCGCTGCGTTACCTTTCTGCTCTTTCTATTACAGTAGGGTTAGTAGCTCATGAAATTAATATTATGGAGCAATCACTAGACTTTCATAAAAAAGAATTATGGACACCGATAGCCGATGAAAATGAGCTATCTCCTTTTACACGAGTTGATCCGGGTATTAATAATATATTAAAACCAGAAGATGTTCACGATGGTGGTAACATGATATTACGAGAAAGCGGTGGAAACATTAAAGAAAATATGAGTGGTAAGCTACCTTTATTGTCAAACTTACCAATGGAAAGATTATTTACATACGATGTGGGTTCTAGTTTTTCAGCACCTATGGTTACAAATATACTTGGGAAAATTGCAAATAAATATCCAAATGGATCTGCTAATTTGTTGAAAAACCTATTGTTACAATCAACTAGATTACCTGAAATCAAAAATGTTAAAGGGACTAATACCGATAAGAAGAAGTTTCATTTTAACTCATTAGGTTACGGTTTACCAAACTATGAGTATGCTATAGCGTCCTTTGATAATAGAGTAGTTTTATTGGATGAAGCTACAATTGGATTAAACAAGATTCAAGTCTATTCTGTTGATGTTCCAAAGCTTTTTTTCGAAGCCAAAGGTCATAAAAGGGTGCCAGTGGCGCTAACATTCAATCCACCAACAAGAATGACTCGCGGAGATAGTTATTTAGGAAATCAATTGGAGTTTAAATTATTCCATACGTTAGACTCTGATATCATTGTAAATAAATTTGCTGAAGTAGATTTAAGTGATGAGGAACAACTTGCAAATGTGATTGATAAAAAATATGAAATAGTTATGGATCCGGGAATCGATACTCGTAAAAAAGGATGCTATCAAAAAGGTGTAAAAGAGTATAAGAGGGAACCTCAAAATATACCTACTTCGTCCTGTACACTTGTTATAATTAATTCAAATAAATGTATTAATGATCTAAATTATACTCAGGATTATTGCGTGTCTATGGTGATTGAACATATAGAGGAAATTAAATTTTACAATAAAATAAGAAATACTATTCAATCAAGAGTTAGAATTCGATAATATTTACTTTTGACCTGTTCCCACGAACGTATGAAATAGTCGACATGTTACCGCATACGACCATTTCACCAAAAATCGCAAATACATCAATTCTATCAACTCGTCCCATGTTGAGGCGGTAACACTACTTGTGAAAGAGCGTTAGCGATAGAAGAAGTAGATGTTCCGCCCATGCACGGATTTTCCAAGAAGACAAGCAGAATGAGCAAGCTGAGAGGCTGAAACATTGTATGTTTAATGGTATAATTCATGAGGGAACAAAGCGACTTCATAAACGTTGGTTTAGAAAGCATATGAGTCATGTGAAAAAATATGAAAGTTGGATGTTTTATATGAAGCAATTTATTAAACATTCTCCCTTGGCTTTGGCCAAGTTGATGTGTTTGTGTGAAAACCACCAATTCTAATAAACATATTGAAAGGGGAAGCTTATGGAAATAATTATATCTTCAATGTTAGTTTTTATCTCTACGTCCATCGATTATTTGGTTGTTTTAACGATTCTTTTCTCTACCATGAATACTGGTAAACAACGATCAATTTATATTGGCCAATATATTGGAACGGGGTTGCTCGTTGGCTTTAGTCTCATTGCAGCGTACTTCCTGAACTTTATTCCACAAGATTGGGTGATCGGGTTACTTGGTTTACTTCCTTTGATTCTAGGGATTCGGGCTATCTTCATCGATGAAGATGTAGATGAAAAGGACTTGCAAGAAAAGATGTCGCATAGACAGTCAGAAGTTGCGAGTGTGGTTGCTCTGACCATTGCCCTTGGCGGAGATAATTTGGGAATTTATATTCCTTACTTTACTGGAATGTCCTTCCAGGAAGTCATGGTTGTGATCCTTGTTTTTATCATTGGGATTTTTATCTTATGTTATTTATCCAAACGACTGGCTTCGGTTCCTATGATTGGTGAAGTAGTTGAGCGTTACGAAAAAGTCATCGTACCAGTCGTTTTCATCGGCTTGGGTATTTTTATTCTGTTAGAGAATGGTACGATTCAACATCTTTGGTCACTGATTGCATAGAATTTTAAGCAGCTTCACGGATAGTAGAATATACCATTAAAGTATTTAAGGTTGAACTTAGATACATATAACACAACCGAAATATTAAAGAGGCACAGAACGATGCAATATCATTTGCATCGTTTTGTGTCTCACTTTTATGTATATTTTTAACAATTATGGATCGCAGCTTTCTTTTTCTCTAAATGGGCAATAAGTAAGCTGATATTTTATTAATAGGTTATACTTGAATGACTGAGACACTCATAGAGAAAATATGAAATATAGCATATACAAAAACATTTAAGAAGAATTTTGGTAATATATGTAGGAAGAGAAAAAGGGAGGCATGATTTATGCAACATTCATATAAATATATAATATTAGGTGGCGGGATGGCTGGGGCCAATGCCGCAATGGAAATTCGTAAGTATGACCGTGAAGGGACATTGTTGATAGTCACACAAGAAACTGACAAACCCTACTATCGTCCTCCATTAAGTAAAGAATTTTGGACAGAGCCAGACTATCCAAAAGAAACAATATATTATAATATTTCTGATGATGAATCGATTGATATCTTAACTGGGACAACTGTTAAGCAAATTAATGCCGATCAACAAACGATTGAGAATGAGAGTGGAGAAATCTATCAATATGAAAAATTGCTTTATGCACTGGGTGGCGCTCCAAAGTGGATTGATGGGCTGGAGAGTGAGCGTGTCCTAGCTTTAAGAAACCTAGAAGATTACCGAAACCTCCGAAAATTTGCCAAACCTGGGAGCAAAGTCATTATCGTTGGAGGAGGCTGGGTTGGAGCAGAACTTGCAGCAGGTCTAAAGCTGAATGATATGGATGTGACGCTTGTTTTTCCTAATGAAATATTAAATGAAAAACGACTACCACGAATGCTTGCTAAAGAATTTCAACAGCGCTTTGTAGATATTGGCGTTTCCTTGATAAACAATGCCTATGCTGATAGTTACAAAGTAGAGGACGATCAAGTAAGTCTAAAACTAGAGAATGGCGCTGTATTGAAAGCGGATATTCTTGTTTTAGGAATTGGATTAAATCCAAATGTTGAATTAGCAGAAGCAGCTGGCTTAGAAGTGGGTAATGGTGTTATTGCTGACAAGTATTTGCAAACTTCCAACAAACATATCTATGCAGCAGGAGATGTGTTGAATTATCCAGATGTAATCATAGGACGTAATCGTTTTGAACATGAAGAGCAAGCGGAGTATTCTGGGAAAGTAGCGGGACGAAACATGACGGGCGCTGAAGAAGTTTATAATCATGGTGCGCCACTCTCTTATACGGATGTCTTAGATATTTCTATTGAAGGTGTTGGTGAAATGAGTCGAAACCGTGATGATGCGATTATTGAAGAAGTTGCTGGTGGTTATATTGTTTATTATCTTTTTAAAGGTAAACCAACAGGAATTTTAACATATAATGTGAAAGTTGATATGGATAAGGCCCGTGAAATTCTGGTTAACCCACCGAAAACATTAGATAAGCTAACGAGGATGTTGAAGCCTATTTAATTGATTTGTTGAATACTAGATAGCTTCAGAATTGAAAAAGATGATAAAGAGGAATATTTTATGGAAAAATTTTCAGATAAAGTATTATCATATTTAAATAAAAACAAAGATAAAGAGTTCTACATCTATTGTTTAGTCGATACTAGTAACGATGAGGAAGAGATATTCTACATCGGTAAAGGGAAGGGGAATCGTGTCTTTAATCATGAGAAAGCTGCCTTTAATAAAAAATTAGAACTGCTATTAGAAAGTGAAGATAAAACTGAAGACTTAAAAATTAACAAAATCAGAGCTATTAAGGCAGAAGGATTTCCAATAAAAAAAGTAATTTTAAATTACTGGTTATCAGAACGAGAAGCGTTCGCGAGCGAAAACACTTTAATAAATTTATTTAACATTTTTTCGCCTCGAAACCTAACAAATAAAGTAAATGGTCATGGAGTCCGGGGAACTGAAGTGGGTGATTTGGAAAGACAGTTTGGAAGTATCCCAATGTCCATAACTGAATTACAAACTGACGAACTTATACTTGCTGTCAAGATAACAGACTCCCTCCAGTTAGATAAGGATGAAACGTATGATTACCCTTTTTACGATTGAGATGACCATAATCTTAAATCTAGAACGTTAGGGACTTGGAGAGTTGCGAAAGATAAAGCTGAAAAAGTTAAATATATTTTAGGAATCAATACGGGGATAAATAATACAGTGGTTTCTGCTTATGAAGTGACAGGATTTGAACCAAGTATTGATGAAAAAGGTCGACAACGTTTTTGTTTTCACTCAAATTCAAAGAGTGAAAATATAATGAAAGCATTAGGGGTATATCAAAGGGCTATATATGATTTAAAATTTGGGAGTGGTCAGTCAATAGTTTATATTAATAATCATTCAAACCACATTTCCAACACACTATAATCAATTATTACATGCCCAATATGACACGTTGAGACGGTAACACTACTTGTGAAAGAGCATTAGCGACAGAAGAAGTAGATGTTCCGCCCATGCACGGACTTCCCAAGAAGACAAGCCGATAGGCGCAGTCTGATTGGTAGAAGTCGTCTGCTGAGTGTGTCGTATTGCTTGAGGCTGTTAGAGCTTAGCGATATAAAGCCTCAGCTGCGTAACGAAGTTTAACTGATGCAAAAGGTTAGAGACTAAAATCTTGATGTTATAATGTTCTTGATGGACCACATAAGAACTTCCACTAATATTAAAAGGAGTAAACTTAGTTTAAAGATTAAGTGACTCCTTTTTATTATGCAAGCAGGGGTATGTCTGTAGGAACTAGTCAATAAGAGTAAGGGTGTTAGGTTGGATAGGAAAATGATCAAACTTATGAAGAAAGTAGTCAGCACGTGAGTACAGGTACACTAACCATTACTTATAGAGCTTTTATATAAGCTTGAATTCAAAGCCTACATTGATAGTTTTGAACATGTAGGCGTATGTTTGTTTTAAGTTCCTTATGTGACTTTAGCAGTTCTGACGGTATCGGTCATCGTCGTTTATCTCGTTGAATTTCTTTTAATTAGATTAAAAGACTCAGTATATAAGCTTTTGTACTGACCCCCAAAAGTTAGAATTAAAAATCTAACTTTCAAGTAAGTCTTTGGTGACTAAATGGACCAATCAATACAAGCAGTTTGGCGAAGCGGGCTTACGTCATCAAATAACGAAGCAACACTATCCTTTAAATTTTAAGCTAGATGTTTAAGATTTAAGCAAGACACTGGCGCTTCCTATAAAGAGACTGCGAATCTATTCAACATTAAAGACCCGTCGATTATAGCGAATTGGAAACGAACTTATTTAACTGAAGGTGCCAAAGGTCTGAATAAACCGCAAGGGAGACCGCCTAAGATGCCTAAATATTCAAAAAATGTGAAGGGTTCAAACAAGAAGTCAACGCCTAAAACCGATGAACTTAACTTATTAAAACAAGAAAATGAATACTTACGTCTGGAGCTAGCTTACTTAAAAAAGTTAAGAGCGCTGGGCTTGAAAGACCCACGCGCAAACAACAAGCCATGATTGTCTATGAATTAAGTCAGGAAAAGTTTAAGCTTAAAGATGTTTTGAGCGTAACTGGCTTACCAGAATCAACTTATCATTATCACTATTCAAAAAAAGAAACGAAAAATAAAGATGAAGCGCTCGAAAGTCTTATTCAAGAAATTTTCGATGAAAATGATGGCAACTACGGGTATCGTCGTATTCAAAAGGCGCTTAAAAATAAAGGGCATCAAGTTAACCACAAACGAGTTAAACGCTTGATGGACCAGTTAGGAATCAAGTGCACTAAGTTTTCTCATAAAAATCGCCGCTATAATTCTTACAAAGGAACAGTGGGTAAGACCGCTAAAAACAAACTGAATCGCCGATTTACCACACCGATTCCTTTACAAAAACTCGTGACAGATGTGACCGAGTTTAAGTGTTTAGACGACCAAAAACTTTACTTAAGTCCAATATTAGATTTATATAACGGTGAGATTATTTCGTTTAAGATATCCAATCATCCGACATTAGATATTGCCTTAGATCCTTTAAATGAGGCACTCGCTTTGGTCACGGAACATGCGTTGTATCGAACGACCATCCACAGTGATCAAGGTTGGCATTATCAACATAATTCATGGGTGAATGCCTTAAAACAACACGGTATCTTTCAAAGCATGTCTCGCAAAGGCAATTGCTTAGATAACTCACCGATGGAAAATTTCTTTAGTCTCTTAAAACAAGAAATGTATTATGGTGTCGAACAAGTAAGTTATGATACAATAAAAGAGCGCATCGAACATTATATAGATTATAATCATCGACGTATCAAAACAAAATTGAGCGGCTTATCTCCGGTTGCATACCGAAAACAAGACACTCAATTAGCTGCTTAATATTCAATTAAATAAACTCCAACTTTTGGGGTTCACTACACATTTTGGTGGCTTTTTCTGGTACGGTTAAAGATAAGGTGAGTGGCGAAATAAAGGAGTACACGGAATCCAACCTGAACAAGTTTCCGGACAACGAAACTGTAGAGAAATTCGATACCGCTGAATATCAGATTTTGATAGTCGTCGAAAAATATCAGACAGGGTTTGATCAGCCACTGTAGCATACGATGTATGTTGATAAAAAGCTGACTGGCATCAAGGCTGTTCAGACACTTTCGTGCGTCAACCGCTCGTGCAGGGGCAAGACCGAAACATTTATTTTGGACTTCGTCAGCTCCCGCGAAGACATCGAGAAGGCGTTCCAAGACTACTATCAAGCGACGGGCGTGGCCGAAACGACCGACCCGAATGTCATCTACGACATTAAGAATGTGCTTGATAGCTTTATGATTTATCAGGATAGCGAAATTGATGCTTTAGCCAAGGTTTTCTTTAAGACAAGTAAGCAACAAGGCAACATTGATTTGGCTAAGTTGAATGGTTTTATCGACCCCGCTGTAGACCGCTATAACGCCCTGACCGAGGAACAAGACAAGATGGATTTCAAGGGTGCACTGGCGAAATTCATCCGCCTATATTCATTCCTCACGCACATCATAAGCCTCGGCGACGAGAACCTTCACAAGTTCCATGCCTATGCCAAGTGCCTGCTTCGCAAATTGCCAAAAGACGATACGGAACACACCCCCGACATTGGTAACGACGTTATGCTTCAATATTATCGGGTACAGAAAGTATCTGAAGGCTCCATTGTGTTGGCGAACGAGGATGGTCTTTTGAAACAGAGAACCTCTGGAGGCGGCTTGCCGCTTGAGGATGAAAAAGAGGTTCTGTCTGCCATCATTCAAAGCCTAAATGAACGGCTTGGCACGAACTTCACCGAAATGGATAAGGTTTTAGAACAGTTCGTACAAGATATGGCGGGCAACCAAGAAATGGTGTTGCGTTCTAAGAACCCGCTCGACCTCTTCAAAATCATCTACGACAACACCATAATGGATGTGGTGCTGGGACGTATGACAAAGAACCAAGAGTTCTGTGAGAAATACCTTGAGGACGAAGAATTTAGGCGTGAGGTCGACAAGGTACTGCTGCCACTTGTTCATGAACGGCTATCGAAAATATAAGCCAAAGGCTGATAAGAAATGAGGATGAAAATCATGGAAAACGCCATTGATAAAGCGTTATAAAAGGCAGGAAATCCAATTAAAAAAGAGAGGAGGTTATCACATGAACGGCCATAAACCAATAAACGCCCGCAGGATTTCTGTTGTCGGATTTTCATTTCTCTTTGCCTATATTCTGTCGTTTCAGTTTGAGGGGCAGGTGCTGTACAGCCTGCTGGATTTGCGTGAAACAGACACCGACCGTTACATACTGGCTGCAATTATCGCACATTTTGCGGGGCTTTTTACCTGCGGTCTTTTTGTCAAATCACAAGCGGCCGCCAGAAGCATGATGCTCGGCGGCATGGGCTTATGCTTAGCCGCTTCTGTTCCCTTCTTTTTTGCTCCCTCCTCTCTATGGTTGGGCGGACTGATCGTCAGCGGATACTTTAGCGGCTGCGCGGTGGCGGCATGGGGATTTTTTCTCAGGGCCTTTACTCCCAAGGACGAACGCATTAAATCCTGTGCCGACGTTCTGATTTATTCTAATTTGCTGATGATTGCAGTCAACGTGTTTGCCATGAATCGCTCACCGTTTGTCGGGCTAAGCCTTACTATGCTTTGCCTTGTGATCGGTATAGCCTTCATCTGGATGCTGCCTTTGGAGCAAGATAATGAGAAGAACCAAACATTTAAAAATAAAACGCATGGCGGCATTAAAAGCCAACTGATATTGCTGTGTCTTTTTGTCTTTATCATCACAATTAATTCTGGACTGATGTATCAGGTAATAAATCCTGCTTTTGAGCATCTGACGGGATTGGTGAGCTGGTATTGGGCCGTGCCTTATATCGTAGCGCTTGTTATTATGCGGAACTTACCTATTAAAGCAAAGCGTTCCAGAATTTTGTATATTGGAATGGCAATGATTATAGGAGCGTTCATCAGCTTTATGTTGTTAGGGCGAAAGACTTCTGACTATCTGATTGTCGATACGCTGATGCTAGGTGCTTGCGGTATTTTTGATCTGTTTTGGTGGAGCATCCTTGGAGAAATGCTGGATTATAGCGACAACCCCACACAAACCTTTGGAATTGGACTTTCTGCCAATGTATTCGGAGTCCTTTGCGGAGGCTTCTTGGGAATGTTTGTAACCTCTATTGGGCTTCCAAGTGCGGAGGTTGCGGTGATTGCCCTTACTGTGGTTTGCGTTACACTGGTTATGCTGCCGCCGCTGAACAACCAGCTTGTCTTACTGCTGAAAAGCCATGCTTATCTTGCTGCTTATGACAATATGGGCCAGTCACAGCAAACGGACATTGTTCGTCAAATTAAAACTCTTGATCCGCTGACTGTCCGGGAGCAGGAGGTATTGCAGCTAATCCTTTCAGGCAAATCAAACCGGGAAATTGCCGGGGCTTTGTTTATCAGTGAGAGTACTGTAAAAACACATGCAAGGAACATTTTTTCAAAATATGATGTAGGTAGTCGGGCACAACTCATAAGCACCCTGCTGAAGAATCAAACGATTGAATGATACATAAAACCACATAAATACAGGGTTCTATTGGCCTCTCATACTTTAGTATGAGAGGCTTTTTTCTGCAAATTCATCATTTCGAACGATGCTTTTTGAGGCACCCTTCCCTAAAATTTATACTGAAGGGAGGTATGATGCAAATGAAATTAATCCGCAAACGACGCAATGAATATGTTTTATTGTTCACGGCCAGTATTAGTTTGGCGGTGTGGCTCGGCGCTACATTTATGTTAGAAGCAGTTTTCGCCTTTGGATCTATCAGCCTTATATCTCTCCTGTTATTGTTGAGGCAGAGTCGTCTGCTCTATGACGCAACACTCATTTGGGATAATCGCATCCTCGCAGTGCCATCGGCTCTTATCTCCATACCGGGCCGCCAAATAAAAAAAGACTCTGAGGAAACTGTAGTATCTACCTTTGGTGTGTTAATTGGCAGCAGAATCTACCGATGGGGTCTCGACGGGGTACATGGCGTGCGCCTGAGCGCCGTTCAAATTGATAAGGAGCGGATGTACCTGACCTTTGGCGATAAGGATCAGATCATGCGGGTAGAGCTGCTGCACGGTATGCTTCACAAACAGATGGTTGTGGAGGCCGCACAAAAGCTGTGGCACGAAACAGGCGTACGGGCGGAAATCACCGGATGGTAACACAAGAAGCAAAATATAAACCTTGGAGGTAATGCAATGAAAAAGTATGTGTCTTTATTTCTGGCGCTTATTATGATTTTTACCCTTGCCAGCTGCGGCGGTAAAACAGAAGAAAACACCACGGTATCCCTTCCCGCAGTTGCCACAGAACGCGCCGCCGTGGAACAGGCGGGCGCGATAGCGACACAGCAGTACATCATAGCCCGGCTCAAAACTGAGGCGCTGATTGAGTATGACATTGAAAATGGCAGTATAGACGAGCTGAAAGCTATGACTGCCGACACGCTTGAGGCATGGCGGCTCTGTGAGCTGGCCAGCGTCCAAGCAGCGGAATTGGCAGATTATGCTCAAAGTCTGCGCAGCTCCGCGTCTACGCAGGCGGCAACCACGTCCTATACCTCATCAAGCCCTGCGGGGATTGGTCTATTTACTATGGTGGCCTACGCAGCTGAGGAAAACGCCGCTGTGAAATGGGCAAAGGAGCTGACCGAAAAATACGACTCCTACCCTTCAGGCCAAAAAATCAAGCAGCTTTCGGAAAACCTTGGAACCGATGCAAAAAATGCCTTTGCCCAGCTTAAAATGGCGCAAAACATTCTGGAGGGCGAAGCCTATTCTGCCGAAGGCGATACGATGCAGAGCTTCGAGAACGCGGCTATGGCGACAAAGACCGCTTGCAAAACAGGACTATATATTGGTGGCGTAATCGCCAGCGGAGGTACAGCCACGGGCATTTTAGAGGCAGGAGGCATGGTCATCAGTGGCGTTGATACCATTGTGGACATCGCTTCCACCGGGAGCACCATCATCCTTGGCGAAAATAATAAAGTGACAATGGCTGCCAACGACCTCAAGGATATTGTGGGCCCCATCGCATCTATCGCCGGAGGGGTCAACGTGTTCAGCGGAGACTCGATCAAGGCAGGAATAAAGGCCGGTGCAGAGTTTTCAAAACAGATGGGGTCTTTGGATAAGCTCAACTATATCGGGGAGAGCGTACTGGATTTAGTCAGCGAGGGAAAGATACTTGGTGGCACGATTACCGTGGGCGATGATGGCGAGACCACCGTAACCATGACCGAGATCAGCACAGAAGGGAAAACCCCCGATGAGATGGCAAAGGAATTAAAGGAAGTGGGTCTGCCCGTGCCGGAGGAAGCAGAGCCTAAGACCGCCGCAGAGCTGGCAGAGGAAATAGAGGAAGAATACTATTACACCGAGGAAGAGCTGAATGAGGTCATAGAAAATCTGCGAAATCTGCTCTACGAGATGTTCTTGGATTCCGAAGAATCTACCGCTCCACCGTCTGAGGAAATGGAAAAAGGAAAGACTGGGCTTTCCCTCGACGATATCGCCGGGACTTATTCTATGAACACCTATTATGACGGCAAAGAACAGCAGCATACTGTCGTGTTCACAAAGAACGGAGATAAATTGGTGGCATCCAGCGATGCTAAAGGTGAAGAACCTTTCGAATTATCCTATGATCCGGCTTCGGGAACAGCTTCATATGTTCAAAAGATTCCCCATGAAGACAGTGAAATCACAATAGATTCAAAATATACTTTTATCCTTGAGGATGGGAGTACAAAAGTAAACGGTGAAACGACTATGTTATTTAAAGACGAAACAAAAGATGGACCCCGGTATGAAGGATACAAGACCGACTGACTGGAAGTTGGCTTGCTATAACAAGACTTTTAGGAGGTAATCTTATGAAAAAGACATTAATTATATTTTTATCATTGGTACTTATGTTCACCTTCGCCGCTTGCGGTGAAAAAAACGACGATAAATCAACGCCCGAAAGCCCCCCACCCGCCGAATCAGGCAATGCTCCCTCCGACAAGGCGGGATCAGATGAAAACAGGTATTACGGTATCGGAGAAGTAGCCGAGGCAAACGGGCTTTCCATCACCATTGACGGAACGGAGCCTTTCGATTATACAGGTATGATTTCAAGGCCGAAAGATGGATTTGAATATGTGAAGGTCTGGTTTACGTTTACAAACGCATCCAACGAACCGGTGGAATCCCCCGACAAGAAGGATCTCTATATCATCTACGAGGAAGGCCCCACTGGTGATGACAGCGACATGACCTCGGAGGAAAATTCACAGGTGCTGCCGGATGTTGCCGACAGGAACCAGCGGTATATGGAGGACGAGATAGAGCTTTCACCAGGTGAATCCGTCAGCGGCTGGATGGTCTATCAGCGGCAGATCGACATAAGCGAGGTCACCATGCACTATTACTCCGGCTTTGTCAACGTAGCGCCGGATTTGAGGTTCAGGTTCTCTTCCCCCACTGGGGCTGTGCCCTCTACGTCGGTCACTCCTGAAGCAACAACGGATACCGAGCCTGCGCCAGTTGTGGACTATACCGGCTTTAGTATTGATGAGATAACAGGTACTTACGAAGTTGAAGGCATGGGTAAACTACTACAGATAGAGCTGTACAAAGCAGGCGACATGATGATGATGCGATTTTCAGATGGAACAGAAACAGAGTATGAGTACGACCTTAACTTTGGTGTGGCAACAAGGTACGCCGAGTTTGATGACGGTCATACAGTTCTTACCATACTGACCTTCACTCGGGATGAGGATACTATACACATCGCCATTGATGAAAGTCTCACATATGAAGACGGCTCCTCAAAGTTCGGCAGTTACGAGGGCGACAGGGTCTATTAAAAAGTTCCCTTCGGGGCGGAGAGGAGGAGTAAAATGATTAATGATAAGGCGATGGATAGCGGCGGTAAAAAAGTCATAACCGCAATACTGATTGCATTGAATTTGATGATGCTTGTAATAGGCATTCTCACCATACCACCCAATCTGCAGTCAGCAGAAGTAAATGATTCTCCTGGGCTGAGTGCGGAGCAAACTGTACCCGCCACACCACCTCAGGAGGAAGAATTTCCACCCGTCGCTACGGAAAGCGGCAGTGTTGTCAAACCGGAGGAAACAGATTCCAGCTTATCCATTGAGGAAAAAGACACCAATTTATCCATGGAAGAAACATACGCCAGCTTGTCCACAGAGAAACGCCCCGATTTAGCGGACTTTCTCTGGTACACAGAAGAGGTGGCTTATGACGGTCTTCCATCGGATGCGAATATTATCGACAATATCGGATCGCTGACCGGGAGTTGGAAAGCACTGATTATTTATGACCCCAATAACGAATACGACGCAGGTGCTATGGAGTTTTTAAATGTCTCCCTTACAGGTACTGCGGAGAGTCTGACTCTAACTCTCGACTGGTATCAAATTTTTTTGGCAAACGAGGGAGAAAGCGTCGATGAAACGGATATGGAAGACAGCGTATTCATGGGCAAGTGGGAAAATGGCGACCTATGGGCGTCTGGTCCGGGAACCATACATCTGGCGCAGTTCTACGAGCTTAATGGAAAGCAATACGCTGTCGGTACGATGGATACGCCAGACGGGACACCGGCACTGATGGCGCTGGTACGACCATAAGGAGGTGTAATTATGGAAAAATTTTGTACTAATTGTGGAAAAGAGCTTCATACCGGCGCTCGCTTCTGCGCCAAATGCGGCGCGCCGGTTCTTGATGGGTCCGTGAGTCCTGTTCCCGAAGAACAGCCGAGAACTGTGCCGCAGCCACAATTTATAACCGAGGCACAACCTCAAAAACCAATCCCGCCCGTTGCGACACCAAAAAGAAAAAGTGCCGCAGCACCGAAAAGAAACGGCGGGCGTAATGCGCTGTGTATTATATTGTCCGTCTTGCTCGTCATACAGATCGCGGCGGTGGCTCTCTACGGCTGGCCGGGGTTTATGGTGGGCGGCGGCAAAGGCGCGGTTGTTGAGACCGAAAAGGCGATTGTCTCCACGGATAACGCATCGATCACACTGTCCGGTGTGAGGATTGATGTCGATACCTTAAACCTCATTGACGGTGAAAAGGAACTGACCGTCAGCCGCAAAAAACAATCGGTTGACGAAGCCTCCGGACTTACGTCGGTGGAATATGACATTACTCTGGGAGAAATGCATCATCTTTACGCACCGCTTACGGTCACCGTTCCATACAACAATAAAACTGCCGACGGCGGTGAGGTTGTATTAGAGCATTACAATAGTGATTATGGGATGTGGATACCTCAGAGTACCGTCAAAAACGGCGACGGCACAGTTACCGCAAGTCTGACATCCCTTTCACCCGTGAAGCTCGTTTATCTCGGGAGTAATTATCCTGGCGGCGTTTTTTACATTTCCGAAAAAGGTACGAGCAACGCAAAGATGGAGGTAAGCCATCTGTATTGGGATATCATTAAGAATCAGCCGCGAGAAGATGCCAGAGCAATTGTAAAAGACTTCGTAGAAAACGGAAACACGAGAAATTCCATGCCATGGGCGGAAAACATATTTTCGCCCGAGGGCATTGACACAACCAACAACATCTATAGCATCTTTGACGAACTCGTCAACACAGTAAACTCATTTGCAAATCTGACGTCCATGCAAATAGGATTTTCCACCGAAAAGGTGTCAAAGAGCGTCTCTGTTATTGGGCTTGGGATAGCGTTAACACAGCTCGGAATGGATCTGTATAATTCAAACGGCAATGACAGGACTGCGGCAGCGAATCTTTACAAGAACATCTTTTCGAGTAGCGGCTCCTTATTCACCTATATGACCGGGTACGGCTCCTTGCCGTTCAGTGCAGCCTTTGTCGGTGTCGCTGTAGTTGCGTTTGGGCTAGACTCTGGCGTCCAAGCGGCGGGAGAGTATAAGGAAGCAACCAACAGAGCGATATTTGACCAGTATTACAGGGACTATGCGATATTTGACGAACAGTACTGGTACAAACTATTTGTAGAAACATACTGGAAGGAATGGCAGAATGGAACGGCATCGGTAGAAGGGATTGAAGCGGCATATAAAACGGTGCTGGATGCGATCGAAGGATACTCCGAAGAATTTTGGAAAGACGTATTCAGGGAAGGCAGCGACGCGCTGACCTTTGCTGTAGCCGAAGCCGGTAAAACAAACTATTATACACCGACGGAAGAACAGAAGGCAACGTATACCGAGGCACTTAGAAGGGACATGCATATACGGTTAAGAAAAAACGTTTTACCGTGGATAGAGAAATTTCTGCTTGCACAGCAACAGGATGCGCTTTATGCTTCTCTGTATAAGCTTTGCGAGCCATTCAACGAATTCTACAGCATTCAGGTTCAGGAGATTGCGCCGATCGATTCCGGCGATCCGTGCAAATATCAAGAACACACGATACGGTTCGGCAATGAAAGCGGCTTCACTCTTATCGATATACCCGACACATGGACGCTGCATGCGCCGCGGGACGATGACCAATGGGCTGTCAAAAGTGAATTCACATATCTTTCATACCTTCTGGCGGGAGCACCGGACAGAATTATGCTGTTTCCGAAAGACAGCGACGCAATATACCCGGAAGATGCCGTTCTGACCCAGACTTTCACGATGACGGAAAAGGTCACGGTGATTTCACTAGGACAGATGGAGAGTATGGAAACAGAGGATGAGAAAGATGAATACGTTTTGCTTAACATAGATGATGTGGTCGGTACCTATCGGGAGTGCCGCGACGGAGAAATTCTTAGGGATGGAGAAACCTTAATCTTAGGAAAAGACGGCAATGGTTTTGTCTTGGATGGAATTTCCTTTACCTATACATCAGAATTCAACAGTGGGTATGGCCTCTCAACTGTATACGAAGAGGGGGATAAAATTGACATCGAATTTAGCTTTAAGGAAACCGACGGTAAAATAGAGCTTTTTACCTTTTTTGAGATAAATGATGGATGGTCTTGGGCCGGAGATGTATATGTGAAGATAGATTAAGCCAAAGTGAGTCTAGCACGATGAAAGGAGGTAATTTTCATGGCAAGGAAAAAGAACAATAAAATACCACTACCCATCCTCATTCTGATTTACGCATGTCTCTTATTTGCCATCTATAATAGCCTCATTACCATTGCCTTGGGGCTGTGGGGTAACAGAGTTATGGGGACGGTGGATAGCTATAACAGCCGATTGGATGATCCAAGTGCGGGAGAAAATCGGTCTCGCACCATCTCTAAAGGTTATTATTTTATGGTGAATGGTAAGGAATACCGGGGATATGTGATGTACCAAAGCGACGAATCTTGGCCCCGGCTCAAAGACGGTGAAGCCAAAACGAATGCTTCTGCGGATTTCATCCGTACTGATGCTGCTTGCCGCCTTACCCATGCTGCTGTGGTGCTTAAACCTCATTGACAATGCGGCGCTGGACTACACCTACGCCGGAGCGGGTTGCTTCGCGGCTGGAATAGCGTACATCTTTTCTATGGTCACGGCCATCGCGGGGTTGGCCTTTGCGGGGAGGCTCCACCGACATTGCTGGTGTCGGATGCTTGGCTATATACAACTGGCGGCGGTGGTGCTGCTGATCGTTCCGCTTCACTCCTATGCCGCGCTCACGCTGCCGCCGCTTTTTCTGCTTACCGTTCTGCATCTGTTTGGCGTAGGCTGGCGTAAAAAGTGTGACTTCGAACAACAATGAAAGGAGCGTCCCGATGGCAAAGAAGAAAACGAATAAAAACATCCCCCTGCCCATCCTTATCCTGATCTACACTGTCCTGCTGTTTGCCATGTATTCAAGTCTCTCCACGCTGGCTCTGGCGATATGGGGCGACAGCGTTATGGGCACGGTGGACAGCTACGAATCTAGACTGGATGACACGAATGCGGAGCCAAATCGCTCACGAACCGTTTCCAAGGGATATTGGTTTATAGCAAATGGCAAGGAATACCAGGGTTATGTGATCTATAGCAGCGACGAGGCATGGCCGAGCTTAGATGAGGGCGAAACGCGCTCCGAGCGCATCCGCTACCTTAGCTTTTTACCTTATGTGAATAAGCCCGCCATGCTGAGCGAATTTAGCGAGATGGGCGAAGGGGGAATTATTTACCACATTCTCACCCCTATCTATTCTCTGCTTTTGCTGCTGCTTGTCATACGCACAGCCAGACGAGGAAAAAAGAAGAAACCAGCGTCGAGGAAGCCCGCTGCATTTCAAATTATCGAGCAAAGGAGTGATACGTATATGTTTTGTCCCAACTGTGGAAACAAGATTACGAAGGGTATGGCTTTCTGTTCAAGCTGCGGCACAAAAATACAAACAAACGCCCCCGGTGTGTGTACTGCTTGCGGCGCAACGCTTCCGGAGGGAGCCGAATTTTGTATTGGCTGCGGAAAGGCGGTGAATTCGGCAACGTCGGAGTCGATGGAACCACACCATGTAGCAACTCCCGCGCCCCCACAGAGCGGAGCGGGGCTGGTCGGCTTTTCCGACAGGTATAACTGCCCTGAGATACTGGCCGCTGCACAGATAAACAGGAAATCCTCTATTGGCTGTATGTGGATATTGGTTTTCGTGCCGCTCATCGGCTTTCCCATTGCCGGTCTGCTGATGGATGATTTCCCGTTTGGAGAATCCCTTGTCATCGGTGTTGGCATTGCTCTTGTTATGCTGGTCGTTAATCTGCTGGCGTTGAGAAGAACCAAGCAACCAATGTGGGAGGGTGTGGTCGTCAATAAGTATAGCAAGGAGAAAAGCGAACATAGGGGCGGGGAGGATGATAATTACAGAACCTATACGGAATATACCACAATCATTAACACCGATGCAGACAAGAAAAAGACCATCGTGGAAAAGGGCAGCGGGCGGCATATGTATGATTATCTCTCCGTTGGTGACAGGGTGCGGTTTCATCCCAAATTCGGTACATACGAGAAGTACGACAAATCTAAAGACCGTATCATTTACTGCAATGTCTGCTCCATGATGAACCCCATACAAAATGACCGCTGTAAGCGGTGTAATAATCTGCTGTTCAAATAAAAAAGGAGGGAGATTTTTAATGAAAAAATTCAATACATTGCTAGAGGCGGTGGAATTCGCCGTAACACGCTGTAATAGCTGGAGTTTTGCCACTTCCAATGATAACTACGACGTAAAAGGCTTGCTGGTGCTTGCCGAGACAAGCGACAGTGAAAATCCTATGGACGAGGACAGCTTTTATGTGGTATCGCCTGCCGGAGCCATCGGTTTATGCGAGGATGGCGAGGATATATACTGGCTGTTTCTGTCTGACGCTGCGCCGAATGAGGATCTGCCGCTGACATACCAAGCTGAGCCGCAGATAAAGTTCTGCTCGAAATGTGGCTCCGGCGTTGTTCTCGGTGCTCGATTTTGCGGTCAGTGTGGAACAGCGCTATGAAAACAAGACACTCAATTAGCTGCTTAATATTCAATTAAATAAACTCCAACTTTTGGGGTTCACTACAACCATGGCTAAACCTTAAACACATATTTTGGGGTAGTGTTTGATAGTAATTGCTAGTAACTTTATAGTATTTGGCAGTGAGTTTACAGTAACTCTATAGTAATTACCAACATCATTCGAACATAAGCCTACTCCAACATCATATTATCAATCCACAACTTATCCTCGCCACATGTTGAGACGCTTGTGGTTTGTAACATTTCAGCGGAAGAACTCCCTAAGTCTTTAATTGTAGATGAAGTTCAGTTCATTATAATAGTTGTAATTGTAAGTAATATTTTTAAACTTAGTCGACTTTATTGTGCACAGATTATCGGGTGGGGAATTAAATCCTTTGATAATATTGAAATTGAAAGGAGGTTGTTTGATGGATACGTTAAGTAATATGAATAAAGCTTTGGCATATATTGAAGAGCATCTAACTGAAGAAATTGATTACAGTGAAGTGTCGAAAATTGCTTACTGCTCAGAGTATCATTTTAAAAGGATGTTTTCATTTTTATCAGGAATTGGTTTGTCAGAATATATTCGAAGAAGGAGATTAACGCTGGCTGCTCTTGATTTGAAAGATACAAATTTGAGAATAATCGATGTGGCTGTCAAATATGGTTATGATTCAGCTGATTCGTTTTCCCGTGCTTTTCATTCTATGCATGGTATTCTTCCTTCTGAAGCAAGAAGTGAGAACACGCAGTTAAAAGCCTATCCTAGAATGACCTTTCAATTATCAATTAAAGGAGGATGCGAGATGAATTATCGTATTGTTGAGAAAGGGTCGTTTAAGTTAGTAGGATTTAAAAAGAGAGTTGCAATTGTTTTTGAAGGGGTCAATCCAGAGATTGCAAAAATGACTGAACTTTTAACCCCTAAGGTTATTAATGAATTAAAAGCACTCTCAAATATAGAGCCAACAGGTATTATTAGTGCATCTGCTAATTTTTCGGAAGGAAGAATGGAAGAAAAAGGCGAGCTGGATCATTATATCGGTGTAACAACTTCAAGTGATGAAACAGGAAAATTCGATGTATTGGAAATAGAAGCCAGTACTTGGGCTGTTTTCGAATCTGTTGGGCCATTCCCAGAAACACTTCAAAATGTATGGGGGAGGATATACTCTGAATGGTTTCCATCCTCAGGGTACGAGGTTGCGCCGGGGCCAGAAATTTTGTGGAACGAGAGTCCTGACACCGAAAATCCGAAGTACCGAAGTGAAATCTGGATTCCGGTAAAGAAAAATAACTACTAATTATATCACTGTTATGGTTGAGGGCACTCTTTAGTAAGAGTGTCCTTTTTATTAAAATCGCAAAAGAGAATGTTGATATATCTCCACATACAAAAGCTTACAGTGGATATCTTCTATCTAAGAGAAGAATTTTCAGGCTGCTAATATTTAACAGGTATTCTATCGTTTTGAATTTAGAAAACAACTATGCTTCACGCCAAATGAGATTGGATGAACGAGTAGATGACATAGAGAATAAACTAGATTTTGATGAATTCAATGAAAATGAACGCAAAATATGGGCTTATTTATAGGGAAATGATCGGATTACAGTAAAAATAACTGCTGAATTAATTGAAATGATTACAGAGACAACTAGAAAATTTTTTTTAAAATGTTGGAAAAAGGAGCAGTTGGATGGCACGGTAATTCAAAGAATGATCCCAAACAATACTATTCGCTTCGCTAATAGAAATTTTTAACCTTGTTAGTTTAATAGTAATTGAGAGTAGATTTTGTAGTAATTTGACAGTAGTTTGCTAGTAATGACTAATGTCATTTAACTAGATCCGCTTCCAAAATATCAAAATCAATCCAAAGCTTATGCTCAACACATGTGGAGACGCTAGCTTTGATGTCAAAAGTTGCACCCTGACAAGTAAATAAAGTGTAGAAAACAGGGGATTATTCTAAGATTATCGTTAAAAGGTAATGTTAGCTTGGGATACCCCTTGTTTGTTAGGTGAAAAATTATGTAAGAGGGAACATACATATCTAAGAGTGCAAGCATACACCAGGAAATGAATGACATGAAAAATGCACCCCCTTGCACCCCCCCTCTTGAAACGAATATCATTTTTTTCAGAACACTCATTATGTTGTAAAAAGAAGAATAAATATCAATAAAGTAAAAGCGAAGTATTTTTAGAAAGCGACTAGTACGGTAAATGCACATAAAAATCTAAAACTCTAATGCCGTATAAGTGTTGGTTTTAATTTAAGACTTGAATGAGGTTATTGATTCATGTTCTTAAACAATTGATAGAGTTCATCACCAGACTCAGGCATTCCGCGTTTCATCCATTCAATTAACCAACCGTAGATACCATATGCCCAAAATGACTTAATATAGGCTTCAATATTTTCCATTTCAGGGGTTATTTGTATTGTACGAATAATGGTTTCTTGTATTATAGTCGACATACCAGCATGATATAGAATTGTATAAAAGTCTTTATGTTGTTTATAGAAATCAAATAGAGAAGGAAAAAGTGTCTGGGGTGAAGAATCCGGATTTGATTCATAAAGTTTTCCCCATTCATTTATGAGCCTATCAGATTCTTCCTTAAGAATATCTTCCTTCGTTTGATAGTTACGGTAAAATGATACTCTTCCAACCTGAGCTTTTTTTGTAAGTTCACTAATAGAAATTTCATCTATAGCTTTCTCTTTTAAAAGTTCTAGGAGGGCAAGAGTAATCTGTTTTTTTACATAAGTTTTTTTTTGGTGGTTATTAATATTCATAAGATGATACAAACCTCTTCAATCTGTTTCATTTTGATGAAACACTTATTTCCTCAATAAAGATATGATACACTTGTTACAACGATAATTCAAGTGATATTTATTGTTTGCCTTAGACGAGACAAAATGAATAGTATTTATCAAGAAAGAAAGTTAGCTTATTAATGATTATCTGATGGGGCTTTTAAGGAATACAAAAAATATAGTAAAAGTGAAAAGAGGAGAATTCTAAAGTGGAGGAGAGAACTGCAAAGAAAAAACATAAAGGGCTGAAAATATTTTTCTCAGTATTTGGTGTTTTGATCACGCTACTTATAATACTTTATATTGTCATTACAACAAATACACAGATAGTTGTGGGAGCGATTCAGAAACTGACGTATGGAAATTCCCCCATTAATTCTTATGAACCATTTTATGAACCTATTCATGGAAAAAAAGAAAATGGTCAATATCTCATTAGTGAAATTCGCTATGATGCAGAATATCCAAATAGTTATCTGGATGTAATATATCCTGATGCAAACTTGATGACAAATCGTCCTACCCTCTTCTATTTTCATGGTGGAGGTTTTTTTGCAGGTAGTAAGAACATGGGCGATCCATTAGCAGAGACTGATTCTACTGCTTTATTGGACGATATTTGTGCACAAGGATATAACATCGTGAATGTGGACTATGGTCTCGTTCCCGATTGCCGTTTTCCAGTTCCATTGATTCAAGCAAACCGTGCTTTTGCCTATATGATGGAGCATCAAAAGGAATACCATCTGAATATGGATAATATCATAATCATGGGTTCATCTGCTGGAGCAATTATGACAAGTCAGCTTGGAAGTATTATCACGAATCCTACCTATGCTGAGTCATTAGGTATTGTACCTGTGTTAAATCCGAATCAAGTAAAAGCAGTTGTGTTAGATGATGCACCTCTTGACTATAAGAATTTTAATATTGCAACGAAAATGCTTGTTGGTAATTATGTAAAAGGAAGTATCTATCTATCGAATGATGATATTCTGAAATATAACAACATGGAAAGCTTAACGGCGGAATATCCTAGTGCTTTTTTGCTCGGAAGTGAATATAGGCACGATATGAATGTCATGCACAATAAACTTAATGAGCTTGGAGGTGAAAATATTCTTGTTGATCCATACATAGAATATGGTGAGATCAAAGATCATGGCTTTATTGGTGCAGAGCGCACAGATCCGATTGCAAAGGAGGCGTTTGACCGTTTGATTGATTTCTTGAATGATAAAACGAAATAATGCGTCAGATCATTTCGAATGATGGTCTTATCATCAAGAGGTTTTTTATATTTTGCGTGAATTGATCCATAAGTTAACTTGATTTTATTAGGAGATTTGTTATGAAAAAATTATTGAAAATATTTGGTATAGCCTTATTGATTATTATGATTGTCATTGTGATTATAATCAGTGTGCTGTTTATCAAAGGCAAGATGGACGAAGGAAAGGCATATCTTACCGATGAATACTATAAGGATTTTAAGAGTGATTCGATGGTTGAAATGAAGTATTCCAATCGAGGTGATTTTGAAACAGCATATACAGAATTCGACTCTGATAACCAAAGTATCCAAAAGATACGCATCTGGTATCCAAAAGAATTGGAGAATACGAATAAAAAGTACCCAATGATACTCGTAGTCAATGCGAGTAGTACTAGAGCAGTCAATTACAAACCCTTTTTTGATAGACTGGCAAGTTGGGGATTTATTGTAGTTGGCAATGATGATCCGCAAACGGGGACAGGTGAGACGGCTTCCAAAACGCTGGATTTTGTACTTTCTCTTGGGACCGAGAGTGTGTTATCGGATAAAATTAATCAAGAAAATATTGCTATCATCGGTTACTCACAGGGGGGAGCTGGAGCGTTGGCAGCTGTGACAAAGTATGAAAACGGCAAAACATATAAAACAATCTTCACAGGAAGTGCTGCATATCCATTACTCGCTACGAATATGGGTTGGGATTATGATATAAGTAAAATAAGAATTCCATATTTTATGGTAGCGGGAACAGGAAAATCAGATGATGCTGGTGTAGAAGATGTTACAAAAGAATTTGCGGGTGTGAGTCCTTTAAAGGATATGATTGAGATTTATGAAAAAATTCCTGAAGATGTTGCAAAAATTCGTGCGAGAGCATCTGGTGCCGAGCACGAGGATATGCTTGAACGTTCTGATGGGTATATGACTGCTTGGATGTTATATCAGCTTTATGGGGATGAAGAAGCCAAAAAATCCTTTGTTGGTGAGCAAGCAGAGATATTAACCAATACAAATTGGCAGGATATCGAGAAAAATCAATAATAAACTAGATTTCAAGGAGAATTAGTATGGAAGCCATTTTGAAAAAAAAGAAAAAACGAAAGTTTAAAATAGTAGGTATAATTTTTTCAATCATTATAGTACTACTTTTAGCCGTATTTATTACATTGAAGATGACATTTCTCAAATCATTCCCTGAATTAACGGGGGATCCAGAAATAGGTAAATGGTATCGTGTTACACCTGAGGGGACAAAATCCTCCGATGGGAGCGAGTGGCATGGGATTTTTAGAAAAGGAACTGAAAATAAAGTCGTTGTCTATTTCTTCGGTGGTGGCGTAAGTATTAATGATGAGACTTCAAAAGGGGGCAAAGAATTTTTTGCTACCAACATGATGGGACAGGATTTTGTTGCTCAATTAGGAATTGGGTCTGATAGCGATAAAAATCCATTCAAAGATTGGTCTTTTTTGGTGATACCCTATGCTTCTGGAGATTTTCATACGGGAACAGGAGAGTATACCTATACTGAAGATGGAAAAGAAAAAACAGTTTATCATCAAGGGTATACAAACTATTCCAACTTTGTTAATGAGGCTAAAAAGTACATTGATGAACCAGATACATTGCTAGTTACAGGATTTTCAGCAGGAGCGTTTGCAACATCCTTATTAGCAGATGATGTGATAGATAGATTTCCATCTGCTAACAATGTGACTGTTGCAGTTGATTCAGCATTAATCTTATATGATGATTGGAATAAAACAGCTGTGAACTTGTGGAAATCACCTGAAAAGATTTCAGAACCTTTAAAAGGAAATAATATAGTGTTGGATAGCTTGAATGCACTTTATCAAAAAAGAGGCGATAGAGTTAAAATTTTGTTTGATTCTTCATACAGGGATGATACACTGCTCCAGTATCAATCCTATATAGATAGTGGGGAAATGGCGAATACGAAAGAATTAGGAGACCAATACCAATCTCATTTGAAGACAATGGTAGGACAATTACAAGAGGACATTCCAGGAATAGGTATTTATATTTGGAGTTTAAAAGAAGATCCTAAAACTCAAAACACACAGCATACCATACTTAATGGAGACCCATTCGATTCATTAGGAAATGAGAAGAACATTATTGAGTGGATTGATTCAGCGGTAAATGGACAAATAGAAAATTATGGGTTGGAGCTGTTGGATAAAAGTCTTTGATAGAACCATAATTACAAACACTGTAGGATTCTATTACCGAATTGGCGGATAAAGTGAATTAAAAAAAATTCAACTTTAAGACGGTGATATTTTGTGAGCAAAACAAACAAGTATAGCTCAGGTAAGATTAGTATATATGATAAAGTCTGTGAGCTCTGACAATTTAATAAAAACAAGTCAAAGGCTTATTCAAAATCTATCGTTCAATGTTATCGATAGTTTGGAATAGGCCTTGTTTTTTTGTGTGGTGATATAGGGATAAGTGAAAACATAGCAATAATATGAGAGGGGTGAAACTGGGAAATGGATAATGGGGAAATACACTTCCCAGAGAATGAGAATATTTATATAAGAAAGTTTCCCTTATTGCATGGAGGAGATATGACTCTACTCAAATGGATATAATTACCTACACCTAATAGGGTGAAAAGTGCTTGAAATAAAGGGCTTTGAAATTTGAATATGAATCAAGGTGACTCTAGCGAATAAGAAAGCTAGATTTTTTTATTTTAGGGGTGTCATTCCAATAGCGGGGTGTCAATAAATTTATGCGGGTGTCAAAATAACTAGATATACTTGACTTAGGGGATGTTTAGAGTGATGTATGTAAGCAAAGGAGACTATTTAGAAATACTTGAAATGAAAACAAGATGCTGTTATTGTTGTATACAGTTCAGTTAACTGAAGGTCCAGAAATTTTGTGGAACGAGAGTCCAGACACTGGAAATCCAAAGTATCGAAGCGAAATCTGGATTCCGGTAAAGAAAAAAGACTATTAATTACACCGATTTTTATGATTGAGGGCACTCCTAGCAAGAGTGCCTTTTTCGTAAACGGTACGATTGGTGGATATGTTCCCACGAACGTACGAAATAGTCGACATATTTCCACATACGAGCCTTTTGTTAAAATTCGCAAATACATCAATTGTATCAACTCGTCCCATGTGGAGTGTATAGTATTGATGGAAAAGGTTGGGGAATAAGAAAATATCAATATTAGTAATAAGAGCTATCCGTGATGATGAACTTGTTAATTGAAACAAGTCTACTGTCACGGATTTTCTACATAAAAGAAGGGCTATCTTTATTGAGGTTTTGATTAAATTGATATGAAGCAAGAGACGACTTTAGAAAAGATAAAAGGAATACAAGCAAAAATTAAAACACCATCTCTACTTATCAATCAACATTAATACGATGTATTTAATACTTGTAGAGTGTTTGGCTTTGTTGGAAAAGAAAGATAAGTAAGAACGTAAATAGCTCACAACTCTAGACCTGAAAGAAGTCAGGGCTATTTACGCAGAATGCAAGATGGATCGCAATGGAAAATAACACGCTAATTTAAACACTAAAGGAGGCAAGTATGACTAAAAACATCAAACTTTCGATGCCTGACGGATGCGACAATGCTCCGAGAAAGCTAATTCTGAAAGATTTCAGTCTCGCTTTTGTAACCAATGACGAAGCTATTTTAGAAGAAAATATGTCTGATAAAATCACTTGGGAAATTATTGGAGAGGCCACAATCGAAGGAAAGAAAGCCATCCTCATTAGGACGGCCGAATATCACAAAGGCAAAATCACCGAATTAATCCTTCACGATATTATTACTCACGGAAGAGTGGCATCAGTGCATGGAAAAGTAATCGGCACTGAAGTAAATTATGATTTTTGCTATGTGTATAATTTTACCGGCGCTAGCAAAACGGCCAAAATCAAGGGAATCACGTCCTACATTATTCCAAAATAATTAAAAATCGGTGCCACATGACAGCCTTACTAAAGAGAGAGGCATTTTCAGCTGTCATTGCTGTCATCCTTTTTACAAAAGCACAGTCCTTATTGAAGAAGCATCCTTGAATGGTGAGAATGAGAGGATCAACGAGCTGATAGAATTAATCCGTAATAACAAATACCGTACTCTGAGATATAATGATACCCTTGTAAGGAAGATTATCCAGAATGTTACTGTTTATGATGACCGCTTTGTCATATGCTTTAAATCTGGCATTGAAATGGAAGTATGAAAGACGGATTCAAATAGCCCATGACACTGGAGTAGAGTTGTGGGTTTTTCTTTTGATTTATAATTGTGACAATATTTTGTTTTATGTTTTGAAAAATCTAATAAGTACATGAAAAGGGTGTAAATATGACAACCACTGTATATTCTATTCGTCATGCCGAATCGAATCTAGATAATCATAATGATTTTACGAGAGAACTTTCTCCGAAAGGGCTATCTGACCGTCAACAAATTATCGATTACTTTAAAAATATAGAACTTGCTGCTATGTATTCAGTCCTTATAAACGCTCAATAGATACGATACAACCATTATCAAATCAAAAAATGTTGAATATAATTACTGTTGAGGACTTTAGGGAACGGAAAGTTACTGACCAGTGGATTGAAAATTTTGATGAGTTTTCTAAAGAACAATGGGAAGATTTCAATTATAAGTTTTCAGATGGTGAGAATTTAAATGAAGTTGCACTAAAGAATGTCACTGCTCTTGAGAATTTGTTAGAGATTCACGTGGGACAATCAATTGTTGTTGGAAGTCACGGAACATCTCTCTTTACGATAATAAATCATTATACTGGGAAATTTTCATTTGAAGACTTCAATAAAATTAAAGGAATTATACCTTGGCTAGTACAATTTAATTTTAATGGAAGCAAGTTAATTGGAATTGAGCATGAGTATTTTAGAGGATAATGCACATTTAAACCATGTGGAGTGTGTAGTATTACTTGAGAGAGTTCGAACGGAGTGAGTTACTCTCTCTGCTGCGAAGCAATAGTATAGCTGATGGAAAAGATTAAAGAGTAAATCATTGTTAAGTCAGCTTTTGGGATATGTTTATAATATTCAGAAGGCTGATCTTTTAGTATAATTGAAGAATACTAATGATTCTATAAATAAAAGGAGGGCGAGTTTTGGTATTAGAAAATATATTAGGTATATCTGATTCTGTAGAATTAGCAAGAGTGGAAGAAATGATGAGTAAAACCAAGGCAATATAACTATTTGATAGTGGTTTATTGAATCAGTTAAAGCTAGGAGAGGTAAACTCTTTATACACGATTCACCAACTTTTATTTGGTGATATTTTTGAATTTGCTGGTCAAACACGACTCGTTAATATTACAAAAGGAAATTTTAGATTTGCACCTATCATGTATTTAGAAGTTGCTTTAAAAAATATCGAAAAAATGCCTCAAACTACTTTTAATGAGATTGTTGAAAAATATGTTGAAATGAATATCGCACATCCTTTTCGAAAAGGTAATGGTCGTAGTATGCGAATTTGGTTAGATTTAATTTTTAAGAAGGAATTAGGACAAGTGGTAAACTGGAGTCTAGTTGATAAGGATGATTACCTTTTAGCGATGGAACGAAGTCCAATTAAAGATATTGAAATTAAGCATCTATTAAAGAATGCACTGACTGACAAAATTGATGATCGAGAAATGTATATGAAAGGTATTGACCACTCATATTATTATGAGGGATATACTATCTATAAATCAGAAGAATTAGACTTAGAAAGAGAATAATTTTAAACAATAACATAATACTCAATTGATCAAATCACACTAAGTCTTGGATCTAGAAACATGTGGCGTGTGTTACTCAATCAGCTGAGAAGCGATAGTATAGCTGTTGGAGAATAAGAAAGCATCAATATTTATAATAAGAATTATCCGTGAATTTGAACTTTTTTTGAAACAAGCCATTGTCACGAAATTTATATTCATATTAACAATGTCATATGCAGAAATAGTCAAAAGAGAACTGTACAAAACTAATGACAAAAGAATAAATCCACTTATCAAACAAAATATGCCAAATAGTTCTTTGGTATCAAAAACCTAAGTTGTGCTAATCGCATGACGGCAATCGAACAAAATTGATAACAACAGCCTTTCTAGAAGAATTGGTGGCTTATGTTGTAAAGTATATTTAAACAGCGTTCAAAGTTGCACTAATAGTCAATAGTGGTAATTTGTGTTGAATATATTTATTTGTCATTGACAGTCAGAACGACAAATGATAATATTTTATTCAATTACTAATCTTAATTTAATTAAGCTAATAACATTATTACTTTGAAGAGAAGAGTAACTGAGGAAGTCCTTTTAAGAGAGCCTGGATGGTGTGAAAGGGTATGGATTGAATGAGTGAAGATGAGCTCTGAGTTTTCGAAAGGTTAACGCTTTTCGAACGGGTGCAACCGTTATATTGCCGGGTCTCATTGATATTAATCAATGGCACTTATTGAGATAATAGCTGTGAGGTTATTATAAATTTAGGGTGGTAACACGGTTGAACCGTCCCTTTGTATGTCCAATTAATGGTGCATTCAAAGGGGCGGTTTTTTTGTCTGTCGAAATATTTGATAGAGAACTGATTAGTAAAAAATCGTAGGGAATAGAGGTGTTATTGTGAACTCAACAATAAACAGTCCGAGCTTGCTCTTTCATAATTGGATGATAAATACTTTTTAGGCATATTTGATCCGGAGAATAACAGAGAAATCTTTAAAGAAGAGAATTGAGGCAGAGCATCATGAAGCAACAATTGATCCTCGTTACTGGGGGGAATTCAGGAATTGGTCGCGGGTGTGTAGAGCATTTTATCAAAGAAGGGCATCTTGTAATTAATTTAGACCGTCAACATAGTCAGGCGGAAAGTTTAAGTCCAAATGAAATCCAAGTCGCAATCGATTTAAAGAATGTCAATGATATCACAGAAGCTATTGAAGAAGTCATTGCTGAACACGGTGTGCCGACTGTGCTAATCAATTGTGCTGGGATATCTAGAATGGATTTTACGATTGAAAGTAAATTGAAGGATTGGGAAGACACGTTTAAGATTAATGTCTTTGCGGTGAGTGAGTTAATGAAAGTAGTAGCGAAAGCACTAATTAAGCAACAATTGCCAGGACGCATCATTAATATTGCTTCTCAAGCAGGTAAGAATGGTTACCGTGGTCTAAGTTCTTATGTGGCTTCTAAGCATGCGGTGATTGGGTTGACCAAAACGGCAGCGATAGAATTAGCTAAGAACGATATTCTGGTCAATGCGGTCTGTCCAGGGATTGTCGAAACGCCAATGAAATATCGTGAAAGAATTGAAGGTGGGGCTTTACGAGGGATGACTGCCGAAGAAGTTTATGCAGAAGATTGTTCACAGGTTCCATTGGGGCGTACCGCTGAAGTGGCTGACGTGGTAGGGGTGATTGAATTTCTTACGAGAGGTGAATCCTCTTATATGACGGGACAAGCAATCAATGTTACCGGCGGGATGACGATGCATTAAAAGGAGGCGAGACATGATGTATAAATCAGATTTATTTGAGAGTGAAATTGAAGCTATTTGGGAACAAACAATCAAATGGCGACGTCACTTACATCAATATCCTGAGAAAGCCCATGAGGAATTTGAAACCGCCAATTACATTGAACATGCCATCAAACAAATTAATGAACGTCTCTTTGTGGAAAGGCTACTGCCGACAACTGTGCAAACTACATTAGTAGGAAAATATCCTGGAAAAAGGATTTTGTTGAGAGCAGATATCGATGCCTTAGCTGTTTTGGAAGCGACCGATCTACCCTTTAAGTCACTGAAACCTGGCTTGATGCATGCTTGTGGCCATGATGGACATACTGCCATCTTGCTTAGTGTGCTTGCTATACTAGCGCCTTATCAGGATAGACTATCAGGAGACATCGTGTTTGTCTTTCAAGCTGCTGAAGAAGTGGCAGGTGCAAGGGAACTAATCAAAACAGGGTTTTTAGAAACGATTGATGAAGCTTATGCGCTGCATCTATGGCCAGAATTAGAGGTTGGCAAATATCAATTAGCGAGTGGGCCCATTATGGCTGCCGGCAGTTGGTTTGATATTACGATTAGAGGTAGAGGCGGACATGCTGGTCGACCACATGAGACGGTTGATCCAATTAATGCGAGTCTGAATTTATTGTCATCGATTAAGACACAATTGAGTCGCAAGATTAATCCTTTAGAGACGCATACTTTTTCTGTCACTTATATTCATTCAGGTGAGGCAACGAATGTGATCCCCAATAATTTAAACTTTGGTGGCACAATCCGTACATTAAATCAGCAGCTTCTATTAGAGATTAGAAAAATCATAATTGAAACGCTTGAAAGCTATGCCAAGCTCTATGGCTTTGAGTTTGAAGCGACGTTTGAGATTGATGGTCTGCAAGCAGGGGATGCGCCGTCCGCTCCACTCATCAATGACGAGCGCCTAGTGAAGCAATTAAGTGAAAATTTAAGTAAGCATTATGGAAAGGTTGTCGAGCCTTTTACACCAACTTTAGCTGGTGAGGATTTTTCTTTTTACGCTCAAAAGGTACCCGTTGCTTTCACGATGGTCGGAGCAGCAGAACCTAAGGAATCTGGAGAGGTTAAAGCCAATTTTGGTTTACATCATCCTAAATTTACATTCGATGAGACCGCCTTAAAGTGGGGAATTCGCTTGTTTTTAACAATAACTTTAACAATGATAGGAGAACATAACTAATGGAAAAAATTGCAAGTTTTACAGTAGATCACTTAAATTTGAAACCAGGTTTATATTTATCACTTGAGGATCAAGTCGGAGGGCAAGTGATTAAGTCTTATGATTTACGTTTTACGGCCCCGAACGTTGAACCAGTCTTGAATACAGCAGAAATTCATACGATCGAACATTTAGCCGCTACTTTTTTACGTAATCATGCGGAATTTAAAGATGAAGTTATTTATTTTGGACCAATGGGCTGTCGGACAGGATTTTATTTAATTCTGACCAATCAAGTTAACCCAGCTGATACATTAAGATTATTGAAAGAAACGTTTGTTTTCTGTGCGACCTATGAAGGTGAAATTCCAGGTGCAGCAGCTCGTGACTGTGGTAACTATTTAGATCAAAACTTACCAATGGCACGCTATTTTAGCGAGAAATATGCGAAGACATTGGATGGCGTGACAGATTTAAGCTTTAGTTATTAATACTAGCATGCGGTCGCTAAAGGTCATTAAGGAGGAAAAAACAAGATGAATAAATTAAAGAAGTTATTGGCGATACTAGGTTTGGTAATATATTTAAGTGTTTCTGTAAATGGAACTGCAAGTGCACAAACGACGGTTACTGTCGGTGTCATTGGTGACTCAACTGACCCTATATGGGAGCTAGTCCAAGAAAATTTAGGCGAAGCTATTCAAATTGAATTAGTTAGTTTCATGGATGGGATTTATGCAAACCAGGCGCAAGCAGAAGGCGAGTTAGATTTAACTGCCTTCCAACACAATGCATTTTTAAATAGTGAAATTGCAGATAAAGGCTATGAATTAGTTGCCATTGGGAATACAATTATTAGCCCAATGAATATTTATTCAGACAACATTAGTGATATATCTGAACTGTCTGAAGGTGATCAAATTGCGATTCCCAACAATGTGACCAACATGGGACGTGCTCTTATTGTCTTAGACCGAGCCGGCTTGATTAAGGTAGATCCAAGTAAAGGGTTCTTGCCAGATATCACGGATATTATTGAAAACCCTTTGAATTTGGATATTGTCGAAGCGGATCCGGCATTGATTCCTCAAGCACTTCCTGACTTGGCAGCAGGGATTACGAATAGTGACTTGGCTATAGATTTTGGATTAAATCCAGTTAAAGATGCGATTTTCGCTTTAGACATTGATCCAGATAATGAAGATCTACAACCTTATATCAATATTATTGTCGCACGTACAGAAGATGCAGAGAATGAAATATACTTAAAAATTGTTGAAGCTTTTCAGCAAGACAATGTAGCGGAATTCATATTAGCTCATTATGATAATGCTTTGATTCCTGCTTGGTAAGTAGACTAAGGAATCATTTTAAGTTTAACGTAATTATAAACTTCTTTAGATACTTTTTTGCACTAATCATGTTGATGTAACAATAGAACCGATCAAAGTGGAAAGGAATTCCATTTTAATCGGTTTTTGTGTGATATTTTGTTAAAAAAGAAAAGCTTTCTGTCTAGTTTTCTATTTTCTAGCGCTGATTATAAAACGTGAGGCATGATAGTAATCATTTTCTTTTGCTGCATCATAAATAGATTCTGATTGAATGTTTCGAAAACCGATAGCTGACAAGTTAGTAGCCAATTCAGAGCAATCTATGCCATGATGGTTATGGTCTTGCTTTTCCATTTCGATAATAAATAGTTGTCCATTGTCATTTAAATTGTTATAAAGTTTGGACAATAGTTCTTGATGATTAGCTATATGGTGTAAAACTAAAGAGAGGATGAGCGTATCAACTTTGCGTGGAAGTTGTAAGTCATTTTCCATATCCGATTGCAGAACGCTCGCATTAGTTGCGCTTCTTTGACTTAATTTTGTCTCTACTGCTTTAAGCATATTCTTAGATCCATCAACAAAGAGCATGGAGTCAAAGTCGTCTAATAAGTCGAGCCCAATAAGCCCAGTTCCGCAGCCTAAATCAGCTGCAGTTTTTGTCTTGTCTTTGTCTTTAAAACGACGGATCGCTTCTACTGCTAAATGTGCCATTTGAATGTTTAATGGTGTATCATAGCGTGTTGCGAGTTGGTTGAATTTGTCGATAGGATTCATTTCTGTCACTCCTTATTTAGTTAGAAAATGTGCTTCACTGCTGTCAGCAATAATGCCAATGCCAGCCATATGGCCTTGACTGGCAGATACGATTAATTGAGAAGGACCTGTGATTTCACCAGCTGCATAAATACCCGGGATACTCGTATGTCCCATCATATCAGTTGTAATATAACCGAAGTCATTGACTTCAATGCCTAGTTGTTCAATGAATGGCAGTGTATTATCTAATACAGTCGCACAGAAACCGCCTGTTCGCACTAGTTCTTCGCCAGTTTCGAAGGTTACGCTTTGTAATTGACCCTGATCACCTTTTAGTTCGACGATTTTATCTTCGATAAGGCGAATATTATTTAGTGCTAGATTTTCTTTCTGCTCACTATTTAAAAAATAGTTCCCGTTAGTAGCTATGACGAGATCATCAGTCCAATTCTTTAATAATTTGGTCAGGTGAAATGCTTGTATGGATTCGATGATGAGGATAAGAGAATGTTCTTTCATCTCCCAACCGTCGCAGAATGGGCAAGAAAAAATACTCGTCCCATAATAATGTTCAATGCTTTTTACGTCGGGAAGTGTTTCCTTTAAACCAGTGGCGAGTACAATATTTTTAGTGTGAATGTTAACACCGGACTGAGTAGTCAATTCAAAGGAGTCATCAGTTAACTTTACGATTGCTCGGACGCGGTCATTTTTAATTGAAATACTAGGATATTTTAGTAAATCCTGTCTGCCTTTTTCTCTAAACTCTTCTGGTTTAATTCCATCTCGTGTTAAGAAGGCGTGCGATTCTTTTGTCACCGCATTTCGTGGTTTTTCTTCATCAATCAGTAACACATTCTGTTTACCTCTTCCGGCAACTAAGGCGGCACTCATTCCGGCAGGCCCTCCACCGATAATCACAACATCGAACATATTATTTCCTCCTCGTATAGCTTCCTATTAAAGACTCAGATTGTCTGTAATTGGGGTGAGAATTAGCCATAAGCTAATCCTTAACGGGCATTTGTGCTAAAATTCCAGCAATTGTCTTGTGTGACAGGGCTTCAAGCATCTTATCTTCGGCATCGGCGATTGCTTTTTCAATCAGACACTCATGATGATGCCCTTTACCTTCAAGTGTCATTGTGCAGTTGAGTAGGGCATCTTGACCTTCGATTGCTTGAATGATTTCCAGAAAAGTTACTTGTTCAGGCGATTTTAGCAAGCGGTAGCCACCATTGACACCAGGCGTCGACAGAATCAAGTTGGCTTTAGCTAGTTTAGTGAGAATCTTGGATAAATAGGTTGGTGAGAGATTTTGAAGTTGAGCGAGATCTTCGACTCGAACAGCCTCATTATCTGTTTCCATCGCTAAATGAACCATCGAATGGAGCGCATAGTTCGTGGCTTTTGAATATTTCATACTGTTTCCCCCTTAATTAAAGACTCTGTTTGTCTGTAATTGAATATAAGGCAAAAGAAAGGAGATGTCAATAGTTAGTGAACAATTATATCTGATAAAATAATTGAGAAAGCGAAAGTTTAGTTAAACTGTCAGCCTAGGTAATAAAAATCTATTCCGAACGAAAATTAGGGACCCATTCAATAGTATTGTTAGGGTGATACCATATCCTTTTATTTATTATCATTCATACTAAGCGATGGATGTAATATACTATTGAAAGAGATAACTTCTTTTGGGAAACGAGCTTTTGTCAGTGTGGGTTTAAAGGAAAAACACTTATTAACGAACAGACTATTTCAGGTAATGAGAGATAAAGGATTTTATCACAGCAAAATAATCAATAAATAGTTTGATAACAAAAGACAGAAAGAATGCTTAAGAGGTACTAAAAAATGACAATAGAATTCCGTTCAATTGATCAATCAAACTATAACGAGTGTATAGAGTTAAGGGTTAATGAGAGTCAAGAAAAGTTCGTAGCACCCAATCAGTATTCTTTAGTTCAAGCTGCCTATGAACCTAATCTATATCCTTTGGCAATTTATAATCAGTCGCAAATGATTGGTTTTATCTTGTATGATTTCGATGAAGAAATAAAGGGCTGGTCAATGAGTCGTTTTATGATTGCTGACTCCTATCAGAATCGTGGGTTTGGGAAACAAGCTTTAAAGCAATTTTTGAAATGTTTCAAAGAAAGTTATCCGCAGGTCTTAAAACTGTATACGAGTGCAGAAGTAGAGAATACAAAGGCTATTGAACTGTATAAAAGAGCAGGTTTTAAGGAAGGCGACGTATTCGAGTATGAATCTGGTGGCGTCATATATACGGAAATCCGCTTATTGAAGTCATGGGAAAACGTTCATGCATAGTAGAGTAGTTAACCAGCCTATGAGTCCTATGAGGAAATAAATGTATTCATACAAAATCATCCGAGATGACATTTCGTAGTCTCGGATGATTTCATTTACTTACTTGAGTAGAAAATCAAATAAGGAGTGTTCGTTAAGTTTTAATTGTTCATTTCTTAGCTTGAGGTAATTTACGTGGTGATATAACAAGAAGTATAAGATACCTGACACCAAATAGAGACTGCTTGCCACAAACCAAATGTTTACCTCTGTGCGGAGTAATAAAACCGCTCCTACCAAAGCACCCATTACAAAAGAAGAAATATTCATCAATTGAAATCGTGCTTTCCAGAGTTCGGAGGGTTTCCCTGCTAAGCTTCTTCCAATGGCTAAGCCGGCATCGGTAAGATTTCCTGACATATGGGTCGTCCTGACAATCATACCTTTATAATAGACAAACATGCCGTTTTGAAGGCCTAAAATCATGGCAGTGCCTAAAGAATACCACAATGGATCTTTAAGTACGAAGCTAGCAACTGCAATCGCAAAGGCAGAGACTAATTGAATATACCCATAACGACGCGTTAATTTAAATACTTGTGCTGGAAACAAAAAGCCACTCAAGAGACTTCCCAGGAAAAAAGCGAGTAAAATCATTAACAAGTGAATAAATTTCTCGTAATTTCCTTCGAGCAACACAATCATACCATGCGTCAAATTACCTGTATGATGGGAACTAGTTGCCGAGAATAAGATTATAGATGTAGCATTCATAAAACCCGCAATGGCGGATAATAAAAAAATCCAACTAGTGAACTGAAACTTTAGTGCTTTTTTTCTCAAATAAATCCCTTCTATTCCTAGTGCTGTATAGTCTACATTCTATCGCATTCCTTGAGATGTGGTCAAATAGACACTGATAATAATCTAATGAAAGTAAAAGTGTCAAATTTTAATCTTACTGAGGTAGAAGAGATATTCCGGCATAGAAAGTTAGTATTCTTGATAGTCATGTGACATCAGAATATAGAATACTCTGAGATTCAAGAGTATCCTGTGTTTATTAAATTCCTGATTAACAGAGTGAATCGTTTCTGGCAGTGTTCGTTTTAAACTTGGATTATTTGTCCACTCGTGTTGTGTGACTCGAAAAGAGAGACTAATTATGCACGCTTATAATTAGCTTAATTTTATAACTTTTGTTACTATGTATTTAGCGATAGGACGTTAGAATCTATCTATCTAGAAAGAGGGTGAGATAATGAAAAAAATAATATACAAAGTCTATTTCATTAATCTCATACTTCACTGTGTGTAAAATTAAATTCATTATGATTAATGCTCATTTTTGAAATTTTCTTTGTAGTCGTGACTAACAGACTGTTGGAAATTTTGAACATGAGCTTTTTATATGAATTGAGGGAAAAGATGGATTTTGGAATTAATGCATATTGTATAAAACATGGGTTTGTTATAGCAGATATCGTAAGAATCACTGAAAAAAATCGAAATGTTTATCAAGTAGTGAATCACAAAGGAGACCACCTCCAGGCTATTACTACTAACGATAAAGATTATTATGTCGGAGATTTTGTGAGTGTCACCACCGTTGATAATCAGCTATTTATTACGCACTGTTTAACTAGAGAAAATGTAATATCCAAGGCGCGTAACACAACGAGTAAAGATTTTTTGTTTCATGTAGAGGAACAAATTCTAGCGACTAATGTAGATCAATTATTTATTTTAATTGCCGCTGATCAACGATTTACATTAAGCAAGCTAGAACGCTATCTCATGGTATTTTCAGGGATGGTAAAGGATATTAAGATACTTATTTCTAAAAATGATTATCAATTAAAAACAGAAAAGATATTAGAAGATGTATCACGGGTGTATCCTCATTTAAGAATCTGTTCTTATTCTATTTTAAATGAGGAAAGTTTGCTTCATTTAAACACATTATTTGAACCAGGCGAAACGGCACTATTGGTTGGATCATCAGGTGTGGGAAAATCCACCTTAACCAATTATTTATTAAATAAAGTGTCAATTATTACTAACGACGTTCGAATGGATGGAAAAGGAAAACATACGACCACTGCGACTAAAATGTATCATGCCACAAGTACTGAATCATATTTAATAGATAGTCCAGGATTTAAAGGTATTCAAACATCAAGAGAAATTGACTCTGAAATACTCTTTGAGGATATTAGTCGATTAGCAGTAGAGTGTAAATTTAATGATTGTAAGCATCAAAGTGAACCAGGATGTGCTGTGAAGTCAGCTATAAAAAATCAAAGATTAGATTCTGAGATGTATGCAAGGTTTCTCTATCAGAAAAAGAAAAGAGAAGGCTACGAAAGATATATCCGAGATAAGAATAGAAAAAAAGGGTGAATGATCACAATAAGCTTTAGTGGCTAACGGTTTTGAGACGACTATATAGTGTTCATTCCACCAAAAGAAAAAGAACACGTTATCTTTAAAGATGGCGTGTTCTTTTGATACTTTATAAGGGATTAGCGAAAGTTACTCCAAATTTTCTTTCGCTGCTTGTCCCGAAGGGCTGATTACTTCTTCAATCATCGTGTTGGTCGTTGTACGGCTGTCATAAGCTTGGCCAATTTGAATCAAATGATCTAGGTTTTTCTGGTAATTGGCAGCGAAGACCACCGAATACAATAGGTCCAATAAATAGATAATTGAAGTATTGGACGTGAAGTTACCGATTTTAGAGTAGAGACGTTCACGTGTCGTGATGCTGAGATTGCAGTCACTCATCCGGGCAATTTGGTTGTCACCCATATTCGTGAGCGATAGTATTCTGGCACCTTTTTGCTTCAGGAACTTCCCGCAATGCACATAAGTCGCGTTTTCTCCAGTATAAGAAATAATCAAGCCACACGTATCTGGGCTGGCATTGTAGGCTTCATAGACACTGATATCGAATTCACTCGAAAGGGTGACCGGCATACCAATCCGTCGCATTTTAGTCACAAAGTCCGTCGCGATTTTAGCATTCGTCAGTGAAGCAAAGATAATAATTTGCTTAGCGTCGAGTAGAAGCTTCTGAGCTTTAACAAGGGACTCTCTTTCAACTAAGCTCACGGTATCTGAAATCGTATTCTGTTCGAGTTGGGCTAATTTATGCATGATGGTAATGACATCGTCTGTGTGATCGAAAGGAATATTGGCGTCAATGACATTGAAGTGGCTGTTGAGGTATTGCCATTCCTTTTGGTATTCCGTGCGAAGACTCGTCCAGCCATCAAAGCCAAGTTTCTTGGCTAAGCGAATCACAGAGTTGGGGTTCGTGTGTGTAAAGCTTGCTAAATTTTGCGTCGTCAATTGGTCTAATTCATGTGGGTGTCGGATGAGATAATCTGCAATTTGATTTTCTGCGTCTGAAAAAGTCATGGCTCTTAAGTGCTCAATTATTAACATAAGCCCTCCTGTACACATAAAGTGTATTGATTTGTGTTCATTATACACAAAAACACTGTGTATTCCTAGAATCGCTGTGTCAAAGTGAATAATTACGGCAGTTTGATTGAAATTGGCATCGCATTTCAGTTAACTTAGAGTTAAGGGAAAGTCTATTTGAAAGGGGCATGTTTACATGAATGAAAATTGGTATATATTTATCGATGTGGATGGAACGTTAGTTGATTATAATAACCATCTGCCGGCATCTGCTGTGCAAGCAATTAAAGAGGCTCGTGCTAACGGGCATAAGGTGTATGCGGTGACCGGACGGTCTAAAGCAGAAATGTACGAAGAAATTTTAGGCATCGGCTTAGATGGCTATGTTGGAGGTAACGGAAACTATATTGAGGCAAATAATGAAGCGTTAATGCATTTAGCAATTCCAGTCGAGGATGTCAAAAAGATTGTCGACTGGCTTCATGAAAGAGGCTTGGAATATTATGTAGAAGCCAATTCAGGACTGTATGCTTCGACTAATTTTAAAAAACGTGGCAAAGAAACCATGCGTGCTTATGTTGAAGGTAAAGGTGTGGAAACGGATGAAACATTCTCAGTGGATGACGCCTTCCCCTATATGATTTACGGTACAGAGCCTGTACGTGAGGATGTCAATAAAATATCGTTTATCTTAAATACTTATCAAGACTACTTAGATGCGACGGAATACTTTGCTGATTTTCAAGTGAATTCTTGGGGTGGTAAAGGTGAGCATGCCTTGTTCGGTGATGTGGCGCGTGGCGGGATAAATAAACGGACAGCTTTAGAATTTTTAGAAAGCCATCATAAGTTAAATCCTAAACATACAATGGCGGTAGGGGATGCCAAAGTGGACATTCCAATGTTGGAGTATGCTGAAGTTGGAGTTGCGGTAGCTAGTGGTGGCGAAGAAATAAAAGCCATGGCTGACTACGTGACGGATGCAGTTTCAGATGATGGTTTATATAATGCGTTTAAACACTTTGGTTTAATTTAGTTACTTAGAATTGAAGGGAGCAAATATATTATGACAACACCAAAATTTCCAGAAAATTTCTTATGGGGAGGGGCTACAGCCGCAAACCAATTAGAAGGCGCTTATAACGAGGGTGGGCGTGGACTGAGTGTGCAAGATGTGATGCCAAAAGGCTTAATGACAGCACCCACTCTAGAACCAACAGAAGAGAACTTAAAATTAAAAGGAATTGATTTCTACCATCGTTACAAAGAAGATATAGCTTTAATGGCACAAATGGGCTTCAAAGTCTTCCGCCTATCGATTTCTTGGTCAAGAATTTATCCAAACGGTGACGACGCCCAACCAAACGAAGAAGGACTACAATTCTATGATGATTTGTTTGATGAACTGCATAAGCATGGCATGGAGCCATTAGTGACCTTGTCGCATTATGAACCACCTCTGAATTTAGCTCGTAACTATCGTGGTTGGATTGACCGTAAAGTGATTGGCTTCTTTGAAACATATGCTCGGACAGTCTTTGAACGTTATCAAGATAAAGTAAAATATTGGTTAACATTTAATGAAGTTAATTCAATCATAAGCGCACCAGCTAACGGCGCTATTTTTCCAGAGGAAATGGAAGTTACTTTAGCTGATAAATGGCAAGCGGCTCATAACCAATTAGTTGCCTCTGCAGCAGCTACTAAAATTGCTAAAGAGATTAATCCTGAGATGCAAGTCGGTTGTATGGTCATTTCGATGCCAACTTACCCAATGACGCCAAAGCCTAAAGACCAACTAGCGGTTAGAGACTTTATGAATGAGAACTATGCCTTTACAGATATCCATGTTCGTGGCGAATACCCAGGTTATTTAAAACGTCATTTGCGCGAACAAGGCATTGAAATTAAATTTGGTGAAAATGATGCCGCAATCTTAAAAGAACATACGGTCGACTTCATTTCATTCTCTTATTACGTCTCATTAGTTCAAGCTCATGATTCTGAAACTTATCAGAGTGGTGAAGGCAATATTTTCCGAGGGTTAGAAAATCCATACTTAGACTCTTCAGAGTGGGGCTGGCAAATTGACCCAATTGGCCTACGCCTTGTTTTAAATGATTTCTGGGATCGATATCAATTGCCACTCTTCATTGTTGAGAATGGCTTAGGTGCCAAAGATGTACTGATTGAAGATGGCGCAGGTAGCTTTACCGTTGAAGACGATTACCGAATTGCTTACTTGAAAGCTCACTTACAACAAGTTGGCGAAGCAATTGAAGATGGCGTAGAATTGCTTGGTTATACTTCTTGGGGACCGATTGACTTTGTATCCATGTCAACCGCTCAAATGTCTAAACGTTACGGCTTTATCTATGTTGACCGCAATGATGATGGAGAAGGTAGCTTGAAGCGTTATAAGAAAAAATCTTTCAACTGGTATAAAGAAGTGATCGGCACGAATGGGGCAAGTTTATACGACGCTGAGTAAATGACTAATTAACCAATCAAGACAAACTCTCACTTATAATAGGAGGAATAATTAATGGGCTTTCCAAAAGATTTTCTATGGGGTGGCGCTACAGCTGCTAACCAGTACGAAGGTGGCTACAATGAAGGTGGACGCGGCTTGGCGAACGTCGATGTCATGCCACACGGCGAGGACCGTTTCCCAATTGGCTTAGGTAAAAAACTTCACTTAGCCTTTGATGAGGCACATCACTATCCAGCAAAAGTTGGTGTGGATTTCTACCACCGCTATAAGGAAGATATCGCTCTTTATGCTGAAATGGGCTTTAAAGTGTTCAGAATGAGTATTGCTTGGAGCCGAATTTTCCCTATGGGAGATGAAGCTGAGCCAAACGAAGAAGGACTAAAGTTTTACGAGAATGTTTTCAAAGAACTGAAGAAGCATAACATCGAGCCTTTAGTGACTATTACTCACTTTGATATGCCAATTCATTTAATTAAAGAATATGGTGGCTGGAAAAACCGTCAAGTTGTGGATTTTTATGCGAACTTAGTACGCGCTTTATTCACACGTTACAAAGGTCTAGTCCGTTACTGGATTACCTTTAATGAGATTAACATTATTCTTCATTTACCATTTATGGGTGCGGGTCTAACGTTCGAACCTGGCGAGAATGAAAAGCAAGCGAAATACTCAGCGATTCACCATGAACTGGTCGCAAGTGCACTCGCAACGAAGATTGCTCGCGAGATTGATCCAAACATTAGGGTAGGCAGTATGTTGGCGGCAGGGACATTCTATCCAGCTTCACCCAATCCTAAAGATGTTTTCCAAGCCCAGCAGGATAACCGCAATAACTATTTCTTCGTGGACGTGCAAGCACGTGGAGCTTACCCAGCCTATGCTCTTAAATCCTTTGAGCGCGAAGGTATTGTGATTCCTTTTGTAGAAGGCGACAAGGAGTTGTTGAACAAACACACGGTCGACTACATTACGTTCTCATACTATACGTCAAATATGTCCGTTCATCCGGATAATATTGAGATGCACGAAAAGGCCTCAGGTAATATTATTGTTGGTCAAAAAAATCCGTACTTAGAAGTCAGTGAGTGGGGCTGGCCAATTGATCCATTAGGCTTGCGTACGACGATGAACGAAATCTATGACCGCTACCAAAAACCACTTTTCGTTGTTGAAAATGGTTTAGGTGCCATTGATAAACCGGACGAGAATGGCTATGTTGCAGATGATTACCGTATTAATTATCTACGCGATCACATCAGTGCTATGAGGGATGCTGTGACATTGGATGGTGTTGACTTAATGGGCTACACGAGTTGGGCACCGATTGATCTTGTGTCTGCTTCGACAGGCGAAATGTCGAAACGTTATGGCTTCGTTTATGTGGACCGCGATGATGCAGGTAATGGTAGCTTGAACCGTACGAAGAAAAAATCATTTGAATGGTACAAGCAAGTGATTGCCTCAAACGGCGAAACTATTTAATCAAATGCTAGAATGCGACTCACAATCTTACGGCAACGCGGGATAGTGAGTCGTATTTGTTCTAAAAAATTTTTTCAAAGAAGTTCTATCTCAGAAAGGAGAATAATTATTCTACAGAAAGGAGTTTGAGTATGATAAGCATCAATATTTATTACACTGGAAAAGCAGATAAGGCCCAGCAATTTGCCCGTGAGATGAAAGAAAAAGGACTAGTTGATCGGATTCGTCAACAAACAGGCAACTTACGCTATGAGTACTTCACGCCACTTGGCCAACCAGAAACAATTCTTTTAATCGATGCATGGGCTAAGCAATCATCACTCGATGCGCATCACCAGTCCCCGATGATGGATGAAATCATTGCCTTGCGAGAGAAATATGGCTTGACGATGACCGTCGAACGATTCGTTAGTGACACTAATGGAATTCCCGAATATGATGCGACCTTCATTCGCGAGTCGCAAGCGGACTAAACTGCAATTTCAAGAGAAGATTCCAGACAGGCATATCATGATTTATCTAGATGATAGAAATTATCTGTTGGAGTATGACAGTGAGATAAAGAGTGCGATTATAAGCGAAAGTTTAAGTAAGTAATATTTGGTCAGGTAAATTTCCATGTCCTTATCACTTATTTGTTGAAGCACACGATGCGAGTTTGTAAAGCATGATAAAATCAGTACAAAGGTAGGGCGTTCGTGATTAATACAGATCTTAAAATGATGATGCGGATAAAGTAACTGACAGAAATAAATTTAAAAATTAGAAAAACCCGAGATTACGATGATGTAATCTCGGGTTTTTCTCTTGCTTACTTGTCTAGATAATCAATTATTTCAGTGTTGGTCAAATAGACTTGCAGTAAATCTAGATTAAGGTGAAGCTGGTGTAAATCCAGCACAGTCCCTATGCTACTGTGAGCCATTATTTAATGGCAAGTCAGATCTCCATCTATGAACAATAATTGTTACATCTCAGGGTTTTGTAACATTTGTTTATATCTGTTTGCTTATTTTGGACATTTTGTGTCCTTTTTTAAGTTTGAAGATTATGACAAAGGCCTGGGAGCTTTCTGTACATAGTCTTTTTTATTGGCTAAAATTGTGCAGGAACTTCTGGAGGAATATCCTGTAATAAATTTTAGAGGAGGCCAGCATGAAGAAAGTCGAGCTATACACCAAAGATGGTTGTGGTCAGTGCCAGCTACTTAAGCAGTGGTTAGGTATGAAAAAAGTTACTTATAGTGAAGTGAATGTCAGTCATAATGAACCAGCCCTTGAATTACTTCAATCACGTGGTATGACATCTTTACCACGCATAAGGATTGATGATGAATTCATTAAATATAGTGAGTTTATTGATATATTAGATTACTTATAAAGGAGCAGACAATGATCAAAACAGTCATAAAACGTACGGGTGATATCGTAGAGTTTGATAGAGAAAAAATTAAAATCGCGATCACTAAAGCTAATAATGAAACTAAAGAAATGACAGAAGAAAATATCGAAAGTGTGACACAGAATATTATTAACGGGATTGATCAAGAATCGCTCGATGTAGAAACGATCCAAGACTTAGTCGAAGAAAAGCTCATGTTGAACCTGTTTACTAAGACCGCCAAGGCTTATATACTTTATCGCCATGAGCGAATTGAAGAACGGAAGCCAGATATTTTTAAAGGCCGAAAGAATCTGAAACCCTTTGAGTATCCAGAATTAGCGTTATACAAAGAAGCGATTCAACACTCCTACTGGCTGCATACGGAATACAACTATACGAGTGATATTCATGATTATAAAATTAATGTCCAGCCACATGAGCGGACCGCGATAAAGAATTCTATGCTAGCCATTGCCCAAATTGAAGTAGATGTTAAAGAATTCTGGGGGGATTTGTATAAGCGTCTCCCTAAACCAGAACTTGCGAATGTTGGCTTTACCTTTGCAGAATCCGAAGTCCATCATAGTGACGCTTATGCCCATCTATTAGAACTATTAGGTCTTAATAGTGAATTCGAACGAATTGAAGAAATACCTGCACTTGACCATCGCGTTAACTATTTGAAGAAACATAATGATTATGCCAGAAATGGTAGCAACCGGGATTACACGATCGCAATTTTATTATTTTCGGCTTTCATTGAACATATTTCTTTATTCAGCCAATTTCTAATAATTATGGCATTCAATAAACACAAAAATCTGTTTAGTGGAATATCCAATGTGATTGAAGCGACTTCTAAGGAAGAACAGCTTCATGGGGAGTTTGGGATTGATCTCATTAACACGATTCGCAATGAGCAACCCCAGTGGTTTGATGAAGAGATGGCTCGAGATATTTATGAGTTATGTCGCGACGCATATATTTCAGAACACGAGGTTTTGAATTGGATCTTTGAAGATGGGGAATTGGATTTTATTCCGCGCTATACAGTAGAAGAATTTATTAAAAATCGACTGAATAATTCACTTGAATTCATTGGGCTCGAACGAATTTTCGAAGTGGATGAGGTGGAAGTTGCAAAAACAGATTGGTTTGATGATGAAGTGGTCGCAACTAAACATGTGGATTTCTTTGAGAAGAGATCGGTCAACTAATTTCTCGAAACGAAGAGTTGCAAGATTCAGAGGGCTTGTTGACTTATTTGACCACGCATCCCAACGTGAAACTGGTCATCAAGCCAATTGACGGTGCTGAAGGCCGGGGTGTTTCAGTTGTTTATTGGGCCGATGGACAAATTCATAGAAATAGCCAAAATATGACTCCTCCGATGTTTTTAGACTATCTCGATAATTTGGATGATTACTTTATCTCAGAATTTATTCAACAAGGAGAATTTGCTCAAGCATTATTTCCTGAGACGTTAAATACGATTCGAATGCTTACGATGATTGATCCGTTTACTCAGAAGGCATTTATTGCTGCTTCGGTCTTCCGAGTTGGAACCAGTCTATCGATGCCGACGGACAATTTCCGGAGAAGAGGCTTAAGTCTCTCTATTGCCTTTGACACGGGACAATTAGGTAAAGCCGCCGTGATTCCTCATCAAGGAGTTATTAACTGGTATGAAAAACATCCCGATACAGGGATGCAATTGACTGGACAGTCAGTGCCACATTGGCCAGAAATAAAAACTAAGATGCTGTCTGTTGCCAATCATGTTTACGAAATGAAGCAAATTAAATATGTAGGCTGGGATGTAGTCGTAACGAATTCTGGCATTTGCTTATTAGAAGGAAATAGTGAACCAGGAGTTAGTTTACATCAAGTGCATCAGCCAATCCTTGCGAATCCGAAAGCTAAGGCTTTTTACCACTATCATAAAGTGCTTTAAGACTCCATTACTAGGAAAGATGTTAGAAAAACGACAATTTCAAGCAATTTGGACAGAATACTTCTATTAGTATAATTAGAAGTAGATAAAAAAAGCATACTCCTTCGCTTTTTAATGGATGTGAGGTGTTGGTTGTGAAAAAAATAAAAACAAGAACAAAGATTCTGTAGTAATTCAGATGACGCTTGAGGAGCATTATGGCTTTGAATTTATTGCGGGACTTACCTCAAGTGGTCTTCCTTATGGAACTACGCTGGAAGAAGCAGCAGAATGGGCTGACATTGAACCCAATCCAGAGGCCGATGATTTCCCCTTTTAATTAAAAGACGCGACAATGTGGGAAAATACACCACGTCGTCGCATTTTTTGTTTAGTCTATAGCTGACCAAAGATACTTGTTTGAATGGCATCGAGTTGTTGATGACGCGCTGCGTCCTTCAACGTTTGATCTTCCAGCATTTGGTCTAAATCTTGTTTGCATTTTAATGGAATATTCAATCGACGATTCACCACATTGGCACTTGTCACAAACTTTGGATCAATCTTTTTTAAAAGTTCTTGTACTCTGATCTCAATCGCAAAATTTAAAAACTGAACCCGTTCTGCCACATTAGAGGTTTCAAACGAAAAACGATTGAAAATCTCATGACCTTTTACATCTACAATTTTTGTCATACTAAACCACTCCTAAATTTTTTCAATAAAAAAAGCACAACTGAAAAAGTCATGCCGAAACGGTTTAGACTCATCTATCTCTTTCGAGTTGGATGTAGCACCTTGCCAAACGGTAGGTTGCTGAAGCGTCATCGGGCCAATTCCCTCTGCTTACTCTGAATAAGTTGTGTTCTTAAATTGTATGTATATTATACCATGGATTAGCGCGATTTTCAAAAGCAGGCCACTTAAAGCAAAGAACATGCTTTAGGTTTAACCAGAGCGTCTTGAGAAGCGTCAGATAGACGTGCTGTCTGCTTTCCTACTATATAATAATTTTTCCTAACAAAATAATAGACCTATTCTCCCGAAGGGGAAGGTAAGTCGGATTCTTTGACAGGCTTTTCTACTGTTACCTATACTAAAAGAGAAGATAAACAAGTGTGGAAAGGATGAAACATATGGAAAATAAACAAATTAGTGGTTTGATGGTCATTTTTGGGGCTTCCGGGGATTTGGCGGAGCGTTTTATTTATCCGGCTTTGCATCAGTTATACGTAAGAGATAAGTTGGCTGAGAAGTTTGCGATTATTGGAGCGGCGCGATCCAACTTTTCTGAGAAAGAGTTTCAGGACTATGTCAAACAAGCGGTAGAAAAGGGGCCGAATTTCACTGAGTTTGATGATGTTTTTTTAAAGTTGTGTAGCTATGAGGTGGTTGATAGTATGCAGGCGGCTGATTTTGAGACGTTAAAAGAGACAATCAATGAAGTCGTGAAGGAAAAGCAGCTCGATAACAATTTCTTGTATTTCTATTCGATTTCGCCAAACTTATACGATGAAACGACGACCCATTTAAAAGCGTCGGGCATGCTTGAGATTGAAGGCAATCATAAAGTCATTGTTGAAAAGCCCTTTGGAGAAAATCTAGCGTCGGCCAAAGAGTATAATAAATTATTGTTGAAGGCGTTTGAAGAAGAGAATATCTATTATAATGATCATTTTCCAGCCATGGATTTCGCTCAGAATATTCTGGCGACACGTTATTTCAATCCAATCATTGATGCGATTTGGAATAAGAACTTTGTTGAGAATGTTCAAATTTCTTTGCCAGAATCCTTATCGATTGAAGATCGAGGTGGCTTTTATGATGATTATGGCGCAGTTTTAGATATGTTCCAAAATCATATTCTTCAGTTATTAGCTATAGTGGCAATGGATTTACCTAAATCACTAGAGGCGGTGGATGTGCATAAAGAGAAGTTAAAAGCTTTGAAGAGTGTGGCTGATTTTGACAAGAAGATGGTCAAAGATAAGGTGGTCAGAGGGCAATATCAGGCTGATCAGAGTGGTGAGTATCATAATTATCGTGATGAAGAAGATGTGTCCACAGACAGTAATACCGACACTTACTTTGCGGCAGAACTGGCGGTCAATTCGGATCGCTGGCAAGGGGTGCCTTTCTATGTCAGGACAGGCAAAGCTTTAGTTGAAAATCATTTTACGATTGATTTAGTTTTGAAAAATCGTGGTGATGTCGAAGGCAACGTGGCCAATCGACTGACCTTTGAGTTAGAACCTAAGCGCGGTCTGTCTTTTGTCTTGGATCAAAAGCAGGCGACCAATGAGTTTGCAGCCCTGACGAGTTTCTTTGGACCGGATGATAAGAATTATCAAACAGCCTACATTCCAGATCCTTACGAGAATTTGTTGGAGGATGCCTTGAAGGGGGAGGCCGTCTTATTCCCAACCTTCCCAGAAATCAAAGAGCAATGGCGGATTGCGGATAGTATCGTGAATGCGTGGCAAGAGTTGCCTGAACCCGACTTTCCAAATTATCGTGCCAAGAGTTTTGGACCGGCTGAAGCAGAACAATTAGTGAAGCAGAATGGACATGAATGGATTTACCGCAGTGAGCTACCCACAGCTTAAAAAGGGGTGGGGGGAAGTTAATGCTCGCTCATGAGTAGCATCGTAAAGTTTAAGTTGATTAAAGCAATAGAGAAAACAGTTTGATTTGCAGAAAATGCAATATCGAACTGTTTTTCTTGTCTGATATCGTTCGATAGAACTGACACAAACCATTTATTGATAACGGTTCCATAAATGACAGAAGAATACAATGGACGAAAGTGCTAATCATCTGTAGGCTTTGTCCGAATGATACAAAGTAATAAAAATTTAGATTTGTTAATATAAAGACATGATAACGGTTACAATTGGGGTGATTTAAGTTAAACGTCTATTCGAAGGGCAGTATTCTTAATAAAGAGTCAATTTAATTTGCGCGAAACGATAAAGGAGGAAATTTATTATGGTGACTGAGCAAGTGAAAGCTAAAGACAATAAAGGGATGCATCCTTGGGTCATTCTACTCGTGATGCTTGTTTTAGCAGTTATTGCGGGATATCTCATCCCGTCAGGTGTTTATGATCGAGTGATTACATCAGATGGAAGAACAGCAGTAGATCCGGATACTTTCCGATTTGTAACTCAAAACAATTTATCACTAACCAATATTATGACCGCAATTCCACGAGGAATAAAGGAGTCCATTGATGTCATCATTATTACTTTTATGATTGGTGGAGCCTTTGGTGTCATTAAAAAAACGGGCATGTTGAGACTTGGTGTGGCAAGTTTAGTTAAAACATTTGAAAACAAAAAATTAGCAATTATCTTTGTGTTATCAGCCGTTTTTGTTTTAATTACTGGCTTCATTGGTGTACCAGAACTAGCATTAATTTACATTCCAGTATTGATGCCATTACTGTTTGCGTTAGGATTTGACTCAATGGTTACTGTCGCTATTTCATTAACAGCAACAGCCGCCGGTTTTAGTGCTGCATGGTCAGCGCCGGCAACAGTAGGCTTAGGTCATTTACTCGCTGATTTACCGCTCTATTCTGGAATGGGATTTAGAATTATTACAGCGATTGTCCTAATGCTTATCTCTTGTCTGTATATTGCCATTTACTCAAAGAAAATCTTGAAGGATCCAAAAGCAAGTTCAGTTTACGAACAGGATTTAGTGACACAGCGTGAATTGACAGCACAAGAAACTGCGGGTGAAATGGTTTATCCAAGAGTTCACTTAGCTGGTTTGTTAGCAATTCTTCTGTTTATTGGCTTAATTTTCGGTGTGATTTTATTAAGCTGGAGTTTTAGTGAAATGTCTGGTTACTTTATCTTATTAGGAGTTATCCCAGGTATCGTCGCAGGCATGACATTGAATGAAGTATTAGACAGTTTTGTTGCCGGTTTAATTGAAATGATTGTAGGTGCTTTTGTTATTGGTATCGCCAGAAGTATCGCGGTTGTTTTAACAGATGCGATGGTTATGGATACAATCATTATGTTCTTAGCGCGATTTGTTGTGGCTTTACCAAGTCAGATTGCTTCGGTAGGTATTCTAACGGTAACGACATTATTCAACGCCGTTATCGCATCAGGAAGTGGAAAAGCGGTCATTGCTTTACCCATTATGTTACCTTTAGCAGACATCTCGTCTGTTACCAGACAAACAACAATCTTGGCTTATCAATTAGGAGATGGTATCACAAACATTCTGTGGCCAGCATCAGGATATTTCATGGCTGCTTTAGCAATTGGAAATATCAGCTACAAGAAATGGATGAAGTGGGCTTTACCATTAATCATAACCTGGTTAATAGTTGCAGCTGTCATTGTTGTGATTGCAAGTTACATTAATTATGGACCTTTCTAATAGACTTTAATTTAATTATACAACATCAAGCGTTTCGATGACTAATCCTCATCGGTGCGCTTTTTTTTTGATAAGTTGACTGTTAAGTTTAAAGTGATGCATCATAGAGTTTGCCAAATGTAGGTTGGACAAGGCTTCACTCTTCAATTATCCCATCTACTTCTTTCTAACGTGTCGACTCAGCAAAATTCACCTACAGCCCCCAATCAACTCCCCCTATAAAATAAGGTAGATTCGGTAAGTCTTTGAAGTGTATTTCCTTAAACTTTTCCTTATAATAGAAGAAGCAAGCAGCTAGAAAACAGTCAGAAAGACTCAAATAGACTGCCACAAAACAAGTAGTCACACATAAATGTGACAGATAAACTTAAGGATACCTTAGTTATAGGAAAGGAATGATTAATTAATGGATATCAAAGAAAAACTACAAAAGGTTGATTGGAAAGATTTCATAATCCGTGCACTTGTCTCAATTGTTGGGATTACCTTGATTAGTTTTGGGGCTGCTTTAAGCGAAAGTATGTCTATGGGCTTAGATCCGTTTACAGCATTGAACACAGGAGCGTCGGAACTACTAGGCTTCTCATTAGGTAACTTTCAACTTGTCGTCAATCTTATTATTTTGGTGATAATCTTTTTCATTGACCGCTCACAACTTGGTTGGGGAACAATATTTAATATGATTTTGGTTGGTTATCAAATTCAATTCTTTACGGGCCTATTGGAGAGTTTCTTGTCGCCCGATGATTTATCGATGGTTTTCAAACTCTTGATAACCCTCGCGGCGATTGCGATATTCACTTTTGGAGTCGCTGTTTACAAGGATGCCAAACTCGGCGTGTCGCCTTATGATGCGATTGCTCCGATAGTGTCTGATAAGACGGGCTGGCGTTATCGTTATGCTCGAATCAGCCAGGATGTTATTGTAGTCGCAGGCGCTTTTTTTTTAAGTGGACCGATTGGTGTCACAACCTTTATTACTGGTTTTGTGGCTGGTCCTTTCATCGAGTTTTTCTCTGATAAAATTACTATGCCGATCATGGAAAAGTTAAGTCCAGGAATTGAAGAAGAAGTGTAAGAGCATTGGGCCCGCAATAGCGCTTTAAGCAACACACTGAAAACCAGTCAACTAACCGTAGTTAGTTGGCTGGTTTTCGCTTTTACACGTTAATTAAATCGTTCTTTTCGTCAACGAACTACCACGCGCACCTTTTTAAATCAACTGAAAGGACTTGAAGCAAGAACTGAAGGGGTCCATCGGGCACCTTTAGAGTTGCTTTAAGTTTGTCAATATATTGGCTGAATAAACCACCTAGAACGTAGTGATTCAAAACTTAGACTTTCTACAAGACGCGAGGTCATGGGAAGAAACTTAAAGACGTGGTTTAAATAAGTTAAAGGGGAAGTAACTTCGTTATAATCCATGGTTTCAAGAAAGGTTGTGAAAGTTAGTCGTTTTACCTAGAGGGATTTTAAAAGCTAGTGTGGTCGGAGAATTTATGTGATTGTCTTTAGGGGTGTCTTCTGCTATTATTCTATCTAGTAAAGGGGGGATGGTATGAAGTCATTAGATTTATTACATGGAAAGATACTACCGACGATGATTCGGTTTGGGGCGCCACTGATGGGGACTGCCTTTATTCAAATGGCCTATAACTTAACGGATATCGCTTGGATTGGACGCATCGGGACCGAAGCGGTGGCCGCAGCTGGTCAGGTAGGTTTCTTGATGTGGATTGGTAGTTCTTTCGCGCTAATTCCTCGAGTTGGCATGTCGGTGTTGGCTGCTCAATATTATGGAGCAGGCGAACGTGGGCGCGCTAAATTGTCGATTAATAATGGCTTGTGGCTATCACTGTTAATGGGTATTGTTTACGGCGGTTTGCTTCTGGTATTTAAAGATGCTCTCATTCAATTTTATAATTTGAATGATAGTGTCAATCGCTTGACCGAACAGTATTTAGTGGTAATTGCGATGGGAATGCCTTTGTTTTTCATCAACCCGGTGCTTTCCGGTGCCTACAATAGTCTAGGAAACAGTCGCCTGCCATTTAGGGTGAATACACTCGGCTTACTGATTAATATTGTCGCAGATCCTTTCTTGATTTTCGGTTGGGGGCCATTTCCTGCATTGGGGATTCAAGGTGCGGCTATCGCAACAGTCTTCGCACAATTTGTTGTGTTTGCTTGTTTTGCCTACGTTATTAAACGTAGTGATGATTTGATTAACCACAGTCGCCCAATGGTTTTTCAGCCTGATTTGAGTTTATTGAAGGAAATGACGCGATTAGGTTTTCCAATTTCATTACAATCCAATATTCACGCACTGATTAGTGTCTTGTTGAACCGTTCGGTAGCATCTTACGGCGCTTTACCTCTAGCGGTTGCTTCTGTAGGCTCTAACATCGAATCGATTTCTTGGATGACAACTGAAGGATTTGCAGCTGCAATCACAGCCTTCACTGGTCAAAATTTCGGGGCGCGCTTTTTTGAACGTGTGAAAGATATTTACAATACGAGTATGAAATCCGTAGCGACAATCGGTATGATTGCGACCGTTGTTTTATTAGTTTTCCGCTATCAACTGTTCCAATTATTCATTCCAAATGATTCGCAAGCGGTTGAACTAGGGGCTGTTTATTTATTCATTTTTGGCATGAGCCAATTGTTTATGAGTATTGAGATTGGTGGGAGCGGTTTCCTAAACGGAATCGGCGACACGCGTACACCAGCTCTCATCAATTCCACTTTTAATGTCATACGAATCCCTTTAGCCATGTTACTCATGCCTTTAATGGGTGTGTCAGGAATTTGGGTTGCCATGTCATTAACCTCGGTTTTAAAAGGTATTCTCATATTCACACTGTCTCGTTATCGTCTAAAACATGTGATGCGTTTAGAAATAGAGCCTGTTATCAGCGATATTGTATAATTAATGGACCATCTTGTGCTGTGCACAGGTGGTTTTTTTTACTATTAGTCAAGTATGATTTAGATATAAAAAATAGTTGATGGCCAAATAAAACATTCAATTATTTAGTGATTGCAAGGGATTATAATAGCCAAGAGTGTCACTATCTTTTATACTAGAAGGAATTTAATATGAAATGAAGAACTACTTAGCTAGAATAGACACCAAGACGTTTCAAGGTCTATCGTGCCTAAGGTAAAAGGAGAGAGTGCAATGATTCAATTAAGACACGGGGATAAAGTGGCGGTGGTCAGTTTGTCAGCTGGGACATTGGGTGAGGCGTTTTGTTCACATCAGTTAGCCCGTGGCGTCGATCGCTTGGAGACTTTCGATTTAGAGGTGGTGTTTATGCCACATGCCTTGAAGGGACTAGAATTTATCAAAACGCATCCGAAAAAGCGTGCGGAAGATTTATTGATGGCTTTTCAAGATGATAGTATCAAGGGGATTTTATGTGCAATTGGTGGGGAAGATACCTTTAAGTTGGCGCCTTATTTGTTAAGTGAAGAAAGCCAAGCGGTGATTCGTGAGCACCCGAAATTCTTCATGGGTTATTCGGATACAACGATCAATCATTTGATGTTAAATAAATTGGGTGTGCCGTCATTTTATGGCTTGAGTTTCTTGACGTGTTTTGCGGAATTGGGTGAGACAATGTTAGCGTATTCGGCAGAAGCGTTTAGTCAAGTTTTTACCAAGGAGGCGTTTGTTTATCAGCCCAGCGAGCGATGGTTTGAGGAAAGAATGGATTTTTCCGAGCAGTCCTTGGGCCTTGATCGGGCTGCTCATCAGGAAACTAGAGGCTATGAGTTACTTCAAGGTTCTGGTACATTTTCTGGCCAGTTGATTGGTGGTTGTGTGGAGAGTCTGTATGAGTTATTGGTCGGCGAGCGTTATCCAGAGGAAAAGGCTATCAATGAGACATACCAGCTCTTCCCGTCTAAAAGTCAATTGGCTGATGCGGTGGTCTTCTTGGAAACCTCTGAAGAAAGACCAACGCCTGAAAAGTTTAAAGACATGCTGCTGACTTTGCGAGAGGCTGGACTATTCGACGGGATCAATGGCGTCTTGGTTGGGAAACCGCAAGATGAAGTGTTTTATGAAGAATATAAAACCGTCTTAATCGACTGCCTTGAGGGAGAGCTTCCAATTGTGTACAATTTAAACTTCGGACATGCCTATCCCAAAATGTTAATGCAGTACGGCGCCTTGGCTCAAGTTGATGTATCAAAACAACAAGTAAGAATTGAGAGAGTGTAATTATCACAAGCCCCGTCCACTTTTCTAAAAGTGAGTGGGGCTGATTTTGAAAGGAAGTGGAAGAAAGAGGACGATTATTCTAAGGGAACTTGTTCGTCACTAATGGCGCATGTTAGAGTTTTATCGCGACAACTACTCATTATCTGGCCTTCTGAAAGCTCGTGACCACACATAGTCTAACCCGTTTGAGCGTTATGTTTGGTCTATCGATATAATTTCTTTATAATATAGAAAAGGATATAACAATGGTCCAATGTAGAAAGGCGTGAAAATAATGGGAAATATTTTATGGACAATAATTGTCGTATTGGTTGTATTATGGCTATTAGGCTTGGTACTACAAATTGGTGGTGGATTGATTCATACACTATTAGTCATCGCCGGTATCATCTTTGTGTTCCAACTTATTACTGGCAGAAGAAAATTATAAAGACTTAAAGGATTTCAAAGCATACTCGCTTTGGAATCTTTTTTTCGATGTTGGAGAATTCTGCAAGAAGTATGTAAATAAAGACACATCCAAAAAGAATTTGCTTTCTCTTATGATTTTAAATGTACCATCAAACCTATATAATGAAAGGAATCGCACGCTAAATTGAGTTTGCTCAAGTCAGCGTGTTTTTTGGCTGGAAGTAGATTTAATCAATCCTGTTTGTCAAATTAAGTCAGACAGAATGTCTTCATCCATGTCACTCAAAAATACTTGATAAGGTGTTTGATAATTTAATATTTATCTAGGGATATGGTTCCGTTTGTTTACGATGGAAGAAATGAACATTTGATTAACTAATTTGAAATCCATTTCCTTAGGCAATCTATCTTTTCGAAAGATCCCCGGTAAACTATTCATTCAGCCCGCGCTGTGATGTGGGGGCCAGTATGAGCAAAATTGATGGCGATATCATGTTGGTTGCTTAGGTTTTTCCAAATGCAACATTCTTTTCCACAATCAAAGGTGATGGACTTAAATAGATGTCTGGGAATCGATTCAAATCACTGGCTTAGTGTATTCTCGATATCGTTTGACTTCCACCCATCAAGCTTCAAAGTGATCATGACTTTGGAAAGTTGAGTTTCCAATGAGCGACCTTTTTTTACAAAGAGTTTAAAAACAGCTGAGTGTTGATATGCTGGTATTATTGCATGATACCAGCTAAGCGTCTATTGATGTATTGAGAAAGCTGATTTATGAATTTACACAGAAACACTTTCAGTTTGTTGAACCCTTAAGTTTAGAATTTGATTTACGTTATTAAAAAGCGATTGAAAGTAAGAACGTCTTAGTTTAGCTATCTTAGACGTTTTTCTAGGTTTTATCAAGCGGGGTATTTATGGTCCTATTGTGTCAGTGGTGTATAATGGGAGAAGAAACTGTCGCTTTCATTAGTGGTCAAAATATGATACTCTATTATTCTGTTTTCCAACGAGTTAAGTGAGGTGGGCTATGTTTAATATATGGATTAATAAATATTCAATGAATGGGACGAAGGAAGAAGCGCGTAAAAGTGTGGGTGTTATCGCTGGGATTGTAGGACTTGTATCAAATTTACTGCTGTTTGTTATCAAATTTCTAGCAGGGAGTTTGTCTGGGAGCCTATCAATTATAACGGACGGAATGAATAACTTAGGAGATTCAGCATCGTCATTGGTAACCTTATTGGGTTTTCGAGCAGCATCTAAGCCAGCGGATAAGGAACATCCTTATGGACATGAGCGGTCTGAGTATATTAGTGGCTTATTGATTTCGGTCATCATTATTTATGTCGGGATTCAATTTTTTACAACGTCAATTAATCAGATTATGAATCCATCGAGCTTGACTGCATCGCCCTTAGTCTTTGGTTTATTGATTATATCAATTATCGTGAAAGTCGTTCAAGGGAATTTTTATCGAACGGCTGCAGAATCGATTCAATCCAATACCCTCTATAGTGCGGCTCAAGACAGCACAAACGATGTTTATGTGACGGGCTTAGTTTTAGTCGCTACGGCAGTTGAAATGTGGACGGGCTGGCAAGTTGACGGTTATGCAGGAGCTGTCTTATCGATCGTGATTATTTACAGCGGATTTCAAGCGATTCGTGAATCCAGTAATGATTTACTAGGGACGCGTCCATCGAAGAAAGAAATTCTTCAGATGAAGGAATTGTTAGATCAATACGATTCGATTGTTGGTTATCATGATTTGCTAGTCCATAGTTATGGCCCTAATCAAATTTTCGCAACGATTCATATCGAAATCGATGATAGTTGGGATATCAAAAAAGCCCACCGTGTGATAGATAATATTGAAACGGATTTCGAAGAAAAACTTGCGGTCGAGTTAGTCTGCCATCTGGATCCTATCGCCATTCAAAGTGAACATGATACCGCGATTTATCGTCAGATTAAACAAATCCTAAAGTCATTGCATCTAGAAGTGAAGTTTCATGATTTTAAAGTTGAAAAATCAAATGAACAAGACCTTATTTTATTTGATGTCGTTTTACCAGATAATACGGCACAAACGGATGAAGAATTATTAAAAATCATTAAAGCAAAAATTCATCAAGAGATTGGTGATTACCGAGTCAGAATTAAATTTGACCGTCTCGATTTATTGAAAGAAGTTTGACAAGAAGTGCCCTCCGATCATAAGAAAGGAGGGCGCTGTTTGTTTATATAGGTTTATAAGCTGTAAATGGGGGGAGCAAACTTTGACAAACAGCACTTTCTTCAGGTCGAATGAGACTATCCTAAACGTCGCTAGTTGAAAGAAATAACTCATCTGAAACGTTAGTAACTAATGAGTTAAGAAAGTCAGTCGTTAACTTTTGCCGTCGTGAGTGTTGAACGACTGACACTGTCTAATAGAATTAAGTAAGACGGATAATTGCTGCGTGATGTGCTAGTATAGTAGATAAATAGTTTGTTGAAAGTAGGCCAAGAATGAAAATAGATTACCCTAAAGTGGCACCAGATTTAGAAGTAAGTGCATTTCAAGACGTATTCGAACATGAGGACCCTAGTCTTGATCGCTGTCTGATAGTTGAAGCAGAGTTCGAGAATGAGTCGATGGAACGAATTAATCTCGATCAAGTTGTCTTTAAAAATTGTAAATTCATGAAAACAACATTCAATCATTTTGATGCACTCGATGTGCGCTTTGAAAATTGTGATTTATCGAATGTAAATTTCATGGGGGCCTCTATGCGCCGAGTAGAATTTATTAATTGTAAGTTGCTCGGTAGTAACTTTCCTGATGCCTATATTAATCATGTGACATTCAAACACTCGATTCTCAATTTCAGCACCTTCAGTCATGCGAAAATCGAAAGTGTTCACTTTGACGAAAGTATCTTAAAAAATGCAGACTTCTTCGAATGTAAATTTAAGAAAATTGCCTTTAATCAGTGTGATTTAAATGAAGCGACCTTTGAACAAACGCCCCTTAAAGGCATTGATATCAGCACATCAACCTTTGATCGCCTGAGTGTCTCGGTTGATAATCTGAAAGGCTGTCGCGTCTCGTCACACCAAGCTGTTCAATTTGCTTCTTTATTAGGACTAATTGTGACTCACTAATAACAAAAATAGCCCTTATCCAGATTTATACCGGATAAGGACTATTTTATTTTGGATGTATAAAGGATGGAGATAGACGGGCTCGAACCGACGACCTCTTCACTGCCAGCGAAGCGCTCTCCCAACTGAGCTATACCCCCAAATATTAACAACTGAATACCATTATACTTGGTATTAAAAATAAAGCAATCCTCCTTAGATATATCAGATAGTTTATTTGCTGATCATTCAGACCAGATAAAAAGAAAAATCTAGTTTGTGGGCTTGGTTAGACAAACTAGATTCGTGTTTAGTTTTTATGATTTTGGATAAAATCATCGGCCACGCGTTCGGCTTGTTTGATGCATAAGTGAATATTGTTATTGCCATAGTGGATGGGTGAAATCCAATGTCCGAGTAGGAAAGTGTTGGGCATCGTACCATATTTATTACTGAGCACTTGGCACTGTGGCCAAGTGACGGCAATGCCTCCACGGTAGTAGGGCGTGAAAATTTCCTTATTATATAAATTGTTTAACAATAAATCGAAGTTGCTAGCGGCTTTTAAATCTAGTTGGAAGCCAGCACAATTTATTAACACATCCATTAGGTGTTTTTCACCAGCTTTTGTTTTAACATGGTAGATATTATCTTCATAGTCAATGCTTTGGACGTCCGTAATGAGTTCTAAAGAATGTTCACCCAAGGCATTGATAACATTCTTTAAGGACTCGACAGGCATTTGGCTGCGGAAATGATTAAAGATAGCCTCATAATTTCTAGAATAATTATCACGGTCACTTGGCGTCAAGGCATTGTATAGGTCGGGCAATAATTGGGTTAACCGCACAACGTATCGTCGAATTTGCCCTAGAGTTAGGTCAGGGCTTTGTAGTGCTTTTTCGACTTCAGCCAGGGACCCTTTACCATAAAGATGAATCAGGCGTTTGAAATCGATGCCGTTGTCTGCCAAATCCTTGCGAAAGGTTTCGACCATGAGATCTAAGGCGATATGTCCCGTTTCGTTTCTTTGGTCGGTGATCCATTCGGGAGCAAAAGTCATCTGTAATTCCCCTTGGAATCGTTTGAACTTAACCGTTCTAAAGGGATTTTGATCACGAATAAATAATTTAGGCGTTTCCTGCCAATCATATTCTTTCAAAAGATACTTAATCACATCCATCGAAGTCAGTCCACTGCCAATCACGCCGACACGCGCTTTAGGATCAAGTGTATTGAGAACGGATTGAATGGGGTAAGGGTGATTGATATAGCCGGGTGTGCCGCTGAGTTGATAGCGGTCCGCATAAGGCGGGTGACCGATCGTGAAAAAGACAGCGTCATAGGTTTGATACCATCGACCAGTATCAGTCAGCAATCCTTGTTTGTCGCCTTGCCAGTCTAAGTCGATAACTGATTCAGGAATCACATTGACTTGTGGCCGATGAAAGAAGGGGAGTAACCGGTCGCTCAAATACTCCCCATAATAAGTACGCGGTGGAAAAGCATCATTAAAGGCTAATTCTGGATAATGATCGCCTAACCAATCAAGAAAGTCACTTGGTTGGTCCGCTTGAATACTAAGATCTTGCGCATGCTCGTTCATAATCGCTTGGGTCGTATCTTGTTCATACGGTTGGCCAACGACAAGTTGATCACGCTTCTCGAAGACATCGATGTGCAGCGAGTTTAACACCTCGCTCGCTTGAATAAATTTACGTACGAGTGTGGAACCACTCGCACCAGCACCTACTATAGCAATTTTCATGAAAGAGCACTCCTTTTAAGTCGAAATAAGATTAAATTCATTATAGCTTACCTAAGGCCAAATATCATTCTAAAATAGAATGGTTTTAAATTAGCGGCTAATGACAGAAGCAGTTAATTGCCAATTGATTTTTACTTGAAGAAATGAGAAGCTAACTTTAGTACGTTTTGACGAGGAGTTTTACGATGATTAAGATAAAAGCTGTAGACGAAAGTAATTTTATGGCGGTCGTTCAACTAGAGATGACACCTACTCAAAAAGAAGCAAAATGGTTATCGGACAATGTGTTTTCACTGGCACAGTGTTGGCTTTACCGCGAGAATAATGATTGTTTTCCAAATGCGATATACTTTGAGGAGGAAGTGGTTGGGTTTGTCCTATTAGAAATTGAAGCCGATAGTCAGGAGTTATTGATTTGGCGACTAATGATTGGTCAACAGTTTCAAGGCAAAAGTTATGGGCGTCAAGCCATGAAGACACTCATTGAAGAAGCAGCCCTCAACTACCCAGAGCGAACAATTGTCGCTGATTATGTGGAAGGTAACGAGGTGATGAAGCAATTGTTAACGAGCTTAGGATTCAAGGAAGCCGGTTATAACAAAGAACATCAAGAGTATATTATGCATTATAAACATTGCTCAGTTTAACTTTAAAAAAGGAGTCAAATAATGAAAGTAATCGATTTAAGCGCGCCACTGTATGACGCGATGCCGGTTTATCCGGGAGACCCTGCTGTTTCAATTGAAGTTGTTCATACTCATGAAAAAAACAGCTGGGAGTTGCGTCAGCTGTCTTTAGGAAGCCATACTGGGACGCATGTCGATGCTTTTTCGCATATGCATCCTGAGGGGAGCCGGTTAGATGAGATGGATTTGACGCGTTTTTTTGGTTCAGGGATGGTCGTTGATCTAGACGCTGAGTGGCCAAGTGGGTTGGGTTTGTTTTTTACTGAAGAAATTGGGAGGGCTTATTTTGATAAGATTGTTGACTCGGGTCCGGGTTTTGTGGGAGGAGAGTTGAGTGTTGAGTTGGAGCGAGCTTTGTTGGGGCAGGGGATTGTGACTTATACGGGTTTGGTGAATTTGGATTGTTTGCCACGAGGGAGTGTTTTTTCTTTTTTTGGCTTGCCTTTGAATATCAAAGGCGGGGATGGGTCCCCTGTGCGAGCGGTTGCATTGTTGAAAGAATAGCTATACTAATGAATACCAAATGTGATATATTATAAGAAATCTATCAATTAACTGACAAATTTTATCGAGCTCTTGTTTAAGCTTGATGAGTGCTTAGGGGGCAACGTAAGCTGTGAGTAGAATTCCTTTTTCTGTTCGTCGTGAGTCTGAGGCAAGTGAGGATTATTGGGTTAAGCAGTTGGTTGCAGTGTCCTATTGGATTGTTGCTATTAATTTTATGGCGCACATTGCATTGTGGTTTTATGCTTCGTCTGTGAGTGAATCCGTTCATTTCGATGTGAGTTTTGTTGAGCGAATTCAGCTGACTTTTTGGATGTTGACGGCCAATTTCTCAGTGAACTGGCTGGTGAATTCTTGGCGACTGCCTTTATTGGTGAAGGAGTATTTGGCCATTATTTTATTGATTTTCTTTTGTGCCTGTTTGTGTCTGCAGTATCGTCAAGCGAGTGTTTTATTAGCTTCTTTTATCGCTCCGGTTTTAATTTCTACGTTATTTTCTAATTTCAGGTTAACGCGTCAGATCTTTTTGATTGCTCAGGTTTTAATGCTGGTGAGTGCGTATATGATGTATGGGACTTCGCGTAGTACTTTCGACAGTTGGACTCAGGTGTTGACTGCTTCAGGTATGTTAGTCGGGGCTTGTTTATTGGCTAGAGTTCAAATTCTACATAGTCGTTCGACTTATACTAATTATCAACATATCATTCAAAATAACGAACAGTTAGAGCTGGAATTGAAGCTTGATCCTTTAACCCGTTTATATAATCGTAAGGCTTACCAAGACATGCTGCCTAAAATTATGGAAGATTGTCGTGCATCATATCAGTTATTGTCATTAGCGGTACTAGATATTGATGAATTTAAACAAGTCAATGATACCTATGGGCATGCGGTTGGTGATCGTGTATTATTGATGATTTCTTATATTATTCGTCAAGCAGCGATGGATGAGTTTTATGCCTTTCGAATTGGTGGTGAAGAATTTGTGTTTGTTTTTCCGGAGAAGTCAGTCGATGCCGCTTCAGTTTTGTGTGAAGAGATTCTGTTAAATATTGAGCGTTTGAGTTTTTCTGAGATGAATAATAATGGTGTGACGGGAAGCTGTGGAATTGCGGGGATGTCACGTCACAGCTCGAGTCCGATTGAGTTATTTAAAGTAGCGGATGCTGCTTTATATAAAGCAAAAAATTCAGGGAAGAACAAGATTGTGATTCGTAGGCAAGCAACTTAATATAATAGAGTGAATGTAATTTTGAAAGGAAGATTGAATGAACGAAATTAAATGTCCCCATTGTCAGAGCGTGTTTACGATTGATGAGGCAAGCTATGCGGATATTCTCAATCAAGTGCGTAACCAGGAGTTTCATGAGGAAATTCATGAGAAATTAGCACAGGCTAAATTGCAACATGACAGTCAACTAGCCTTAATAGAAGAACAAACTAAAAATAATTTTGATAAACAGTTAACAGAAAAAGAAAAAGAGCTGGCAGAAATGCAAGCGTCGATGCGTGCACATGAGCAAGAAAAAGCGATGGCGGTTGCGAAAGTTGAAACTAGTCTGAAGGAGCAACTGACACAACAAGCGGCTCAAATCGCAGCCTTGGAAAGTCAATCTCGTGAAAAAGAAAAAGAACGAGCATTGGATTTACAAAAGGCTCTGAGCGAGAAAGATCAAACTTTGGCTGAGTTACAATCGCGCTTACAGTCGAGCGAGAATGAGAAGCAATTGGAATTGACGAAGATTCAATCCACCAAGGAAAAAGAGTTAATGGCCTTGCAATCGCAACTTAATCTGCATCATAAGGAAAGTGAGCTAGAGAAAAATAGCTTAAAGGATAAATACGAAAATGAATTGCGTATGAAAGACGAGACTATTAGTTTCTATAAAGATTTTAAGGCTAAGCAATCGACGAAAATGATTGGCGAAACCTTGGAACAGCATTGCGAGATCGAGTTCAACCGTTTGCGCATGACAGCTTTTAAAAATGCTTATTTTGGAAAAGATAATGATATTTCTAAAGGAAGTAAGGGCGATTATATTTACCGTGAACACGATGAATATGGTAATGAAATTATTTCAATTATGTTTGAGATGAAAAACGAAGGTGACGAAACAGCTACTAAGAAGAGAAATGAACATTTCTTCAAACAACTCGATAAGAACCGTCAAGACAAAAAGTGTGAATTCGCAATTTTAGTGTCGATGTTAGAAGCAGATAATGAGTTATACAATAACGGTATCGTCGATGTTTCATATGAGTATCCTAAAATGTATGTAATTCGTCCGCAATTTTTCATTCCGATTATTACTTTATTGCGTAATGCGGCGATGAATTCTTTAGAATATAAACAAGAGATTGCCTTGATGCGTGAACAGACGATTGATATCACGAACTTCGAAGAAGACTTAGAAGTCTTCAAAACTGGCTTTGCGAGAAACTACGATTTGGCTAGTCGAAAATTCATGACGGCGATTGATGAGATTGATAAGACAATTAGAAATCTCCAAAAAACAAAGGAAGCTTTGTTATCCTCTGAAAATAATTTACGTTTAGCTAATAATAAAGCGGAAGATTTGACTGTCAAGAAACTGGTTAGGAATAATCCAACCATGAAAGAGAAGTTTGACGCTTTAAAGTAAGGGCTTGTGGCAACTTTTTTAGTAGCTGTTGAAAGTGCTTAGTTATCACTAAAAAGTTGGCAATTTAAGCTGTCGTATTATTTTTGAAGACATGGTAGAATATTGTCTAGTAAATAAAATAGGAGGGTTGATTTATGGATACTTTACCAAATTGCCCACAGTGTGATTCAGAATACACTTACGAAGATGGAAGTTTATTTGTTTGCCCAATGTGTGCACATGAATGGACAGCAGCTGAAGCTGCAGAAGAAACTGCAGTAGCTACAATTAAAGATGCTAATGGGAACGATTTAGAAGACGGCGATGATGTCGTTGTGATTAAGGATCTACCTGTAAAAGGGTCTAAAACTGCTATTAAGCTTGGAACCAAAGTAAAGAATATTAAATTAATTTTTGATGCCGCTGATGGACACGACATCGATTGTCGTATTGATGGCTTCGGTGCCATGAAACTGAAATCAGAATTCGTCAAAAAAGCTTAAATTTATCAAACTAATTAAATTGTAGCGAACACGCTTGTTCTATCTAAATGATTGAAGAGACTTAATCATTGATAGGATGAGCGTGTTTTTTTGCTTTGGGTGAGGGGAGAGGTTGTATTTAGAGACAAGTCCGATTTGAACTTCAATCGTGACAAGCTTTAGGAGTGAAGTTTGGTTAGCTTTCCAAGGTAGTATGGCTCTTCCAGGTGATGTAGCGTTTTGCTATATCACTTCTAGGTGATGTATCGTTTTGCTATATCACTTCCAGGTGATGTATCGTTTTGCTATATCACTTCCAGGTGAAGTATCGACTTGTTATATCACTTCCAGGTGATGTAGCGATTTGTTATATCACTTCCAGGTGATGTATCGACTTGTTATATCACTTCCAGGTGATGTAGCGCTTTGTTATATCACTTCCAGGTGATGTAGCGTTTTGATATATCACTTCTAGGTGATGTAGCGTTTTGATATATCACTTCTAGGTGATGTAGCAACTTGTTATATCACTTCCAGGTGATGTAGCGCTTTGTTATATCACTTCCAGGTGATGTAGCGATTTGTTATATCACTTCCAGGTGATGTATCGACTTGTTATATCACTTCCAGGTGATGTATCGACTTGTTATATCACTTCCAGGTGATGTAGCGCTTTGTTATATCACTTCCAGGTGATGTAGCGCTTTGTTATATCACTTCCAGGTGATGTATCGCTTTGCTATATCACACCAAGGTGATGTAGCGCTTTGCACGGCGTCCTATTTGAGATTCAATTAGGCGAGAAGACGCGAGCGATATGGAAGTAACGGTCGTTAGAATAAAATAAAGTTGATTAACTTATATAAAAGACACTAGATGGAGTCAGCGTATTTTTTTGAGTAAGTGTGCTTATTTTCTATACAGATAATTCTTCTTGAAGACAGTTTTTAACAGGATTAGTAATTATTTACGAGTTTATTTTGCTTACTCCCTTTCTTTTTGAACAATCTAGTTGAGCGGTTCCATCTTTGTGGAAACACAATGGAGGGTTTTTAGGTTAGAGTTTTGAGGTCTTATTTTCCCTTGAAAAGGTGTGTGTTTCTGATTAAATCATTCGTTTTATTAAATGTATTAATAACTTCATAGTATCATGTCAGGAAGTTTCCGGTTCATGACGGAAGAAGATTAACAATAAAAGTGTTTACAGTGAGAGGTTAGCAAATTATGATAAAGGTGCATTATAAAAGGAGTGATGACTCATGAAGTTAGTGATTATTGGTGGCGGGTCAAGTTATAGTCCTGAGTTAATCAGTGGTTTAATTGCTCGCAAGGAAACTTTAGCGATCGACGAGATTGTGTTGGTTGATGTTCCCGAAGGGAAAGCGAAGTTGAGTATAATCGAAGCATTTACAAAGCGGATGTTGAAGGCGGCGGGGATTCAATGGCAGGTGTCGGCTACTTTAGATCGTCATGCAGCACTGGCTGGGGCGAATTATGTGTTGACACAGTTTCGTGTCGGGCAGATGGATGCGCGAATTTTGGATGAAGCAATTCCTTTAACTCACCAAATGATCGGCCAAGAAACGAACGGTGCCGGTGGTATTCTGAAAGCGTTTCGTACGATTCAAGTATTCAAAGGCATAGTGGCCGATATGAAAGAGCAGTGTCCGGATGCTTGGTTGATTAACTTTACGAATCCTGCTGGGATGGTGACTGAGGCTGTGATTAAGTATTTGGGTTGGCAACGAACGGTTGGTCTATGTAATATTCCAATCGGGCAAGAGCGTGCAGCTAGTGAAGTACTTGCGACAGGTCATTTAACCTTGCGCCATCAGGGCATTAATCATTTTCATTTCCATCAAGTGTGGGATGAAGCGGGCAATGAGAGAACTCAGGAAGTCATCGAGGCTTTGTATGGCACGCAGACAAAGGATTATACGGTCAAGAATATTTCTAATATGAATTTCAATACACCAATGCTGAAAGCGCTTGGTTTATTGCCTTGTGACTATCATCGTTATTATTTTTTAGAACAAGAGATGTTAGCGGATATGTTAGAGCAGTTTGAGCGTGGTGAGATTCGGGCGCAACAAGTTAAAGAGGTTGAGCAGTCACTGTTTGAAGTGTATGCCGATGAGACGCAAGTCACCAAGCCTAAGGCTTTGGAAGAGCGTGGAGGGGCATTCTATAGTGAAGTCGCCTGTGAGTTGGTTAATGCGATTGAGAATAATACGCATCAATTATTAGTTGTGTCTACTTTAAATAATGGAGCCGTCAAGGAATTACCGGCTGATGTGGTGGTTGAAACGACCTGTGTGATTACCGCTCAAGGGCCAATTCCTTTAACGTCACCTGACTTGCCAGTGTTTGCTAGAGGTTATCTGCAAACGATTAAGGCGATGGAAGAATTGACAATCCAAGCTGCAATTGAAGGTAGCTATGATTTAGCCTATCAAGCCTTTTTATTAAATCCATTAATTGAGAACGGTTTAATAACCGAAGAATTATTACAGGAAATGTTATTGGCTCATGAAGTTCATTTACCGCAGTTTGAACAAGTGATTCAAACAATTAAAGCGGTTAAACCGCAACTTGTTGAGAAGATAAAGACCTTGAAGGAGGAATTACATGTATAAGTTTCCAGATGGCTTCTTGTGGGGAACATCCACTTCAGCACCACAGAGTGAAGGCATTGAAAAAGGGGACGGCAAGGGCATGAGTAATTGGGATTACTGGTTCAGCATTGCGCCAGAGAAATTCCATAACCAAATCGGTCCCGGTCAAACCTCGACATTCTATAAAAATTATAAAGAAGATATCGAGTTACTCGAACAAACAGGTCATACGACCTTTAGACCATCGATTCAATGGTCGCGCTTAATCCCAGAGGGAGTGGGCGAAGTAAATCCAAAAGCGGTCGAGTTTTACCGTGAGGTGTTTAAGCGAATTAATGACAAGGGCATCCAATTGATGGTCAACTTGTATCATTTCGATTTACCTTATGCGCTCCAAGCCAAAGGCGGTTGGGAAAACAAGGAGACGGTTGATGCCTTTCGTGATTACGCTACCAAGTGTTTTGAACTGTTTGGTGATTTAGTCGATACATGGTTTACTTTCAACGAACCGATTGTACCGGTCGAGGCAGGTTACTTAGGTGACTTTCACTCCCCAGCTAAAGTTGATTTAAAAGCAGCGGTTCAAGTGGGTTACCACACGCAATTAGCGAGTTCTTTAGCCGTTGAAGCGTGCCACCGTTTGAATCCAGCGCATCGTATCAGTGTGATTTTAAACTTAACACCGGCTTATCCACGCAGTGATAGCCCAGAGGATTTAAAAGCAGCTCGTATTGCCGAGTTATTCCAAGCAAAGAGTTTCTTGGATCCTTCCGTTAAGGGCTATTATCCTGAAGAATTAGTGGAGATTATTAAGGCGCATGCTTTACTACCCGATTATACGTCGGAAGAGTTAGCCGTGATTCGTGAGAATACGGTCGATTTTCTAGGTGTTAACTATTATCAACCACTACGCGTTCAAGCGCCGGAAGATGCCACAGGTTCAGTAGATGCCGCAAGTGACGTGTCTGGTCCAACAAACTTAGATTACTATTTCGCTCATTATGTGATGCCAGGCCGTAAAATTAATCCACATCGTGGTTGGGAAATTTATGAATCAGGTGTATACGACATCGCGATGATGATTAAGGAAGACTACGACAATATCGAATGGATTTTAACTGAAAACGGTATGGGTGTTGAAGGCGAAGAAAAATTCAAACAAGATGGTGTCATTCAAGATGACTACCGGATTGAATTTATTGAAGACCATTTAAAAGTATTACATCAAGCCATCGAAGATGGTGCCAACTGTCATGGTTATATGTTATGGACCTTTGTCGATTGCTGGTCTTGGCTTAACGCTTATAAAAACCGCTACGGTTTAGTTGAACTCGACTTAGAAACGCAAGAGCGTACGATTAAAAAGTCAGGTCACTGGTTCAAAGCCTTGAGTCAAAATAATGGGTTTTAAGAAGGAGGAGTTTAAATGAATTTAGGATTTTCTCTCTATCCCGATCAACATTCACTTGAAGAGATGACGGCTTATATCCAACGTTTGACGCAATATCCTTTCCAACGCGTGTTTTTAAGTTTACTCCAAATGGACGTGCGCGATGACGCCATGATGGAAAAGTATCAAGCGATTATCGAGTTATGTAGAAGCAAGCACTTGCTTGTGATTGCGGATATTAATCAAAATCTGATTGATCAGCTGAACTGGCAAGGGCAAATTGTTGGAAACGGCAAAGCCTTTGGGTTAGACGGCTTACGTTTAGACGAGCCACTGTTTTAGATGGAAATAGTTAGGAATAAAGAGTGAGCTTGAATTGCTGATTTAAAGGGGAGACTTGAGTGTGACTCAGTTAAAATTCTTTGCTTCTATTTTATTGAAAAAAGGGAGAAGATTTCAGTAGAGAACTGCCTTTACTCAAGGGGATGTTAGGTTTTTGTACCTATGAATTAAGGAGGCAGTCGGGGCTAGTAACTTGTTCTATTAGGGGAAAGCGTGATGAAAAAAATGGCTGGCGAATCTACAGAAATCCTTAGAGAATTGAGCGGATATTTTGATTGGCTTTTCTATGCCTTCAGCCTAACTAATTATCACAACTTTACTAATTGAGCACTCGCCAGTTAAGCTATAGAGTACTCAAGACTTAGAAGCCTGGCAGCCAAAGACTGGCAGATTCTAATCCTTTAATCTATTAATCACTTCAAAAAAAGCACCAGTTCTGAAGCGAATAAGTCGAACCTCAAATGATTCCCGCAAGAACCACTCAGATTATTTCAATTGAAACAGAAGTCTTGTTATACTTGGGTAGAATAAACGAGCTAGAACTCACGACGAGCATCAGTGCAAACCATAAAAAAGGAGACAGAACTATGACCTTAACAATCATTGAACAAGATATCACGACACTAGCAGTGGATGCCATCGTCAATGCTGCCAATAAAGCACTTCAAATGGGTGGAGGCGTATGTGGCGCAATTTTCCAAGCAGCCGGTAGCCAGAAAATGCAAGCAGCCTGTAACTCGATCGGTCCCATCGAAACAGGAGAGGCCGTTTTAACGCCTGGCTTTCAATTGAAGGCAAAACATGTGATTCACACGGTCGGACCGATATACAATCAACACTCACAAGAGGAGAGTGAGCAACTACTAAGAAAAGCCTATCATTCGGCCTTACATGTAGCACTCCAACATGACTTGAAAAGTATCGCCTTTCCACTACTTTCAAGTGGCATTTACGGCTACCCGCCCCAAGCCGCCTACGATGTAGCGCGCGACGAAATCAATCAATTCCTCAACAATCATTCACTAGATGTTTACTTAGTGTTATTCAATGCGAGAACCATCACCCTTTAACCAGGCAAGGAATTAAGCCGTAGTCGACGCCACAACACCTTGAATATGATATCATTACCTCCGCTTCTTCGGGCCACTAGGTGCTGAGTTATAAACATTGGATGTTCCGATTTTCATATTCTTGAAAGGAACTATACGCATAACCATTCACCATTCCACGGTTTTATTTCACACGTATAAGTAGATTCAGTATATTGCTTCTGATATTAGCATTGAGGAAAATATGTATGGCAATGGCAATGGCAATGGCAATGGCAATGGCAATGGCAATGGGCTAGTTTGCTTTGATAGATAAATAAGATTTTAGAGAATAACTTATATTACGTAAATGATTGAAAGTTTACCTCCCATTTCAATTGTCATTTGTTTAATATTGACCGCTTTTCACTCAATCTCAAAATTTAAAAATCTGTTTCTGTCCAGTTTTCAGTTGATTCCTCTCCTAATATTTTAATCACGTAACCTTTACGAATAGAAAAAATGGCTCATTTTAAAAGATAGTTTTTTGATTAAGTCCGGAATTTTTTTGTCTAAATCTGTTAGAGCATCTTGATATTAATTAACATTAGAATGATATTCGAATGCGTATTTTCAAAAAGGGGATGAACATTCCTAAAATTACTCCGGCTAACTAGCTTCTATCGAGTTAAATTAAAAAGTTGATAGGCTGTTTCGATTCCATATATATTTAACTCCATTCGTTGCATCATTACATTTGTTGTGTATTAATAATATTAGTGAATCAATAGTCGATAAAATTACTTTGTCTTAAATTGTGTTTAAAAGATTATCTAAAATGCTGGTTTTAATTGGCTAGATAAATTGCTCCTTTTGAGTAAATTTATATTAATAGATCCATGGTTGAGTGTCTATTTTTATAGTTCTCGTGTAGCCATAAAAATTCGACAACTTAAATAGTTAATCTTATTGTCTTAAGGGAACTTCCATCATGTTGGAATGTAAAGGTTTTTTTGTTGGTAACATAATTGTCTTGTTTTACTCTGATGACAAGTCAGGTAATAAATTTTAAAAACCTAAAAAGTAAATCTTAAATAGAATTATGAGATTAGATAAAAGAAAGTGGTGATGGGATATATGAACAATGGTTAGCAATGGAGCATTTTTATTTTTCAGAATATTCTGGAGCATGGTGAGCTAATGATAAAAGCGACGTATGTTAGACCAGATAATCGGGATTTCATGCGAAATGTTTATTGTGATCAACAGTACTCATCCACGGAAAAAAACTTATATCGCACGGGCTATATGAAACTACATTTCGAAGGAATCGGGTTGTATCAGGCAACTGAGTTTGAAAAAGTAGTGGAATATTTGGAAAGAGACGCCAATGGTAATTTATATTTCACCATAGATGGGAAAGTTTATTTCGTGTTTGAATCTATCGTAGAATTTGTTGAAAATACCAATGACGCGACTCGTGTGGGGAGTGGCTATCAACTAGTGGATGTGCAATTAACGGAACTTGGTTTTGTCGCCCAATCTAAAGTTTTCTTCGACTATTTTAAGGTGCCAAACACAATGGCTGATAAAGAATTTGATGCTGACTCTGTACCAACCGTTTTACAACACAAAGATATTGTCGCCAAATGGGTGACACCAAGCTAATTATTGGAAAGGATTTGGTCTATTGAAAAAGTATTGGGTGAGTTTAGTCATCATTTTATGTATATCGTTTCCTTCTTTTACTGCAAATGCTGAAGAAGAGGAAACATTGACGCCATATGAGGTATATGAACGAGCAGTTGAATTAATTAATGACGAAAGTATTTATGCAGCGAGTGAAGCATGGCTGGAATATTATGATGCTATGCCACATCTTGAAGAAGATGTCAGTGAAGCTATCATGAAACATGAGTTATTCTATAAAGCAATCAGGAAAGGCGGAGGGGAGCATTCTTATGGGCTTCTAAGCGATGAGTCAACAGAAGCTATGGCAGAGAATTATAAAACATTTGACTTGGGTAGTGACTGGACAGAAGAAGAGAAACTGCAGTTAATTGAAACGTTCGAAGTAGAGAATGAGTGGTTTGACTATCCAACGATTGATACGCTAGGTAATGATATCTATTTGCTGACAATACCGACTCCGGGCTACATACCGAGCTATGTGATTGATAAATATGTACAGACGATTCATGATTATTTCAATGAAATCGAAGTGGTAGAGGGAATAATTATTGATTTTAGAAATAATTATGGTGGGTATTTCCCGACGGTTCTTGCGAGTCTAGCTGCCTTCTTACCTGAAGGTGAATTATTGTATTATGAGGATAACGAGGGTAAGCAATCAGCGATTGAACTAAAGGCAGATCAAGTCTCAATGAACAACGAAAACGTGCTGGAATTTTCGCCAGTTAAGAGTATACTTCACACAAAAGTCGCCATTATAATAAACAAACAAACAGTCAGCACACCAGAAATTGTGGCGCTTATGTTTGAGAATAGAGACGACGTTCAAATTTTTGGACAGAATAGTGGAGGATTTACATCAGGATTAACATTGTATTACATTGGAGAAGACTACTATATGTACCTTGCAACTAATCGTATTGTGACGTTATCAGGTGAAACCTACTTAGATGAACCAGTAGTTCCTGACACTTTGATTAATTTTAAAGAAGAGAACGTAATTCAGAGGGCAGAAGAATGGTTATTGAAGTAATTTTAGGATATAAATTATCTGAAATACTTAATGCACACGCGTCCTATAGACCACAAAAAAATGATTACCCACTCAATCCTGACGAAATCTAAATCAACGGGTGAAGAATCTCGACAGTTTTTAAGGGGCTGTGTCATACGCCTTCAAACTACAAAACCGCCAAAAACGTTGTTAGAAAAACGTTTGTGGCGGTTTTTGTTGTAATTAAGCTGTGGGAAAAAAGCATAACAGCTCTTCTAATTTACTTTTCAACAAATCCTTGTTTTTGTAAATTCTTAAGCTTTGGATAAATCATCCTAAAACTAGTTTGATAATAATGTAAACAAACAGTTTTTAACTGTTTGTTGATTTAAACACACGTTAGAACGTTCTCCCCTAGTAGACTTAAAACGATTTCTCTACTATTCAAATGTCTCCGTTCGCGCCAAAAAATAAGCAAAAAAGATCTAACCTATGGAGAAATCCCCCCTGATTAGATCATTTTATTATGGTGTCTTTATTATCCCGCCGCTTCCAACTCAGCGATAATAATCTTTTTCATCCCCATTAACACTTGAATTTGAGCATCCGTTTGTTGAAGACGACCAATATTCTCAGGCACAATTTGCCAAGATAAACCAAAACGATCCTTCACCCATCCACACTGCTCAGCAGCCGGAACATGGGAAAGTCTCGCCCAATAATAATCGATTTCATCCTGGTCTTTACACTCAATAGTAAAAGAAATAGCCTCAGAAAACTTGAAGACAGGACCTCCATCAAGCCCAATAAATTTCTGACCATCCAGTGAGAACTCAGCCGTGATCACCTTTCCAACCATACCGACGAAATGCTCACTCAACTCCTCCTTGGGATAGTATTGCATGAAATGAACTTGCGAGTTTGGGAAAACAGTGACATAGTAATTGACAGCCTCTTCACAATTGTTATCGCCAAACCACAGCGATGGCACGATTCGATTCATCTGGAAACCACCTTTCATCTAGTTAAACTCAGTTTATCACAGCCATCCTTTCGGACCAAATTGGACTGACTATTTTATCGAAATAATAACAAAATACGACCTCCTGGCAAAGTGAGTCTTTCTCTCTATGCTAAAGTCAAAATTAGAACAAGAACTTACAGTCGCTTATTGGTATAATAAGTGTCGAGTCATGAATAACAGGAAAGAAGCTTTGTTGTATTTTTACTGCATGTTATAATAAGAGGCAGCGAAAATTAAATAAGCAGATAGACGACTAAAAAAGGGAGCTAACTATGAAACCAAGCAAAGTAATCAATGCTTACTTTATTGCCTTTGGACTTGAATTAGTCGCATTAGTTTTTGTCACCTATTGGGTATGGCAAAGAAGCGGACTATTAGCTGGCATTCATTTATTACTATTTTCTTTTCTTTGGGGTAGATATTTTTCACCCAAAGCTTCAAATAGGTTAGCACCACGCTGGCTGTTCTGGGGTAAGTTGCTTATTCTGTCCGCACCGGCTTATGGCTTTGTGGAACAAGCAGATTACCTAAAGGCTATGGCTTACTTCACGTTAGTCTTAAGCCACCTTTTACTGTCAGCTTTTCAAGAAACACTATAATAAAAATGATTAGGGAGTTTTTTCAATATGGCAAAGTTTTATGCAATTAGAGTAGGGCGCAAACCAGGCATCTACACAACCTGGACAGAAGCGCAAAAACAAGTATTAAAATTTGCGGGAGCACAATATAAGTCTTTCCCAACGAAGGAGGAAGCCCAAGCTTACATCAGCGGTGGCAACCAAATAAAACTAAGTGACGGTCATCCCAAAGATGTCCTACTAGCGTATGTGGATGGATCTTTCAATAAAGTCATGCGCCAATATGGTTCAGGCATTGTCTTTTTAAAGAATGAAGATGTCTTAGCGAAATTGTCAATTCCAGGCAACGACCCTTTATATGTCGATAGTTACCAAATTGCAGGTGAAGTGATTGCAACCGTAGAAGCAGTTAAGTGGGCGAAGGCACAGGGCGAAACGCGCGTGGTCATTTATTATGATTATCAAGGCATCGAATCTTGGGCAACCGGTGATTGGAAAGCAGCCAAGCCCGTCTCGCAAAATTATAAGAAAGCCTTCGATGAAGTGGCGGTTGGCATGCAAGTAGACTTTGTCAAAGTAAAAAGTCATACGGGTGTTGAATTTAACGAAATCGCCGATGAGCTGGCTAAACACGCTGCTTATCAACGACTAGACTAATCCCCAGAACTAAACCAAGGGTTCCAAACCATCCCAACTAAATCAACAGTAACTAATAGAATAGGAGAATTATTTTGAAACTTATTTCATGGAATATTGATTCATTAAATGCAGCCTTAACGAGCGATTCAGCACGTGCTTTATTATCGCGTGCGACACTAGAAAACATTGTGGCACAAGCACCAGATGTGATTGCGATTCAAGAAACGAAATTATCAAGCAAAGGCCCAACGAAAAAGCATACAGAACTATTGATGAACTACCTACCCGACTATGAAGTGGTATGGAACAGCTCAATCGAACCAGCTCGTAAAGGGTATGCCGGCACGATGTTCTTATATAAAAAAGAACTTAATCCTTTAGTTACTTTCCCAACGATTGATGCGCCAAGTACAATGGATTCAGAAGGCCGCATTATTACACTCGAATTTGGCGATTTCTATATTACACAAGTTTACACACCTAACGCAGGTAGCGAACTGTCGCGTTTAGAAGAACGCCAACAATGGGACGTGCAATACGCCCAGTACCTCGAAAGCTTAGACACTAGAAAAGCTGTCATCGCATGTGGTGACTACAACGTCGCTCATAAAGAAATCGACTTGAAAAACCCGAAAGCCAATAAACGTTCAGCCGGCTTTACTGACGAAGAACGTGCTGGCTTTACAAACCTTTTAGCCAAAGGCTTCACTGACACTTTTCGACATGTCCACGGCGACATCGAAGGCGTTTATTCTTGGTGGAACCAACGTGCTAAAACGAGTAAAATCAATAACTCTGGCTGGAGAATTGACTACTGGTTAGTCAGTGACCGCCTAGTAGATAAAGTAGTTGAATCAAACATGATTGATTCGGGTACACGCCAAGATCATACGCCATTATTATTAGAAATCAACATCTAAACCAATGAACACAAGAGTCGCGACCAGAAAACGTCACAAGAAATCAACTAAATGGGGTATACACATGAGACACTTAAAGAAGAAAAATTTAGTACTCTCTTTGCTAAGCATCCTTCTAACACTAATGATGATGGCGCCACAATCAGCGGCAGCCCTGACCTTACTAGAAGCAGAAGACATCGAACCGCTATATAGCGATTTAACAACCGAAGAATTAATCAAAGCCTTACCAGAATCAGCCTCGCTGGACGATCCCTATCTTATGCTAATCAACCGCGAAAACCGCATCGAAGCCGACTTACACATGGAATTTGCGGCAACAGCTAGCGGGCACTATTATGATGCGGCGATCCGAGACGACTTCAACGCTTTGATCACAGCAGCCGAAGAAGTAGGTTACCACTACCAAACCATCTCGGCCTACCGGACCATGGCCTACCAAGCCGCCAACTTCGACGGACGCTACTACGGCTACATTAACGAAGGTTACAGCGAAGCAGACGCCTTCTACATGACAGATATGTTCGTCGCACCCTCAGACGCTACCGAACACTCGACAGGCTTGGCCTTCGACTTACTCGGCTACGACTACAACGAATACGGCCGTGACCTACACCAAGTCTATGGGCAATACGGATCAGCCATCTGGCTCGCCGAAAACAGCCAAGACTACGGCTTTGTCTTAAGATACATGCAAGGCAAAACACATATCACAGGCTACGAATACGAACCTTGGCACTTCCGCTTTGTCGGCGTCGAACACGCCCAATTTATGCACGAATACGGCCTATCCCTAGAAGAATATTTGAGCTTGATTAATCTGAGAGAAGAACAAGCTGACAGATAACCAACGGGGAAAATAAGCCAAATCAAAAGATAGCTAACAATGAAAGACAACAGATTAACCCTAGATGGTGAAAGCATGCTTCCTTATTAATGAACAAAATCCCGGCAAACATCCTGTGAGGTGTTTGCCGGGATTTTATTCATTAAATAATTATAAACTTAAATCCAGAACAGGTCCCTTAGGAACTACGCCCGTTGGATTAATTGTTTTATGGCTGCGGTAATAATGTTCCTTAATGTGACGGAAATCAACCGTTTCAGCTACACCTGGCCAGTTGTACAATTCTTTTGTATAACGCCAAATGTTTGGATACTCATAAACATGCTTCAGATTACATTTGAAATGCCCATAATAAACCGGGTCAAAACGAATTAAAGTCGTGAATAATCTCCAGTCAGCTTCGGTAATTTTATCGCCCACTAAGTAAGCTTGTTTACCGAGTAAAGCTTCTACTTCGTCTAAAGCTTCAAATAACTTATCCACCTCTTCTTCATAAACTTCTTGAGAGGTCGCAAAACCAGCTTTATAGACGCCATTATTAATCTTATGATAAACTAACTCATTAATTTCATCAATATCAGCCATCAAGCTATCAGGTGAATAGTCGCCTTCTTTAGCACCCACATCATTAAAAGCTGAATTTAACATACGTAAAATTTCTGACGATTCATTATTAACGATTTTATCTTGTTTCAAATCATATAGAACAGGTACCGTCACACGGCCACTGTAAGTTGGCTCTACATGCGTATAAATTTGATGCATATAGTCAGCGTTTAAAACAGGATCCGCAATCACACCTTCATCTTCGTCAAAGGTCCAACCATGTTCAACCATCAAAGGGTTCACAACAGAAATGGAAATCATATCTTCTAACCCTTTAATGCTTCGCATAATCAATGTACGGCAGGCCCAAGGACACGCTAGAGAAACATAAAGGTGATAGCGATTCGGTTCTGCTTTAAAACCAGCTTCTCCAGTCGGTCCCGCACTTCCATCCTTTGTAATCCAATTGCGAAACTGTGAATCTTTTCTGATAAAATGTCCGCCAGTACTTTTCGTATCATACCATTCGTCTTTCCACTTACCATCAACTAAAAGTCCCATTTAAAACTTCCTTTCTCTTCATCTTCATTATCTCGATTTCATACTATTAGTATAACATGAATCTCTCAATAAAACGAATAGTCCCAAATGCGTTTGACTTTAATTTTAAGTCGATTATTGTTAAAATTTAACTAAATTGACCAATAAATAAAACGATTGAAATTTAAAGTAACGTTTAAAGGACAAGCTTTGTGAGGAGGTTTTTATTTAGTTATAAACAATATTATATAATTGTGAGAAGAGAATGGTTTTAAACTAGGCTTTTGAGACCGTTAAAAATCAGAAAATACAAGAAAGAGGAGATGCGTATGAAAGAGTTAAAAAATTGGTTGTTTCCAGGTATTGCCTTGGTGGTATTTGGCTCATTACTAGCTGCTTTGTTACTCGAAATGGAATCTGTTTCTTTGGAAATGATGATGGGAGTCTTGGCATATTCACTCGCCATGACAGTCATGTTTATCTCGATTCGGCCTAAACTAGTCGAGCCATCACATGGCTTACCAAGTTTGTATGCGGTTCATGGTGCCTTAGCCATTGTACTCACACTGTCGGCTATTATACATCAGTTAATGTATTTCGACGATTTTCAAGGTTTAGCCGAATTTAGTTTAACCTCCTGGGCTGGCTTCTTCGGCGTACTTGGTTTTACAGTTGCCACTTTAACAGGCATGTTCGGTTTATCCAGTACTTTCATAAGCAAATCACGTCGTTTATTACGCTTGAAAAACCAAGTGTTTAACCGAGAAATCAGTCTCTGGTTGCACCGATTAGCCGCCATCGGCTCCTTAGGCGCTTACTTGCATCTCTTGTCATTTGGCTTCTTAAGAAGCAACACACTATTTATTGGCTTGGCCAGCCTTTACGCTTTAATTGGCATTGGAGGTTACTTTGTTTATAAATTATCACTATTAAAATTACCTCGATATGAAATCACCGCAATCAAGCGTCCAACACCGACTCTATTTTCCCTTGAATTTACGCCAAAGAACGGTCAACTGATGACCTATGAACCTGGCCAATATGTTTTTGTAAGATTGAAAAACTCAAGTCTCCCCGCAGAAAGTCATCCATTCTCAATCTCGAGTGCACCGAACGATGGGGCAAACAAACTAGAAGTCATGATTAAAAAATCGGGTGATTTTACGAATCGGCTCGACGAATTGAAAGTAGGGGACGTTGCTACTCTTGAAGGCCCTTATGGTCATTTTCTTGATAAAGACACTAAACACTCTCAAGTGGCGATGGTCTTACTCGCTGGAGGAATTGGTGCCACACCGATACTGAGTATTTTAAGGCAACAGATGAAAGAAGCAAGCAATCGTCCCATTGATTTAGTCTGGGCGCTAGCCTATAAAGAAGATTTAATGTTACTGGATGAACTAGAAGCAATGAAAGTTAAAAATCCAAACTTCAATTATCACTTTATTTTTAGTGACGAAGAAGTCGCTGGTTATCCCTTTGGCTTCGTAACCGGTGAATACTTAGCCACGATTGGTTTAGAGGAAGCCTATAGCCAGTCTCGTTTCTTCATCTGTGGGCCTCCACCTATGATGAATGCAGTCAAAGGTGTTTTAGCTAAAAATGGCGTAGTGGACGAAAGAATCCATATAGAAGAGTTTGGCTTTTAATACCATCAGTCAACGACTTCGGTTGTTGACTTTTCTTTGAAAAAAATAGTTAAAAAACACTCTCTACGGTAAACTTCTACGCTAAACGATAAATGAGAAAATATTTTTGGTTGTGCACTAGACTCTGTTGCCGCAGAACTAGTGCTTTTTTTGGGATCGTAACGGCTGCGTTCTTTTAATACTTTATACACGAATCTTAGTAGCTTATGGCCACAGGCTAGAGTCGTTTTCATCTTGAATTCTTTAGTTGATAATCGAAAATATAATTGATTAAAGGCAGGCGCCTTCGATCGACAGACCATCACCGTCACTTCTTGCTGAGCTCGTCTTCAGATTGTTATTTCCTCTTGTCGTGTGAGAGATTTTTTACTAGGTGGTGTGTGGCTTTCTAACAGAATTTGTCACCAAGCTTCCCCATTAAAACGTTAGCCATCCCACTCATCTTCTTGAATCGGGACAAACAATTGATAGGTCTGGTCAAGTTTTTCCACCGAATCAAAAGACTGAATCATCTGAATGTCATGTTGAGCACCATCAGTTGGAATGATGTGCAAGAATTGGGCGAAATCTGAACTGACCACATCACGAGCTCCTCAAAGACTCCCTGAATAATTAAATTGGATCCCTAATAATTCCGGTACATCCACCACAAATAAGCCGGGTAAATCCAGCGTGACTTCCTCCTCAAGGCCAATAAGCGCAGTTTATACAGTTTGATCTGGCAAGCCATCCGAGTACAGTATATAGCCAGAACTATCAGGCGCCCAACCTAAAGCGTCAAGCAACTGTGAAAACTGTCCATTAAGTAAAAGCATATCATCCGGCCGCGAAATATCGACGCTAGCAACCAAACCCGACACTTGAAAGGCCGCTCTTTGAAGCAACTTAAAATCCGTAACGCCTGCATCGATTAACGACTTGAAGAAATGACCCGCAACAGACGGAACACCAACTGTACTTAATAAGTGAGGTGATTTACGTAAGCTGGAAGGTGTGATGGAATATTGACGTTTGAAGGCCCGAGAAAATGCGGCCGGTGTTGAAAATTCTAGATGAGCTCCAATCTCTTTCAAAGTATAATCAGTCGATTGGATTAAGTAGATGGCGGCATTGAGCTTGCGCTCAAGAGTGTATTGCTTCAAAGAAAGGCCCATAACTGCTGAAAATAAACGTTGCAAATAGGGCTTAGGAACATTAAAACGTTTGGCGAGACGCTCGTGCGTTAAAACCGACTCTAGATGATTTTCAATATAATCTAAGACATCTTCAATAAACGCTGATAGATCCATTCGACACACCCCTTATATTCTTATTAAGTTTAGTATATGTAAAGCCGAAGTAATCAGCAAACATTAGGTTACTAAGAGTGGAAGACAAGCTTCAAAACTTAAAGAACTGCATTGTTTATATGGAGCAATTATCTCTGATACTTATAGTTCGATACACATTACTCTAAATGAAATTCCGAAACAAGATTAAGAATCATTATTGGATGCTTGCTATCAATAGGGCTTTGAAATGAAGGGTAGAATAATTTAGTATGGCAATTAATTTATCGAAACGTTCATTTTTTATCTGTCAAAAGTAGTTAAGCAAAGATTGCCAAAACGATTAGATTAAAGCATTCAAAGCCACTATAAAATCAGTAGGTAGGTTGTGACTGATACCTAATATTTCCAGCATAAGCCCATAAGGCGTTTCAAGCTAGGCTTATTAGGCTATATGATATAATATTAGTACACAAAAGGCTGCCAAATTTCAGTTCGATAAAGGATCAATCAGGCAAAGTCTAAAAACTATCCACAAGAAAATAAACTAAACAATATCTTCCTAACTTAACCCAACCTAACCAAATTAGAAAGAAAGGAGCCTCCTAATGCAAACAATTCTTACAATGTATATCACCCTAATGAGCGTCATTCTAGCCGGCGTCACCAACATGATATTCTGCAAATACCCCGTCTTAGAAAGTTTCAACCGCCCGATGGACGCAGGTCGCCACTGGGCCAAAGACCAAAAACGCCTACTAGGTGCTAACAAAACCTGGAAAGGCTTCTTTGGTATGATCGCTTTCGGCACACTTTTTCAAATATTATGGGGGCTACTCTCAACCATTAGTCCCGTACTAGAAAACCACAATTACATCTACCAAAACCAGCCGAACACCATCGCCCTAAACACGGTAGTCGGGTTCAGTCTAGGCTTAGCCTACGTCTTATTCGAACTACCCAATAGTTTTATCAAAAGACGCCTCGACATCAAACCAGGCAAACAAGCCAACAACCAATTACGCTGGCTCTTTATCATCATTGACCAAATCGACTCACTACTCGGCTGCACACTCGTACTCGCAGCCCTTATCCCAATGACGCTCGGCCGCTACACCGCCTTTGTGCTACTTGGCGGCATCAGCCACCTAGCCATCAACCAAATACTCTACAAACTCAACTTACGCAGAAACCCTTACTAAAACGAGGTGACACCATGACAAATCAAACACTAAAAAACGCCACCATCACACCCGAAAACGGCGGAAAAATCAACGGCCTGATCCAACTTAAACAACTCAAATTACCAGTACCTAACGGCCTAATCATCACAAATACCAAAGACCACACCGCTTTAACAATAGAACTATCACAATTCTTGAAAGAAGGGACGACCTACATTGTCCGCAGTAGCGGACAAAAAGAAGATGGCGTGAAAGCTTCTTATGCTGGCCAGTACACAAGCGTCAGAGACTGTCAGACTTTAGAAGAAGTGTGGCAAGGGATAAAAGCGTGCCTAGCTTCCCAAAGCAAAGACGAGGTCAAAGCTTATGGCCAAGAACTCGGTTTAGCCCAAGACAGCTCGCAATTAGCCATACTGGTGCAAGAACAAATTGAGGCCGATATCAGCGGCATCGCTTTTTCGATGAACCCTTTAAACAATCATGATCAAGAAATACTTGTAGAGACGATCGAAGGTGCCGGGGATGCCTTGGCAGATGGTCGCGTTGAACCTCAACGCCAAATCTTGTCTTGGCATAGTCCTCAAACTGATCCAAAGTTGGAAGCATTGCGCCAAAGTATTCTAAAAGCTGTCAGCCATTTTGGCTATCCATTAGATATCGAATTCTGTTTCTCAAATGAGCAATTATACTTAGTTCAAGCAAGACCCATTACCCGTCTAGCAGCAAAAGTAAGTATGGGCTCATGGACCACGGCCAATTTCCGCGACGGCGGCGTGGCAGCTCAAGCCTGCCCAGCTCTTATGTGGAGCCTTTACCGTGAGGCTTGGCAAGACTCACTGGAATCATTCATATTAGACCATGGCTTATTAGCGGATCAAGAAGTCTACCGTTTAGCCTTGATGAAATACGCTAGACCTTACTGGAATGTTGGCTTAGTCAAAACCGCCATGTCAAGAATACCAGGTTACACCGAGCGCGAATTCGATGACGAATTGGGTATCCACAAAGTTTATTCAGGCGATGGAGTTAAGAGTCAACTGACACCGAAAACCTTGCTTCAATTAGCAAAAGTCGCTCGAAAACTTTCGAGCACAACCCGCCAACATCAAAGTCAAGCCAAAGAAATAAATGTTGATCTATTGGCGCGCTATGAAAACTTTGAAAAACAGATTGCTCAATTAGCTTCAAGTAAACACTCCTTAACTAGTATTGAAAACTTATGGCGCGAAATTATTTATGACGGTCACTTAGCGAGCGAAACTGTCTATTTCAAACAAGTCTTTATTAATACGGTTCAATTATCGATGAAGAAGACGGCCATTTTAAAGCACATTTCGCTTGAAGCCTTTTTCCAGCTGATTTCTAAATTAGGCACGGTTTCACACTTACGTCCAACGACAGACCTGCAGCTAATCAGCGACCTGATTCAACAAGATGCGACCTTAAAGGCCTATTGGCAAAAAACAAGCACAGAGCAACTAACAATGGAAGTGAACCAAGCCTTAACGCAGGCTACCAATCAGCGAGGTGATCTCAGTCGATTAGTCGATTGGTTTCACGCTTATGGTTATCATTCTGAAAGAGAGCTCAACTTATTATGGCCAAGTTTTATAGAAGAACCCGCCATTATCATTGAGAAAATCAAAGCGTTATTAAAAGGCAAACGCCCAAATCAGGCTCTAAATCAGGTGTTAAGTTCAAAAGAAATGGACCAAATCCTTCAAGCCGAAGCCATCAATCCGCACCGTGCTAAAAAGATTAAAGAAAGTATCCTTTCTCTAAGAGAATTATTATGGTGGCGTGAAGAATTTAAAGATATTTCGACGCGTTATTATCACTTAGTGCGCCAAATCAGTTTAATGCTCGGGCAGCAATACACTCAAAAGCAGATACTCAAACAGCCTGATGATTTATTTTACCTAGAAAAAGAAAGTATCCTTCTATGGATAAATAAGGAACTGTCAATGTCTCAGCTCCAACAAAAAGCCGAATACAACCGTCGCTACTGTGAGGCTTATCGACATTATCAACCAGCCGGTGATTTACAAGCTGGTTATGAGCTAGGTCAGTCGCAACAGTCGACGGGGGGACTCCAAGGTATTGGAGCCAACGATGGCGTCGTGACAGGGCGAGTAAGAGTTTTAACCGATGTGAGTCAAATCAGTCATTTACAAGCAGATGAGATTTTAGTGACACCATTTACTGATACTGGTTGGAGTCACCGCTTTGGTTCCTTAAAAGGCTTGATAACAGAAACGGGTGGCGTCCTAAGTCATGCGACGATTGTTGCACGTGAGTTTGGCTTGCCAGCAATTATTGGCGCTAAACATGCAACTAAAAGCTTGCGTACCGGCATGTTGATTCAAATGAATGGGTCAAGTGGCGCGATTCATATTCTAGAAGATTTGATAGAAGAAAGTAGGTGAGAGCTTTGCTCATAGGAGAATACGGAAAGTTTGTTTATGTGACGTATTTAGGTTTATTCTTTGCGATCATTGCCATTTATTGTTTCCTTCAAGGACAATTTGCTTGGGGCATGATGGGCTTTATTGTGAGCGGGATTTGCGATTTGTTTGATGGACGCGTGGCAAATTCATTTAAACGAAGTTCTTATCAAAAAAGATATGGTATCGAAATTGATAGCTTGTGTGACATGATAAATTTTGCAGCTGTACCAGCCGTGTTGATATTTACTCAATTAGCTCACACACTGTGGGGGCTTCCACTGGTGATGATTTATGTCTTAGCGGCTGTGACGCGCCTTGCGACCTTTAATGCGCAAGCAAAAACACAAGCAAAGGATGTATCCTATTTCATCGGGGTGCCGGTGACTTATAGTGCGTTAGTATTTCCAGTCACTTTTATTGTGGCTGAGACTGTGTCGCCAGGCCATTATTCCTTAGTATTACCAGTGCTGACTTTAATTTTAGCTTATTCATTTGTGATGAACCGCCCAGTGCCTAAACCCAAAGGAAAGGCCTATGTATTCTTTTGTCTCTTGGCCGTGATTAGTCTGGTGGCGCTGTGGAGGTTAGCAAATGGCTAAAGTTTACGACCGTCAATCTAAACAAGTGGTTGAACATATCGAATATCAAGAAGTTTGGTTGAAGCGGCTTTATGAAAGTAAATGGGTCCGACCTTTACAAGTCCTAGTAACCCAAGCGTGGTTTTCTAAATTGTTGACTTGGCGCGATTATACGCCATGGTCAAAATCAAAAATAGCCGATTTTATCGAACAGTATTCACTGAATTTAGCGGATTATGAAACTAGCGACTATGCAACTTTTGCCGCTTTTTTTACCCGTCATTTGAAGTCAGGTAAGCGACCAATTAGCCCTGAGGGTAACGTGATAGCGGTGGCTGATGCGAAACTTTCAGTGTATACAATTTCACAGGAGTCCATCTTGTCAATCAAAGGTCAGGATTACAAGCTGTTTGATTTGCTTGGAAATCACGATTTCAGTAAGCTATTTATAGGAGGAACCGCGTGTGTTTACCGCTTAGCAGTCGAGGATTATCACCGCTATGTGGCCTGTGAAACGGGTAAAGTGCTTCACCAAGAAAAAATCAAAGGGAAGTTACATACGGTTCGTGAGATTGCATTGAAACGCGTACCGGTTTATAAAGAGAATCAACGGGAGTATTGCCTGATTGACCATCGCCAAGTTGGGCCAGTTTTACAGATGGAAGTCGGCGCTTTAACTGTTGGCAGCATTCATAATTTTAGCGGTCAATTTTTATATCGAGGCGTCGAGAAGGGCTATTTCAGTTTAGGTGGTTCAACGATTCTGGTGATTTATCCAGCAAACACACTAGTGATTGATGAGGATATTATGGAACAATCGCGACTGGGCATTGAGAGCCAGGTACGATTAGGAGAGAGAGTAGGGAGTCATCATGTTAAGTAGATTAGGAATTTATTTTAAGGAAATGTACCCTTTAGGGCAGCGGTTCGGTTTAGCTATTATTTATTTTCTGGAGATTTACTTTGTACTATTATTGAATGTCGGGATTGCGAATTTTAATTTAGGCATCCAGGAATTTGTCGGTGTTTATACGATCTTTTCTTTCTTAATGATTTTGAGAATTGCGGATGACTTTAAAGATTATGAATTGGATCGCCGTTTATTTGCAGAGAGAACTTTACCATCGGGTCGAGTATATAAGCGAGATTTAGCTTGGGCTTTGGCCTTTATTGTAGTGAGTTCAACAGCTTTGAATTTTATTTATATGAATAACTTTTATTGGTTTTTATTCTTATATATATATGGCACCTTGATGGCGCTATGGTTTTTTCAGAAAAGTAAGATTCAAAACTCATTGCCACTGGCTTTAGTGACGCACAATCCGGTCATGATGGTATTGAATGTTTATATTATTACCTTTGTTTGCTTTAAATATGGCTTGCCTCTACTGTCTTGGCCGACCTTTTTACTGGCCTTTACAATGTATTTTCCAAGTTTAATTTGGGAAATTAGCCGTAAGATTAGAGCGCCTAAAGATGAAACAGAGTATGTAACTTATTCGAAATTGTTTGGTTATGACCGGGCGACGAAGTTCGTTAGAAATCTAACCTTGCTGGATATTGTCACTAATGTGTTGTTGTTATGGAATGTTTCGAAAGTTGGGGTGGTCATTTTGCTGGCCAATGTCATTTGGGTAACGGTCCAATTTCAACAATATATTGCAGAGCCAACGCGCTTTGACTTGAAAGTACGAGTGGAGCGTTATACTTATATTACTGAAGCAACGATGGTTCTTGCTGTCGTTTGGCATCTGATTTTATTGAGGGTGTAATCATGAGAAAATTACAAGAAACTACAAAAGAATCATGGGGATCAAAAGCTTTGAACCTCGCTTTAATGCAGGAGCACGGTTTGCCGGTTCCTGCGTTTTCAGTTTATCAGTGTCAGTTCTTTACGGAAGCAGAGACAGTTGTTTATTTAGAGGCACAACAAGCTTTATTAGAAAACCAACAAATTACTATAACCGAGTTGAGTCGCACACTGCAAGTGTGGGCTAAAGAAAAGGTATTGGTAGAATATTTTGATGAGGTTGATGAGTTATTAGAGCAAAATAGTACCAAGACTTTTTCAGTGCGTTCGTCAGCCACAGTTGAAGACAGACCGGACACCTCTTTTGCTGGGCAATTTAAAACGACCTTAGATGTTGAAGTTAAAGAGTTGACTGAAGCTATCGCAGAAACAATCGCTTCTTTATATTCAGAGTCATCTTTAACGTATTTATTACATCATGGGATTGACTTAGCAGCTGCCGAAATGTTGGTCATTATTCAAGAGATGGTCGTTGGCGATGTCTCTGGGATTTACTTTACGGCTAATCCACAAGGGATTTTAAATGAACATGTGGCCGTCTTGGGGCAAGGTGTAGGCGATCAAGTGGTGGAGGATAAAGTTGCGACTACAACACTCACTTATTATCCATTAGACGATTTAACTTATTATGACACTTGGGAAGATTCACCTCAGCCGAGCGAGCAACAGATAACGGCTTTGAAAGAGATGAGTCAAACACTGATGGAATTATTTGGGCCACGACTAGATATTGAATTTACTTTTGTTCAAGATGAGTTATTTATCCTACAGGCGCGTCCGATTACTACTTTTCCTAAGGGGGAATTGGAAGCTACTATCATTTTAGATAACAGTAATATCGTCGAAAGTTATCCGGGTACTACGACACCTTTAACGTTTAGTTTTATTAAAGAAGCGTATTCGAGCGTCTTTCGTGGGCTAGGGCGTCGAATTGTGGGCAATCGGACAAGTGCTGAAAAGAAAGTCTTGGCAGCTTACGAAGAGACCTTTGAAGACATGATTGCGATGGTCAATAGCCGGGTCTATTATCAAATTCAACATTGGTACCAACTCTTACAATTACTACCTTTTTCCAATAAGATTATTCCAATTTGGCAAGACATGTTAGGTGTGCGTCAAACACAAGTGCCTAAGACACCGATTCATATTAGTGGTTGGCAACGAATAAAATTCAGCTTTAATATTCTAAAGGAATTTTTCCAAGCGCCTAAACAGATGGCACAATTAGAAGCAGACTTTCACCGGATTGAAGATCTGTATGACAAGAATTATTCACCCATTACAGAGATTGAAGAATTGCGAGCGTTGTTTGAAGAAATCAAAGCGGCCGTCCTTGATCAGTGGGATATCACCTTGGTGAATGATTTATATGCCTTTGTATTTACAGGGCTCTTTAAGAAGTTGAATCAAGAACGTCCAGAAGCCGAACTTGAATTGGCGGGGATTGAACAAATTGAAAGTATGAAGCCAGCACGAGCGCTACATGCTTTAGCTAAAAAAGTTCAAAAAGACAAGAGCTATCAAAAGCAGTTACTAGCCTTAGAAGGTGATCAGGTGGCTGCGTTTTTAAGTAGTGATCAACAGCCCTTGACGCATGAAATTGAACATTACCGTCAACGTTATGGCAACCGAGTACCTGAAGAATTAAAGTTAGAAACACAGACTTATCAAACACATCCAGCTAAGTTAATCGAGGCAATCTTGTCCTATCAAGACTCAGAAGATGCCAGCCAAATGCCTCAAGGGGCTCGTTTAACATCACACAATCCCTTAAAAAACTACGTGAAGAAACAAGCGTTACTGGGTATACAGTACCGCGAAAGTTCGCGTTTGAATCGCACACGAATTTATGGGATGATGCGACAACTCTTCTTAACAATGGGGGAGCGTTTAGTTGAAACAGGTCAACTCGAGCAGGTGGAGGATACCTTTTGGCTGGAAATGAATGAATTATTTTCATTAAAGCAGTCGGGGCATCAGCCGCAAGTTTTAGTGGAAGAGCGTCAGCGTAAGGCGGCTTTAGATAAGCAGTTGCCGGCCGTTAGTCGTTTGCTTTATGTTGGGGATATTATTGAGAAGCCTGTTCGTTCGGTTAATTTGTCCGAGACGGTGAGTGATCAAGTGTTGTTTAGGGGGATTGCTTGTTCGAGGGGGCGTATTAGAGGAGAAGTGGTTCGGATTGATGACATTAGTCAAATTACGGCTAGAGAGACGCAGGGGAAAATTATCGTGACGCGTATGACGGATCCTGGTTGGGTGCATTTGTTGGCCCAGGCGAAGGGGATTGTGGCTGAGCGTGGTTCTTTGTTGTCACATACGGCGATTATTTCGCGTGAGTTAGGGATTCCTTCGGTGGTGAATGTGCCAGGGATTATGTCGGCTTTGAAGTCTGGTGATGTTATTGAACTGGATGGGCAAGCGGGGACGGTTGAAAAGTTAGTGGGAGGTGAGGCGGATGGAGGCGAAGAATGAAGAGTTTCTAAACTCAGTGTCGATTCGTAAGGTTGAAGCGGGGAGTTTGGAAGAAATCTTATGTCTGGCTTTGCCACAGTTGATTTATCCTGAGGATCGTTTGATGCAGTCAGCGGGTGAGTTTCAAGCGCAGTTAGCTGGCAATCACCCGCTGAGTGTGACCTATGAGTTTGAAGCTTGGCTGATGTGTACGGCGGATGGTCAACCATTAATGCGGGCTGCTTTAACATTTCCCTACAGTCGTCCTGGGGTTGGCTATTTGGGTTACTTCGAGAGTGTGACACGTGACGAGGGCTTGATGCGAGCGTTTATCAGTTCTTTAAGTCAAAGGGCAAGGGACTTAAAGGGGGCTGAAACTTTAATCGGGCCCGTTCAAGCGAGTTTTTGGCTAGGCTATCGGATGCAGTTGTCTGGTTTTTCGGATGCGCCATTTACCGGGGAACCTCATAATCCTGCTTACTATCCGAAATTATGGGAAGCGGCTGGTTTTGAGTTGAAGGAACATTATGTGTCGAATTTCTTTCAACAAATTCCTGCACAGTACCGTGAGTCGCGTTTGAAGAAACGCTATCAGAAATTTATGGCAGAAGAGGTGCGTTTTCTTTCACCTAAACGTGGGCAATGGCAAGAGGTCTTGCCCGAGGTGTTCAGCTTATTAAGTGACTTATACCGGGACTTTCCTTTGTTTGAGAGGATTTCTTTCGAGCAATTTTCGGAAGTTTTTAGCGACTATCAACAGATTCTTGATTTTTCGATGGTGCAACTCGCTTACAAGGAAGAACGCTTAGTTGGTTTTGTAATCACTGTGCCTGATTATGGTCATTTGGTTTATCGCCCAATGACCGGTCTGAATATCTTGAAGATTCTCAAGCGCCGTCGCAAGGCAAAGCGTTATACGATCATGTATTTAGGCGTTGATGGTGATTATTTAGGTTTGGGCTCAGCTTTGTCCTACTTAATTTACGAGGCGATTGAAGCGCGTTCTGCCTATGCGGTGGCGGGATTGATTCATCAAGGCAAAGTGACTAAAAATTATGTATCGGATTTGCAGGCCTACCAACATCATTATGGTATTTATGAAAAGAAGATTTAGCGGTAGTTAGTTATAGGCGGATTCAGTTTGGAATGAGTCCGCTTTTAGCTTTTCTATTATTGGGAAGATGCAAGGAGATGGCTAGCAGTGCTTAGTAGTGACTAGCTAGAGACAAAACGTGTCACCACCCAACGATTGTTGGCACAAACAGTCATCAATTGTGCCAAGCAATCAGTGAGACACGTTCCAACTCTCGACTTATTGAACCAACCATACTGAACTGAGGCTGGTCGCTTGGGAGTGTCAAGCAAGTTACCTATTGGCAATAGTCGGTGGGATTGCAGGTCATCGCAAGTGGACACTTTTATCTTTCTTGCGAGAAATGCTGATTAAGCGCTTCAAATAAAAGGTTCAAACTTCCAAAAAAACAACCGGACTCACTTGATGTGAATCCGGTTGTTTTTGCTTATAGTTAGCTATGACTGTCTTCTTCTTTTTTATCGGGTATGACTGCAAATAACATGATTGTTAAGAAAATCATCAGGCCAAACACTAGCCATTTAACCCAAATAATCGGTGCGAGAAAGATGGACAGGCCCATTATTAAGTAAATTTGGATCATGATTTTGTACTTTTTAGCACGTGGAATCGCTCGGTGTTCTGCATAATCCCCCACGTAAAAATCGTAAATCTTCTGTTGCTTTAACCAGCCATAAAATTTATCAGAGCTACGGGCAAAGCAAAAGCCGGATAGTAATAGGAAGGGCGTGGTTGGTAGCACAGGAATTAAAGTCCCTATACTTCCTAATCCAAATGAAATAAAACCGAGTGACATAAATAATAGACGTTTCATTTTTACTTCCACACCTTTCTTTTTTTATCTTCTTGTTCATTATAGCACAAACCTTCGAGAAGATATATAAAATTTTATAAATGTTCTATTCTTTTTTGTATGTGTAAAGCCACCCACAACCGATATATGTGACAGAAACTAGTCAAAAGGTTATACTAATTGAAAAGACTAACTTTTACAGGAGGCAATAATGATAACTTATTTTCCGCAAAATAATTGGGAACCTTTTGTTTATCAACGTTTAAATGAGCTGATTGATACGTATCAGCAACCGCATGGCACGCCACATAATCAACAAGCTTACGTGGTGTTTGATTTCGACAATACGAGCGCAATCTCTGATGTTGAGGATAATCTGATGATTTATATGCTCAAGCATCTTCTTTACAAACTTTCGCCTCAAGATTTCTTGATGATTTTGACGAGTGGCCCCTTTGATTTTGATTTAGAGCTAGCACAAGGGCGTCCAGAATTGACACCGCGTAATCTAGCTTTGGATATTATCGAAAATTATCAGTGGCTCTATGACCATTATATTATGAATGAAGCCATGTCTTTAAATGAAGCCAAGGCAACGGATTACTACCGCGATTTTCAAGCAAAGCTTCGCTATTATTACAAGGCGGTGAATAAGCATTTCACACGTCAAGCGGGCGAACCCTGGGTTACTTACTGGTTCCAAGGCTACAGCCAAACTGAATTTATTGAGCTGTCTCGCCAAATGTTAGCCGAAGCACTTGAGCAACCTTTTGAACGTCACGTTTTCACAAGTAGTGAAGAACGACCTGGCCTGGCTGGCATGGTCGAGAGTCAATTTGTCTCAGGACTTGCCTTTCCTCAGGAACTTCGTGACTTATATAAGGCTCTACAAAGCCATCAGATTGCGATTTATGTGGTAAGTGCTAGTCCAATTGATTTAGTTCGCACAGCAGTTTTGGAGTTTGGCTTCAACGTTCCTTTCAACCAAATCATCGCCATGTGTTATGGCATTGATCATGACAGACACATTCGGGCTCAGATGGAAGCCGGTACGCACATCACCAAGGGAGCGGGCAAAACGGATGCGATTTTAAATCTGATCGCACCGCTACATGGCGACTCTCAACCGGTTGCTTTATTCGGTGACAGTATGGGCGATTACGATATGATGATGAACCTTAAAGGGGTGAGATTGAATGTGCTGTTTAACTGTCTGCTAGATGATGACACACGTTCAATCGTTGAACTTACTCACGGTCTGTACGGTCGACCTGATGCACAATTTGTTCTTCAAGGCCGTGATGAAAATGCTGGCCAATTACGACCTTCACCTAAAAGTATTGCTCTAGATAGCACACAAGAGCGCTTAATGTATTAATTTTTTGACACAATGCTCTTTAATACTAACTACACAATGTAAAAAAATCCTGTCACAGCCGATGGTCGGTGTGGCAGGATTTTTTTATAAGCCTTCGAAAAAGGCTGAACCGATTCTAACAATACTAGCGCCTTCAGCAATCGCGACTGGGAAGTCTTGGCTCATCCCCATACTCACTTCGTGACAAGGTGCATGGGCAAGTGATAAGTTTGCCATTTCTACTTGTAAACGTTTCAGTTCATTAAAGTAGATGTGCAAGTCTTCTTCTGAAGCGTCATAAGGCGCCATAGTCATTAATCCAACAACTTGAATTTTATCAAAGGTTGCAAGGGCTTCAAGTGTTTCTTTTAATGTCTCAGGTTCGAAACCCGCTTTACTTTCTTCACCACTCACATTGACTTGAACGAAACAGCGCACAGTTTCTTCTGCACGTTTTTGAATTTCTTTGGCAAGTGATAGGCGATCAAGCGAGTGTAAGTAATCAATCGTATTAATCATGGTCTTCACTTGGCGCGATTGTAGGCGACCGATGAAGTGCCATTCGATTGGCTCATTTAAGTCACTTAAGGCTGCTTGTTTTTCAATCAGTACATCGGATCGATTCTCACCAAAGGCTTTGACACCTAAATCAATTAAGTTCGCTATGATTTCAGGGGAAACTGTTTTGGTTACAGCAACAACTTTGATGTCATCTTTAGAACGTTTAGCAGCGTGTGTAGCTGCTTCAACTTGACTCATAATGGTTGCATGATTTTTTTGTAAGATGTTTTCTGTCGACATAAATTTCTCCTTCTTTAGATTCTATGACCTAGTATAGCATATTCCTCTTTTCTTGGGTTAGAAGGATTGGTATCCTATTTTGTGCAGAATAGACTATAAAACCAAATTTGTGACAATTGTAACAAAATAAATAAACTTTGTAGCTTTATTCACAATCATGTTCTATAATAAAGATGTAGTCAAGGGAGAACAGAAAATAAAGGAGAGATTATGATGGGAAGAAAAGTTACCGAATTTCGTTTTCACTTTCACAATGGTGGGGAATGGACAATCGCAATGGAACATATTGGAGATTTATGGATTAGACGTGTTTCAACAAGTATCGGCCGGATCAAAGGTGGCGATATTGTAGAAATTAATCCAGCTCAGGGTTTAAAAATTGAAATTTATCCCGATGCGGATACCTTCCAGTCTACCAGCATTAACCAAGGTGGTTTAGAAGCCGGGATGTTTGAAACGGTTGTGAAAAACGACGATATCGAATGGATGACCTTAGTTTGGGACGATGAAGAGAAAGAAGAAATTTATTTCCCATTTGAGCCTTCAACACCTGATAAGACAGATAACGTGTATATGACAGCTAAAGTAGGATCGAATGGTCACTTATACATTGTAATCCATCCAACTGACACTGTAGATGACGTTTACCCAGTTAAATAACTAAACGATACTGCAGCTAGACTCTTACGAGTGGGCTGCAGTTTTTTTAATTTACTGATTATACTGGCGGTCGACTCGGTTGAAAATTTGTTCGCCGATTTGAAATAACAAGAAGCTCACGACATAAACGCCGATTAAATATAACGGATCAGCCAGGTCTTTGAAAATTGGTTTATCTACGAGATAGAAATAATTCCCCTTAAGAATAGGATTTAAGAAAAAGACTATTATGACGTATAAGGATAACCAAGCATAGGCAATGTATTTATCTAGTGAGTGTAGTGTGACTTGATAGGCGATAATCATGTAAAAAGGCAATAGTAGGGTGATGACATGATTGGTTAAAAAGCTGACGCCTAATGGATGGTTAATTGGTTGAATATCCGTTGGAACCAGAAAACTTAACCAAGCAAATAAACTGAAATAGGCTATCACAGAAAATAATTTATGATTGTGAGTGATTAAGAAGATAATCCCTAGAATACTTGTAATCCTACTTAAGTGTAAAGGGAGGGAAGCTGAGAGCGAAAAAATGTCGAATACAATAAAGTATCCATAAAGTAAACATTGTTGTAAGAGGCTGATGAATAGGCTGATGGTCGTCAGTTTCCGTCTGTGTTGGCGGACTTTAATGGGATTTAAAAATAATAGTAAGCCGAAAAACGTTAAAATGCCTACATATAGTAAGTGATACTTTCCTAAGATGGTAATGGGAATATAATCCATAAGTTGCTCCTGTTAGTTTGATAATTATTTTTATCATATCAAAAAATGACAGAAAAAGGTAAGAAAGTAATTAACTTGGGTAAGAAGCTGGCTATGTTTGCAACTTAGTCGCAGGCTTGTTAACATTAGAAATGAGGTATAGTTGGCTTGAAGAGCGATTGATTTTAAGCCAATGTTTCTAGTGTTAGACAGTTTAGAGGTATTGTGGGTTAGCTTCGTAAAATAGTATCATTAATTTGAGAATAAAAATGGAGGAGATTGTATATGAAATTTGTTGTTTATTTAGCAGGTCAAATTCATGATAATTGGCGTGAAGAGTTGAAGGAACAAGTTATGAGAGCTGATTTACCATTTGAATTTGTTGCGCCTCAAACAAATCACGACTTATCAGATGCGATTGGTGAGCAAATTCTTGGGGAACAACCCGGTAAGTTCTACCGAGATGATGCGGCTTCAGCGATTAATAATTTCAGAACTGAAGTTCTAATGCAGAAGGCGGATATTGTGATCGCACTGTTTGGCGACAAATACCGTCAATGGAATACTGCGATGGATGCGTCGACGGCAATTAATTTAAATAAGCCACTCATTATAATTCGACCAGAAGAATTAATTCACTCATTAAAAGAATTATCGAATAAAGCTAACGTTACTGTTGAAACAATTGAACAAGCGGTAGCTGTGCTAAATTATTTAACTGAATAAGCCATTTAAAAAGCAAGAGCCTCACACCGAATTAAATAGTGTGAGGCTCTTTGCGTGGATTTTAATATCACTAGCTGCTCTTTAACCTCTGTCACGCATTAGTCCTTTGTCACAATTTATGGCGCAAGGATAACGCAACTTGTGGAAAGATAAAGGTGTCAGCCACTGCGTGTCTGACGATTTTATAAACACTCTGTCTCTACGAAATGTAGTGAGCTGGCGCGAACTCCCCTCTACCATCGTTATTGTCGGAGAGGGTAAGTGATTGTCCCTGGGCGTGACGGCGAGTTGCGTTTTTGGCCCTGGTCGTGACGGCGAGTTGCAGTTTTGGCCCTGGTCGTGACGGCGAGTCGCACTTTTCCTTGGCCGTAGAAACGAGCCCAGCCCCTCCATGACGAATCTTATCTAAGCTTAATCCTTTTTATTAGATAGCCATTCTTCTTGGTGTTGGCGAGAAAGACGCATAATTTCGGCATATAAAGCTGCAACTTGGTCAGCTAGCAAAGGATCCTTAAGGTAACTTTGGACTTTTTCAATCACTAATTGTTCACGACTAGCATCAAGAACAGGTAATTGATTAGCTAGTTTTACACGGGCAACCTCCTCAACAGTACGTGTTCTTTTTTCAAATAAGCGGATAATTTCTCGATCAATTGCATCGATTTGTTGACGTTCTACTTCTAACATAAAATTAGCTCCCATCTTAAGTATTGGGGATAGTGTACCATAGTGTTATAGACTTAAGGAAGGCACAAGTCCCCTAATGTATTCTTCTATAAAAGAGAAGGCAGATTGATTGCGTCATTCTTTTGGATAAGAGATAATTAAAATGAGGTGATTTTATGAAACAATATCAAAATTATGTTAACGGGCAATGGCAGGATGCATTATCCAATGAATATAGCGAAGTGATTAATCCGGCAACTGAAGAAGTGATAGGAGAAGTTTCAAAGAGTAATCATGAGGATGTAGATCAAGCAGTCGAAGCAGCAAAACAGGCTTTCCCTGCTTGGAACCGTACGTCGATCGAAGAGCGTTCAGACTATGTTGAAAGAATTCTGTCAGGAATTGAAGCTCAACAACAACTACTAGCCGACACGATTGTTGCGGAATTAGGCTGTTCACAGACATTTTCGAACAATGTGCAAGTGCCATTGGCAATCAGTGAGATGCGAGCGACTTTAAATGATATCAAACATTATGACTTTGAAGAACAGCTTGATGATGCGACTGTTGTCAAAGAAGGAGCAGGAGTTGTGGCCTGCATTACCCCTTGGAACTATCCCTTAAATCAAATTCAACGTAAAATTACGCCGGCTCTATTGGCTGGCAATACAGTTGTTGTAAAACCAGCGAGTGATACCCCGATTACCGCTTTATTACTAGCGAGAATTGTTGATGCAGCCGGCTTACCGTCTGGAGTTTTTAACTTAATTACAGGAAGTGGAAGTGATGCCGGTGATTACTTAGCTGGTCATCCCGATGTGGCGATAGTTTCCTTTACAGGTTCAACAGATGTGGGGCAAGGACTCTATGCTAAAGCCAGTAGCACAATCAAGAAATTGGTACTGGAATTGGGCGGCAAGTCCGCTTTAATTTATTTACCAGGTGGTGATTTAAACTTAGCAGTAAAAAAATCCGTAGATACTGTGTTGAATAACCAAGGGCAAACCTGTGCGGCCTTGTCACGTCTGTTAGTGCCTGCCAATGAATATGATACAGTCATTAAAGCCTTGAAAACTTACTATGATGAAACAGTTGTTATTGGAGATCCAACTGATGATCGTACTATGGTTGGTCCGATGGTATCGAATCGCCAACGTCAAACAGTCCTCGATTATTTAGAAATTGCACATGAAGAAGGGGCTGAAGTATTAGTGGGCGGTCAAACGATTGAAAGAACAGGGTTTTACGTGGAGCCAACTATTCTCGTCAATGTAACCAACGATATGCGCATCGCGCGTGAAGAAATTTTCGGCCCAGTCTTAGTCGTGATTACTTACGACACTGTCGATGATGCGATTGAGATTGCCAATGATTCGCCTTATGGTTTATCTGGAGCTGTTGTAGGCCCGCCAGAACAGGCCCGCCGAGTTGCTAAGGAAATGAGAACCGGGAATGTTTACATTAATAATGGGGCACGCAATCCACGCGCGCCTTTTGGTGGCTATAAACAGTCAGGAATTGGCCGTGAAATCGGCTTGTACGGTGTTGAGGACTACGTTGAAATTAAAACCATTTTTGTTTAAAGTCCAAACAGAAAGGATGCCAAAATAGGAATGACAATACTTCGCCCAACACTTATCAATCAAATCTTTAAAAAATATTTAAAAAAAGCGCAAGTGCCCGAAGCAATATTATTTATAGAAGACTCAAAAGGCACTTTTACTCATCAAGCGAGGCAAGGTGAATTGACTATCGACCGTCCCTTCTTAGCGGCTAGCTTGACCAAAATGTTTGTAACTTGTCTGATATTACAGCTAGTTGAAGAGGAGCGTCTCAATTTGGCAGATGGATTAGTTTCTTATTTTGACCGGGGGACGTTAGAGGGTTTACATGTTTTCGAAGGTAAAGATTATAGTTTTGACTTGACGGTAGCGGATTTATTGTTTCAGACGAGTGGCTTGGCGGATAGCTATTTGGAGGGCCCGAGCAATTTTTCTAAGCGTTTAGTGAGCGAAGATTTTAGTGTGACGAATGAGGAAAGAATTCAATTAACGAAAAGCTTGAGTGCTCATTTCAAGCCAGGAACAACAGGCAAAGCGTTTTATGCCGACATTAATTTTAATTTGCTGGGTCAGCTGTTGGAAAACGTGTTGGAGCAACCATTAGCCATATTATTTAAGGAAAGAATTTGCCAGCCATTGGCTTTAAGTCAAACTTATTTAATAGAAAAAGATTCAGCTGAGTTGCCAAATGTTTACTTTGAACAGCAAGTATTGAATCGTCCGAGGTTTCTTGCCCAAGACGCTAGTAGTGGCTTAGTCACGACAGCCCGTGATTTAATGATTTTTCTTAAGGCTTTCTATACTGGTCAGCTATTTGACCCTAGAATTTTTAAAAGGCTTGAGAGTTACCATGAGTTGCAAGCGGATTGGGCTCCGATTCGTTATGGCGCCGGCTTTATGAAATTGCCATTAAGGAAACGGACGAAAGAGGGGCTTAAGCAAGTTGAGTTGTTGGGACATACGGGTTCGACTGGTGCTTTTGCTTTTTATTATCCGCAAGGCGACTTGTTTTTGGTTGGCACTTTACAACAAATGGCTCGTCCGGATTTATCGATCCGGATGTTGATGAATTTAGTGATGAAATTATAGTTGCATCTGTCTTTGTCACTTGGTATGCTTGCATCAAGAAAGAGTAAAGTAGGGTGATAAAGATGTTAGAATTATTGCGTTTTATCGAAGAGTCTTTCAGTCCAATTGTAGTACATGCGCTTGAACTTATCGGGATTTTTATGATTATCTTTGGTAGCGTCAAGGCCTTGATGATTTTCTTCAAAAGTGGAATGGATTTAAATAATTCACTTGTCAAGATTACACTTGGTGAAGCTTTAGCTTTGAGTTTAGAGTTTAAATTGGGCGCAGAGATTATTAAAACGGTCATTGTTCGCGATTTAAATGAATTAATTATACTTGCTTTTGTTGTCGTGCTGAGAATTGTTTTGACGTTGTTGATTCATTGGGAGGTTAAGCAAGCGATTATTACTGGTGATATTCAACGTTCGGGTCAGGCGATTCAACCGGTGTTCTATCGAAATAATGAGGTTAAATCGACTGACTCTGTGTCAAATGCTGAGGTGGCGATGAAGTCAGCGGATGATTTAAGCAAGAAGTAAAAAAGCGCTACTAGGAGTTTTGGGTTATACTCCTAGCGGCGTTTTTTGGTGTTGGATTTGAAAGTGGTGTGGCAAAAATTCTTTGCTTGATGGGGCGCTTCGTTATCAATTCACGAGTCGTCTATGTAGACAACAATAAGTTTGGGTGTAATCTCATCAGCTGGGCTAGCTGAGACCAGAAACTATGGTCAATGGTTTATTTACGCCAGTAACTGGTGAGGTCTTTTTTATCTTCAAGGTTATAATCGATGATGTCTTTTAATAAGGACAGGTTAATAGGTGTTTTCCAAGGGAAATTTACGTTCATTGTTCCGTAGTTTAGGTCGTTTTCATCGAAAGTTTCAGCGAAGTGTCGGACAGCTTTTCCTTCGATGGAGACAGCAAGATGTTTCTTGGTATGTTTAAAGCTGATGATATGGGTGCCATGGGCAACAAAGGTTGGTGAACTCCATGCGATTCGTTCAGTCATATCGGGATAATTTTCCCTCACCCAATTCAGCACATCGCGTGTGATTTTTTGATGTTCCTCATTGGTAATGGTCGCTAGGTAATCGTCAAAAGTTTCCATGTGGTCCTCCTTAGTTTGTATTAGCTATATTGTAGGGTAAATGATTGAAAATAGGTAGTGAAAAGAATAGGTGGTACGGTTTGTCAGATTGTACATTCACTCAAATCTACATTATAATAAACAACAAGTAATGGCAGTAGGTAAATAAAATGATTGGAAGTGTTTAAATGAATGTTACGATTTGGTCTGATTTTGTGTGTCCTTTTTGCTATATTGGTGAAGCGCATTTGGCAAAAGCTCTGGCAGAATTGGATTTTGGTGATCAGGTAGAAATTGAATATAAGAGTTTTTTATTAAATCCGGAGGCGAAATATGATGACAATAAAAGCTATCTACAATCATTAGCAGACGACAAAGGCATGCCGCTTGAACAAGCAAAGGAAATGACTCAGCGTGTAGTGGATATGGGACAAGCCGCTGGTTTGGCTATAGATTTTGAACAGGCTAAATATGCGCCAACTCAAGATGCTCACCGGGTCTTTCAATATGCTAAAGAAAACGGGAAAGGTAATGAGTATTTTGAGCGCTTTTACCAAGCTTACTTTACACAAGGTGAGAACTTAGGAGAAGCAGAAGTGATTGTAAAACTTTCGAAAGAAGTTGGTTTAGATGAAGAAGTTGTACGCTCAATCCTAGCATCCGAAGATTATCAAGACGCGTTTTATGCAGACATTCAACAAGCGCAAATGATTGGAGTCCAAGGTGTTCCGTTCTTTGTCTTAGCCAATAAATACGCCGTGTCAGGTGCACAACCCACTGAATTATTTAAAGAAGCTCTAACCCAAGCATGGCAAGAGCAAGCAGATGCCTAAATAAATGGAAAGTGAGGCGATGATTAATGAGCCATAAAGATACACTTGAAGCAGTGAGCGATCAAGTTGAAGATAGCCAAACACTTTTGGCACAAAATCCTATCAGCAAAAAGCAACGGTTGACAGAACTTTTAGTTGACTGGCTGATGATCTGTTTGTATTTGATTAGTCTTTTCCTAGTTATGTTAATTGTTAACTACTTTGTTTATGGTGAAGCTTTACCGGCTCAAGATGAACGGTATAGTCATTTAATCGCGACCTTTACGACGAGCGTACCCATCAGCTTAATTTTTGCTTGGTTAGATTATCGTTGGGCAGGCACACTAGGGAAGCGCTTCGCAGGCTTAACAGTTCGATTTAAAAAACTATCCTTCGGACGAAGCTTATTGCGAAATATTATTAAATTCTTACCGTGGCAGTTTGGACATATGGCTGTCATTCATTTTATGTTTGGAGAAATTGACGCCTTTGGCATCGTTAGTTATGGTCTGTCTGTGGGATTATTAGTCCTATTTTTGTATATGGGTTTGTACCGTTTGGATAAACGTCATCTTGCTGATTTAATCGCAGGTTCTCAAGTAGTTCAAGCGACGAATTCATCAGAGAAATCAGAGGGGTAATCTTGTTAGGACGGTGTTTGTTTACTGTTTGACAAGCAGGAATATCGATTGAAAATTAAGTTTTTTAAAAGCTAAACAATACTCTAGCTTTATCCTTTTGCAAGATGTATAATGCTTCTATTAATCTTATGAGGTGAATAGAATGAAACCGTGTAGAGTATTCGAGCCTAAAGAACCGATTAAAGCAATCAAGGACTTTTCTCGAGAGTTGCTTAAATATAAAAAACGCGAAGGACTGGATTTAACGATTATTAAAGAGTCGATGGAACCTGTTATCGAAATTGAAGGTAGACAATATGTCTGTCACTTAGGCGACGCTAATCTGGCTGAAACTGAAAATCCTTTTCAACGAGCATTTGGGATGATGAGTACAGTTAAAGAACGAAAGGTCGTCAAATTGAACTTAGTGAAATAGTTGAAAATTTTGAAAGAGTAGCTTAATTGCTACTCTTTTTATTCTCATAGGGGCTTTGTCATGGTAAAATGTGGTAAAATAGTGATTAACTTATGAATTAGACTGTTGATTTTCAAATAAGCCTTTCGAGTTTTGTGTGAAGGCGGTTGCTAATTAATGGAGTGATTTAATCGTGAGATTAGTGAGTATAAGGAGCAAGTGGATATGAACACAGAATTTATTAAAAAGCATATAAAATATGTTCTACCGGCAGTCGGTATCGGGATTTTCATTCTATTATATTTGCTTGGCATATGGTTTTTCCAATCGCACTTCGTCCCTAACACGAAGGTGGGTGCAATTAGCGTTAGCCAATTGACACTTGAAAATGCCCAAGCACATGTTCAAAAAGAATTAGAAGAACAGCAAGTGATGTTAACTGAAAATGAGCAAGAATTGGGGTATATTGAATTATCTCAACTCAATGTTCAATCAGATACAACAGCGATTTTACAGCAATTATTGGAGCAACAATCTGCAGCCAAATGGCCTGTTTATCTGTTTGCTTCACCACAATCGGTTGAGCAGTTGGATGAGTATGTAACGTTCGATTCGTCAATGATAGAAGGCTTGATGGTTAGTGTGGGTGTCAATAACAATGAGCGTACTGCCAGCGCTGATGCTTATATTGGGATTAGCGAAGCGGGCGTCTATCAAATTAAAGAAGAAGTATATGGTCAACAAATTTCTGCCACGTCATTTGAATCAGCATTAGAAAAGCAATTAGAAAATGGAAAGAATAGTCTCGATTTAGCTTCAGCTTACATTCAACCATTGGTGCGTCAGGATACAGCTGAGGTGACTGATTTACAAGCACGCTTGGATAAGATGCAAAATGTCGCTATAACGTTGAAATTAGATGGAGAATCGATTGTGATACCAAGTGATGAAATTGCGAGTTGGATTTTTGTTGATGAAAGTCAAGAACCACAAGTGAATGTAGAATTGATTGAAGATTATTTATACGGTTTAAATGAGACTTACGCTTCATTATTCAAAACACGTCAGTTTGAAAGTACATACCAAGGGACAGTCACATTGGAACCTGGGACTTATGGCTGGTATATTGATCGCTATACAGAAGCGGAGAATATAGCTGCCAATGTTTTAGCAGGTGAAGATGCGACACGTGAACCGGCGATTGGTGGAAGTGGTTATGGGGTAGATATCAGTGATGACATTGGTGCCTCATATGTTGAAGTGGATGTTTATCATCAGATGATGACCATTTATATTGAAGGCGAAGTTGCTTTGCAAACAGCTATTGTAACTGGAACGCCGGGCACCAATACAGTGCCAGGAACTTACCAAGTGTGGAACATGGAAGAAGAGAGTACTTTGGTCGGTTACAATCCACGAACTGAAATGGATTATGAACAGCCAGTTGATTACTGGATAGCATTTGATGATCAAGCACAAGGCATTCATGATGCGAACTGGCAATCTTCTTTTGGGGGCGAAGCATACTTGAGTAATGGTTCCCTAGGTTGTATCAATACACCGCCAGGTGTAATGCCAGATGTCTTTGAACTTGTTTATTATGGCATGCCTGTAGTTATTTTCTAAAGAATATAAGCACTAGCACATATGTTTTCATTTAATAATGAAAAAAGAAGCCAGTTTCGAGTGAACCGTTAGACGGTTGTACTCGAAACTGGCTTTTATTAGTATTAATTTCTTAGGTCATCGTGCGAGGTATCGTATTGCTGACCTTCGTTTTGCAATTTATAATTTCGGACCAGACGATTTAAGTTAGTCAATTTCTCTTCGTAAGTGAAACTAGCAGCCATGATATGAGTCACACCATTGGCTTCAAATTGATGATGTTCCTTCACTTCTTCTTGATGTTTTGCTTCAGAAAAGAACATATCTAAATAATCTTCTCGGTTTTCACGGTTCATTTCCATGTAATTGACAGCTTCAGGTGGGACCTTTCCGTAAAATTTCATGATGATTTGCTCATGAGCCGTAAATAATGTTTCAAGACGTTCTCGGAAAATCGTCCGGAACTCATCTGGAAAATCATAATAGATATGACTGTATTTATGTAAAGCATCTAATAAATCGATAGCACTTTGAGTCGTACGGCCCATGTGTCGGTAAATGACTAATTTTCGAGCGCGTGCTACACGTTCAGATTTTGAAATGATCCATTCTTCGCTGATTAATCGAAATAATGTATTGAATTGACTCATTTGTTTTTTGGCCCACTGAAGATCACGGTGTAGGATTGAAAAGTCCGTGTTCTTACGCAGGGTGGCTCGCAATAATAGAAGTACTTCACTAGTGACTGTTTCTAATGTTTTAAAGAACTGAGCATCATGTTTAGGGGGATGTATCAGTAAGTTGATAACAAATGAAATCGAAACGCCAATGACTGTCTCAATGACACGAGCAAAAGCTGTCATGATATAATCAGTGTCAGTGCTCAACATAATAACAACAATTGTTACAATGGTTAATGGAATTACATCACTCAATTTTAAACCATTCAATACAGCAATTGCCAAAACAGCAGATACCCCGATTGCAATAGGGGAATTACCAATCGCATAAATCATTAGAACGGCGAGTAAACCACCAATCGAGTTGGCAACAACACGACTAATAAAAGTTTCAAAAGATTTTTTAACGGAAGGTTGAGTAGATAAACTTGCCGCAATACCGGCTAGGGCCCCACTACTGTCTGGAAACAATAAGATTGAGGCATAAATCGATAATGTTATGGCAAGACCGGTCTTAAGAACCCGTGCGCCAATTTTCATATGTATAAGCTCCTATGTCATTTAAATTTTATGGTTGCAAAAAAGAAAAATTCATTATACCTTATCATAAAACATCTACGAAAAAATTCAAGCATGTATCCTCAATTTAACATAAGTTTTATTCGATTAAGAGTTTGATTAGATATTGGAAATTTCGGATTGTTTGCTATAATGAAGATAAAGTAATTTGTGTAAGGAGGCGTTAGGATGACCAAGGAACATCCTCATAATCATGATTATTTGATAGAAGAAGTCATTCATGATTTAAAATTAAAAGGTATTCGAATAACACCACAACGTCATGCAATCTTGACCTACATGGTGAATAGTCATCGCCATCCGACAGTTGAAGAAATTTATCTAGATTTATTGCCAGATTATCCTGGAATGAGTCTAGCAACGGTTTACAATAACTTGCGAACTTTTGTTAATGAAGGTCTTGTCAAGGAGCTTAAGATATCTGGTTCAACCAGTCATTATGATTTCATTGCTCACGATCATCATCATGTGATTTGTGAGAATTGCGGTCGGATTGCCGATTTTAATTTTGCAGAGATAAAGAAAGTTGAACAGGCTGCTCAATCACAAACAGGCTATCTCATTTATCATACAAACTTAGAGGTGCATGGACTCTGTCCAACTTGTCAATCGGCTATTCAATCGACACTTTAATATAGTTAATTGGTATAAAACTCTAAAACATCCTACAAGGTCTAGTAAAACTTACGATATTACTTTGAATCATATTCTGAAGGACGTTTTCCATCTAAAAAATCGCCTACTGCCATTAAGCAAGTAAGCGATTGGTTGATTTATTATGTGTAAGCTAGACCGATAGCTGTTTCCATACGAGCTAACGTGCGATTAGCTATTTCACTTGCCTTGGCAGCTCCTGTTGCCAAGATTTTATCTAATTCGTCACTTTCAAGTAATTCTGAATAACGTGTTTGAATTGGTTCGAGCACAGAAATCACTACTTCAGCTAAATCACCTTTAAACTTCCCGTATCCTTGCCCCTCGTAACGAGCCACAATGTCATCAATTGCTTCGTTGTTTAAAACAGAGTACATTTCTAATAAATTTGCGACGGCTGGTTGGTTGGCTTTGTCGTATTGAACGATGCCTAAAGAGTCAGTCACCGCACTTTTAATTTTCTTTGTAATTACGTTTGGTGTATCTAACATTGAAATATATGATTTAGGATTCGTGTCTGATTTACTCATTTTACTGGTTGGATCTTGTAAACTCATCACGCGACCGCCGGCTTTAGGAAAGATGCCTTCAGGTTTTACTAGTAGTTTTTTTCCGTAACGTGAGTTGAAACGGTCAACGAAATCACGTGTTAATTCAACGTGTTGTTTTTGGTCATCACCAACTGGAACGTATTGTGCATTATAGAGGACAATGTCTGCCACCATTAAAGGAGGGTAGACAAGTAAACCAGCACCGATGGATTCCTGTTTTGAAGACTTGTCTTTATATTGAGTCATCCTTTCTAATTCCCCAAGACCTGTATTGCACATTACAATCCATGCCGCTTGTGCATGTGCAGCAACATCAGATTGAACGAAAATCGTTGATTTCTCTGGATCGATCCCTAATGCAATATATAAGGCTGCTAGTTGACGCGTCATCAGTTTTAATTCTTTTGGATCTTGTTGAACTGTGATGGCATGTTGGTTGACGATACAATAAGTGGCATCGTAAGTGTCTTGCAATTCAGCAAAGCCACGCATTGCCCCAATATAATTGCCGATGGTTGGAATGCCAGAAGGCTGAACGCCTGAAAAAATAGTCGGTTTCATAAAATTACCTCGCTTCTAAATGATAAGAAATACTTAAGAATACATGAAATTTAATTCGAATTTTATATATTTTTAAAAGTTATTGATAATTCATTATAGCCTAAATTCGACTAAATAACAAAATAATTAGGCGTTTCTCATCATTTAAATATTTTATAATATACAAAAATTGACCTTCAATTAAATGATGGCAGAATTCAAATTATTGATTTGTTGTTGTCAAGACAAGTTGAACCTCTTGTGTGGCAATGCTATACTTTAAATCATAAAGCGAATAATATTGTGAAATGCTATACGGAGTGTACTGTTTAAGTTAGGATAGATTTTGAAAATTATTTTTATCCTTAAAGTCAGAATGCAACAATAAAGTAAGCAACACTTAGGAAAACGCACGTAATTTAGTTGAATAGAAGCTGGAAACATGTTCAAGAAAAGAAAGGAAGATCTTTTATGGTAACATTGTATATTACTCCTAGCTGCACGTCTTGTCGAAAAGCACGAGCGTGGTTGGAAGAACATTCCATTCCTTATGTAGAACGCAATATTTTCACTGAGCCATTATCTTTAACGGAAATCAAATCGATTTTACGAATGACCGAAGAAGGAACTGAGGATATTGTATCCACTCGTTCTAAGGCTTATTCTGAATTAGATGTTGAATTAAGTGAGCTACCCCTTAATACTTTCTTTGAAATGGTTCAAACTCAACCAGGCCTATTACGCCGTCCGATTTTAATTGACGAGAAACGCCTTCAAATTGGTTTTAATGAAGATGAAATCCGTCGTTTCTTGCCACGTGAAGTACGTGCAAGAGAATTACAAAGAGCTCGCGCTTTAGTTAATGAGTAATTCTTAAGAGCTGACTTATATTGAATTTTACGAAGTGAGATTAAGCCTAGGCTTAGTCTCACTTCTTTGTGTATTTATAGGGTGCTGGCGATTGATGAAAGCGGGGATTGACGGTGGAAGCATGCGAACCGATTCATTATTATTAGCACGCTTCACGAGTCGCTAAACTTAAAGTCATTCAATATCGCAGCCTAGAACTGCGTAGATCAATTAATTAATTTAGACTCTTTCCTGTAGGTTGAACTTAGCAACTTACAAACGGTTAGAATAACTAAAAATTAAGAAAAGCATGGTTTATCATAAAACAGAAGAAGGATTGTATCTATCCCTTATAGCTTGTTTTCAGTCAGGATAGTCAAGTTAATATTAGAATTTGAAAGTAATCTGAATTACATCTTGAATTTATCTACCGAGAAGTGCTATGATAGGAAGACAATTAGTTTGTTTCTAGTCTGATTAGTTGTATAATAGATATAGAATCAATAGGGGGTGACGATATGGAAATGGAACGTATAAATGAAAATTTAATCAAGGTGATGATTGGCGTGGATGATTTAGAAGAGCGTGGAATTAATTTTCTCGATCTAATCGGAGATCAATCTAGCATCGAACAGTTCTTTTATTCAATTTTAGAAGAAGTAGATGTTGATAATCATTTCCACGAGTCAGAGGCGGTTACTTTTCAAGTAATGCCTAGTTCTGAAGGACTAGAGCTCTATATTAGCCGTACAAACCTAAACGAGATGGACGAATTCTGGGAAGATGAAGTGACAAAGCGTATTCGTAAACATAAAAACGAAAAGCGCAAACAAGCCCAAGAAGAGCAAAACAACGAGCAAGCTGATAACGAAGAGCCTGAAGAAGTCAAAAGCAGCGATGAGGACAAACATATGACTCTATTAGACTTATTTAACCCTGAATATGCGAACAATGAAGATGATACTGAAGAAATGAACTATGACGACGAAGTAATTGTTTTCAATCAATTGAATGATTTTATCAAGATGGCCCGTGAATTGCCGACGGATAAATTAATTGCTAATTTATATCATATGAGTGAACGTTACTACTTAGTAGTGACTGAAGTGGATATGTCTATCAGGGAAGAAGCTGCTTACCATAAAGTATTAACAATGCTTGAATATGGTGAAACACACCATACTACTGAAGCGGTTTTAGCTGAACACGGAACCTTAATTAGAGAAGGCGATGCCTTAGAATTTTTCGGGTTAAATTTTTAGTTTAAAAACTTATCAAAAATTTAACAATTAAAAAAGCATAATCCCCTCCTAAATGTGTATTTATACATAGGAGGGGATTTTTTTATGTACGCAGCCATTACAAGTGACGGTCAAATCATCTATGCCAATGAAATGAAAGAGACGGCTGAGCAGCCGACTTTTTATTGTCCGACTTGCCAACAAGTGCTCACTCACAAAATCAGTAGTACCGGCAAGGGTTACTTCAGTCATCTAACTAGTTGCCAGAATGATTTACCAGCAAGGCACACACAAGAGTCCGAAACCCATCTCACTGCCAAACGATTACTTCAAAACACTCTCGAAGCATCGGGCTATGCTGTCCAGATAGAACATCCAATCGAGATAGCTCAACAAATAGCAGATGTCTATTTATTAAATAGTCATTCTTTGACACCGCGCCAAGTGATTGAATTTCAAAGAGTCCCCATTGGGGCTGAGTTGATTCGTTCACGCACACAGAATTATCTTCAAGCTGTCGATAAGTGTACTTGGCTAATTGATGAAGAAGTATTTAAAGGAGGCTACCGTCAAACGTGGCTTCAAACGATGGTAGCCTATTCTAGTGTCCTAGGCTTTCATTGGCAAGCATTGAACGTTTCGAAACGAGAGTGGGTCATCAAATTTAAGATGCCGATCATTTATCAAGCGCATCGAATTCAATTGTCCGAGAAACGGTTAGACTTGGATGTTCCTTTATACAATGTCTGGGAGTTCCCTGAAAACTATGTGAATGACAAGGTTCACTATCCTTTATACCGACGACCACAGCGTCAAGCGACCTATTATAGACACATAAAGCAAATCATGACACAAAGCACCTACCAAAAAGCAATTCGTGATTTATACGCTAAAGGGGTTCTGTTACAAACTTTGCCTCAATGGATGGTGATGGAAAGATGGCAAATGCTTGTGTTTAAATCACCGGGCTGGCTTTGCCTGGCGTGGTGCTTCTATCTTATCAGTCAATGTGAACATGACTCATTTACCAAAACTGATTTAGAAAATGGCATCCATGCATTGGTTCAAGCAGGTCACTTAGTAATGGCGGACATGCCACTTATTGAAGAGGACCTTGTTTCTTTACTAGTACCAAGTCTCGTTAATCTGTTTCTTGAAAAAGAACTGATAGAAAGAGCTGGCTATCATCGCTGGAAATTACATACCAAAGTTCATAGCTAAAACGTTTTAAATTGGCTATCCGTGTGTTAAGATTATTTTGTAGTGAAAATTATGATAATTATCTTAGGAGGATGAGGATGTCTACTCAACAAATCATGACTCGTGACCAAGTCGAGGAAAAATACACTTGGGATTTAAGTGTGATGTACGCAGACGATGCAGCTTGGGAAGCTGATTTCGAATTATTACAAGAAAAATTACCTAAATTAAGTGCCGTTCAAGGCAGTTTGAGCGAAAGTTCGGATCAATTAGTTGGAGCAATTGAAGTGCTCTTGGATACGCAAAGAACCGTAAGTAACTTATATGTTTATGCTTCAATGAAAAATGACCAAGATCAAAACAACTCAACTTATCAAACACTGGATGCACGTGCTGGCCAATTGTATAGCCAATTTTCTCAAACAGTGTCTTTCTTTGAACCAGAATTACTTGCGATTGAGGAAGAAACACTTACTAAATGGTTAGAAGAAAACCCACGCTTAGCAGTTTATCGTCAGATGTTAGACGACAGAACGCGTTTTCGTGCCCATGTTTTATCAAAAGAAGAAGAGATGTTACTAGCCCAAGCAAGTGAAATTTTCGATGGAGCGACGAAAACTTTCGGCTTATTAAATAATGCAGATTTAGTTTTCCCATCGATTGAAGACGAGAAGGGTCAGAAAGTTCAATTAACCCATAGTTTATATGGGAAACTATTAGAAAGTTCAGATCGACGTGTGCGACGTGATACTTTCAAAGGTTTTTATCGTGTTTACGAACAATTCAAAAACACGATGGCTTCTGTTTTAAGTACTCAAATTAAAACAAATAACTATCAAGCAAAGGTGCGTCGCTTCGAATCAGCGCGTGCAGCAGCCTTATTCCAAAATAACATTCCAGAATCTGTTTACGATACATTGTTAGGAACGGTTGAAAATCGACTAGATTTATTACATCGCTATGTTAACTTACGTAAAGACTTATTGAATGTTGAAGACTTAGAAATGTACGATATGTACACACCGTTACTTGGTGAGGCACCGATTAACTTTACGTACGAAGAAGCCAAAGAAATCACACTGAAAGCTTTAGCGCCATTAGGTGAAGAATATGTCGGAATTATGCGAGAAGCCTTTGATGAGCGTTGGATTGATTTATTTGAAAACAAAGGCAAACGAAGCGGTGCCTATTCTTCAGGTACTTATGATAGCAAGCCATATATATTAATGAATTGGCAAGATAACGTTAATTGGTTATATACGCTTGTTCATGAATTGGGCCATAGTGCACATAGCTACTTAACGCATAAAAACCAAGAGTTTGTTTATGGTAACTATTCAATTTTCTTAGCAGAAATTGCGTCGACAACGAACGAAAACTTATTAACAAGCTATCTGTTAGAAACATACACTGAACCAAAGGTAAGATTGTATGTCTTGAATCATTTCTTAGATGGCTTAAAAGGAACGATGTTCCGTCAAACACAATTTGCTGAATTTGAGCACTTTATGTATGAATCTGATGCTAATGGTATTCCATTAACGCAACAATTTTTATCAGAAAATTATCAGAAAATGAATGCTAAATACTATGGTCCTGCTGTAAATTCAGACTCTGAGATTGCTTTAGAGTGGACGCGTATTCCGCATTTCTATTATAACTATTATGTATTCCAATATGCGACTGGTTTCGCTGCTGCGACAGCTTTCTCAGATAGAATTCTTGCTGGAGAAGAAGGCGCATTGGATAACTATTTAGGGTTCTTGAAGTCGGGTAATAGTCATTATGCCATTGACACAATGAAAATTGCTGGCCTTGATATGACACAAAGTGATTATATTGATGCTGCTTTAGATGTCTTTGCAGAGCGTCTAAATGAATTCGAAACATTATTAGCAAAACAATAAGCTTAATCGATTGAGTCTTTTCTCTCACATTAGCCAAACTATTGTTGCTTACAGTTTATATACTGTAAGTGAATGGACTGGTGATATGTGAGAGTTTTTATTTTAAGTTGCTATCTTGGGTATTGAGATTAAATATGTCAACTAAATGATTGGGTCGATAGGTTTAAAAACAAAAATTGAAAGGATTCATTCAAGTTAACTCTCTTCTCTTATTTCACTGACCATTCCACATCTACCACTCATTTCAAGGTGACGATCCAAGAAATCGGAGGAGTTGGGAGAATATGTGAATTTTTTATGTTGAATTAAGCTCTAGCTTGAATCAAACGGTTAATCAGATATACTTATAGCTAACTACAAAATGATTAAGGGGTGATTGGATGAGAAATCGTTATGAGAATTTGAATTTGATTTTGCGTGGAATCTTATCGATTAGTCTCGCAATCGCCTTGTTTATCTTTCGCGAGCAAGTCATTATTTTCTTTACGCAAGTGATTATTGCTTTCTTATTTATCAATGGTGGTGCTAAATTTATGCAGGTGGTTATGTGGCAACGATCGAATAAGCAACTATCTCAAATTATTATGCAATTATTAGTGGCTTGTGCTCACTTAATGATAGCGTCTTGGCTACTGCTCGAACAAGATTTCACGACGGTATTCCTTGTAAAAGCCATTGGTTATTATCAATTATTGATGGCAGTAATCAATGTGATGTCTTATTTATTGATGGTAAATGATGGAGTGAAACACCACTTTGATATATTAATTAGAGCGACTATCCATTTATTCTTTGGTTTATCTAGTTTAGTTTTGCCGACCGCAGTGGATAGTACATTGATTAGGGTGGGGTGGTACTTCATTCTATTAGGCGTAGCGTCAATTATCGATGGCAGAGATGCAGCTAAACAAGCAGTTAGATCTGTCAGTCATAAGAGACGGTGGCGAATTGGGGCTCCGGTTATTTTTACCGTTCTTTTACCTGATACTTTGATTCGTGAATTTAATCAGTATTTTACCGTAGAAGGTGTGAGTCCGAATACTTCAGTAGCAATAGTTGAAGCGAATAGAAAGACTTATAATCAGTATAATGCCGAAGATTTAGAAGTGTTTATTCATGTAGGGAAAACTGGCTTTGACCGTGTAGGACATGTGGATATTAGTTATAAGAATCAGGTCTATTCTTATGGCAATCATGACATCGAGTCTCGAAAGGTCTTTGATTTGATTGGTGATGGGGTCTTATTCGTTGCAGATAAGTTTAAGTATATTGAATTCTGTATGAGTGAAGGATCGACGGTTTTTGTTTATGCGATTCGCTTATCAAGTCAACAGAAAATTGCATTAGAGGCAGAGTTAGAAAATTTAATGGCAGATACGCAAAGTTGGGAGTTAACTGAAGAGAGTCAAAGGCAAGATTACGTTGGGAAAATGCAGAAGGCAACTGAAGCGACGCTCTTTAAGTTTTCAAGAGGTAAGTTTAAGACTTATTTTGTCCTAGGGACGAATTGTGTTTTATTGGCAGATCAATTAATAGGCACTAGTGGTGTGGATATACTAGCTTTGAATGGGGTGTTGACTCCAGGGGCATATTTAGAATACTTTGAGCGTGAGTCTCAAAAGGAATGGTCCTTTATTTCGGCCAAGTTTATTATTAATGAAGGAATTTTTCGTGATAAGCAACAGAAAATAAAAAAAGAAGAGGCCTAGTGGCTTCTTCTTTTTTTTTTGATGATTTAATCTCGAAAAGCGGCTTCAAGACGGTAAATTCTTGACCCTCTGGATGAGAATTTTTCTTCGTATTCGGTCATGATGTTGCCTTCGTAACCTGAGCGATGTAGGTCAAGCCATACTTGTTTGAAGAACATGCCGTATTCAGACATACTGGCGAGTGAAAATTCAAATAGGCCTTGGTTATCGGTCTTAAAGTGAATCTCACCTTTGGGTTTTAAAATGATTTGATATTGTTTTAAAAAATCAGAAGAGGTTAGGCGTCTTTTTTCATGACGTTTTTTAGGCCATGGGTCACTAAAGTTTAAGTAGACGCGGTCTAATTCACCTGGGCTGAAGTATTGAGATAAGTCTCGTCCGTCAGCATTCACAATTTGTAAGTTAGGTAATTGTGCTTCGATTTGTAATTCAAGCACAGAAATGATGACGCTAGTCTGTAATTCCATGCTGATGTAATTGATTTCTGGATGAGCTGCGGCCATTTCCACAATGAATTTACCTTTACCTGAACCTACTTCAAGATGAATCGGTTGCTCTTTAGCAAAGCGTGTTTGCCATTTGCCGATTAAGTCTTCCGGTTTTTCTGGAACGTATTGTGGGTATTCAGCTAATTTATCTTTTGCCCATGGTTTGTGTCTTAGACGCATTGTTCGGCTGACTCCTTGTCTATTGCTTGTTAATGTTGTTCGTAAATACTTTTTAGTAATAAGACGATCTCGTTCAATTTATGGTGACGATTTTCGTTGAAATATTGTTTGATTAAGAATAAACAGTTTAAAATACTATACCATCTCACACGTTTATAGAAACTTTCACTCATGTTAAAGTCATAAGCTTCGAACCATTCCATCCACTCGCTTGGTGTAAAGTATTGGACGAGTAGTAAAGTGATATCGCTTAATGGATCAGCTACACGGACGTTGTCCCAATCGACAAGATAAAGTTGTTCATCGGCTGAAACCAAAAAGTTGTTATGGTTTAAGTCGCCGTGACACACTACATAGTCTACTTGGTAAAAATCATCATCGATAGAGTCTTCAAGACTTTGGATAACTTGATTAAAATATTGATGGTTTTGAAGTGAGGGAGCTAAGTCGCTGAAATACAAATCAATTAAATCGAGTGGACGACACACTTTCCCATCTACAAAACGTAACATGTTCAATAAGTAAGTTGAATCATGGATATCTTTAATCAGTTTAATAACTGCTTCATCTGCCATATTGTCTTTTGTAAGTAATTCTCCTTCGGTCCAATCTTGAGCCGTTAGAATATCTCCAGAATAAGTTCTTTGTGTCCATCTTAATTTGGGAGTAATACCTGAAGCAGATAGTGCAGCGATGAAGGGAGAGGTATTACGTTTGAGAAAGACTTTCTCGTCACTTTTTACACCCATATATGCTCGGCCAGTATTCCCACCAATCGGGTGTAATTGCCAGTCTTCTTTCTCTTTAAATGCCATAATAGTGCTCCTTTCTTCATTTTTTAGAGTCTTGCCTTAATTAATCACGAAATTACATTGTATCACGCAAATGTGTAGGGTCAAGCCCTTTTGACATTAAAATTTAATGATATTGTTGTTTGACTGCATCATTTGCTATGACAAAGGTATCTAAAATGTCACCTGTGTAGATATCACAAGCGAATTGATACTGAACCAAACGATCTTGTTCAATGCGGCTAATCCCGCCAATATACACAAGTGGCTGGCTATCGAAGGTTTCATATTCTACGGCTTCGTAATCTATCCATGAGCCTTCAATCGGACCTTGTACAGAGAAAATACTGCGGACTTGATTTAAGACTTTCCCTGCATTCAACGCACGGTTTTCTTTATAGAAAGCAACACCTGCTGCACCGATTATGATTCCTGTGGCTACGAGTAAGGTATTTAATAGGTTGTTCGAACGATTATTTAACATGCTTACACTCCTTGTATGTACACTTAGTATCATACATTGTAACATTATTCAGTCTTTTCTGCGAAAAATAATGTAGTAGATTACAGTCTTCAAAAGTTAAGAATCTATTAAAGACTTGAGAGCTATCTTAAACAGCAAAACATTGATTTTACAAGGGGTTTGTGTAAAAATGGAATAGATATACAGATGAATAATGTTGTTAAAAAGGAGGCGGCAGATTTATTCTGTCACATGCATATGGAAGATAAAACATTTAAATTAATTAAAGACTTAACGGAATTACAAGGTATCTCCGGTAATGAAGGCCGTGTTCGCCAATACTTAAAAGAACACATGACACCATTAGTAGATGAAGTGAACATTAGTGGTTTAGGGAATGTTTTTGGTGTGAAAAAAAATACCGACACAAATGCACCTAAGTTGATGTTAGCAGCACATATGGACGAAGTTGGTTTTATGGTTAGCCGTATTACCCCAAACGGTTCTTTAGCTGTTGTACCAATTGGTGGCTGGAATCCTTACAGTGTCTCAGCGCAGCGTTATACACTACAAACTCGCAAAGGAGACTATGTGTGTATTTCTAGTTCTGTAGCACCACATTTATTAAGAGGGGCTAAAGGAGACAGCAAGTTAAAAGTAGAAGATATTTTATTTGATGCAGGTTTTGTATCTGAAGAAGAAGCTTTAGAGTATGGCGTTCGTCCAGGCGATTCCATTGTGCCAGAGACTGAGACCGTTTATACGGCCAATAAGCAGAATATTATAGCGAAAGCTTGGGACAACCGTTATGGTTGTGCAGTGATGTTGGAAACATTACAAGCTGTAAAAGATGTAGCATTAGACTCTACTTTAATTGCTGGCGCGACTGTTCAAGAAGAAGTCGGTTTACGTGGCGTTAAAGGAGCGGTACATGAGTATCAACCAGATGTTTTCCTAGCGGTGGATTGTTCACCAGCAAATGATACAGAAGGTAAAAAAGATGAATTCGGTCAATTAGGCGAAGGTTTCTTATTACGTGTACAAGATCCTGGACATATCACTCATAAAGGCATGCGTGAATTTTTATTCGACACTGCACAAACGCACAACATCCCTTATCAATTCTTCTTCTCTAAAGGTGGAACGGATGCTGGGGCGGCTCATGTAATGAATGCCGGTGTGCCCAGTGCAGTCATCGGAGTAGCAGGACGTTACATTCACGGACACCAGACATTATTCAGAATTTCTGATTATGACGCAGCAAAAGAAATGGTTCAAAAAATAGTCACTACTTTTGACCGAACAACTTTAGAAACTATTCTTCAAAACAGTTAAGAAATGTAGTAGAATAGTAGAGCTATAGATAACAATCATTTTAAATCAAGGAAGGACTATATTATACATGTGGTTAGCTTTTTATAATCAACAAGCCGTTGGTGATGTTTTAATGTTAACAAGTGGATCAATTTCAGATGATCATGTTGTTACAAAATCAAATGGAGATGTCACACTTATCAAAGATCGTACAAACGAATCAGTCGTTGCGCTCAACCTTTTCAATATTTCTAAAACGTTAGAAATAGCGGGCAATGGCCTAGTAGCATTGAGTCAAGAACAAGCAGATAGTGTGAATGGATTAATTCAAGCAGCTGGTTTTGATGTGACAGTGGCTTTCGATAATTCACCTAAATTTGTCGTAGGTTACGTGGAAGAATGTGTCGCACATCAAGATAGCGATCATTTAAGCATCACTCAAACACGCGTAAGCGAAGATGAAGTCTTGCAAATTGTTTGTGGTGCTCGTAATATTGCAAAAGGTCAACACGTTTTGGTGGCTAAGCCAGGCGCAGTCATGCCTTCTGGTGCCATTATTTGGGCAGGTGCTTTACGTGGCGTTGAAAGCTTGGGCATGATTTGTTCAACTCGTGAACTAGGTTTAGCCTACCTGGAAGACTTGCCAGGGATCTGGGAACTGAGACCTCAGTTTGAAGCAGGCACTTCATTAAAAGATGTAGTGGCAGCTTACTAAGTCAATTGAATCAGGAAAGTGGTATGAATAAACACCATGATTCCAATTATTCCAATTATTCCAATTATTCTAAATAATCGATAATAGTTGAGCGACCACTACTGATTATGTAAGCGAGTCGTTTTAATGTTTAGTCATTGAAACGCCGATGTTTGTTATGAAGTCACACTGGTTTGCTCAAATGTATTTCGTGATAATGCTTTATAATATAATGGCACATCAAGAAGGGGGAAAACGATGACTGAATATGATGGACCTGCTTTTAACCAAAAGAAAGAATCACACTCATTAAAGAACCGTCGTTTTAATCAGCTTTCTCAACGTGAATCTTCTAAAACATATTTTGAGCCTGCGATGAAAGAACGCAGAAAAGTGTTTCCGACAATATCAGACATGCCAAAGGCATCCAATAGGTCGGATCATCCGCTGCTTCCAACGCAACAAGCTAAAGAGGCAAGTGACCACGAAGCGATTGCTTCACAAATGGATGTTAGAGAAAAACGACCAGAATATGAAGGGCAAGGGCAATCGTCGCAACAACAGATTCAACGTTCGACATTTGAACAAGCCAATCGTGCAACCCCACAAGCTGATTATGAGATCCCTTTTTTGAAGAACCATGAAAAGCAAATAAAAAAATTAAATCAAGCGTCTTTAGAAAACGCAATGAATGAAAGACAGACACAACCGATGAGTAAACCTGTTCAACCTAATCGACCAGCTCGAACGCTTGCAGAAACTTATCCACAACTTACAAAGACGCTAAAAGAGAACCAGCAAGAAACTATTGAAACATCTGTAAAGACATCGACGACGTATGACACAAGTGTGAAAGAAAAGCCATCGTCCAAGACTGTCTTTCAACCGACAGAACTTCCTAAACCTTATAAAGGTCATGAACGACGCAAAGAAGATGTGGAAGAAATAAGGGAGCTTGCGAAACGTTTGGTAAAAACGCGAGAGACGTTTTTGCTGTTTGAACATTAGGAGGAACAATTTACATGATTAACAAAAATACGACCTATCATTTTGTCGGCATTAAAGGCTCTGGTATGAGTGCCTTAGCTTTAATTCTTCACGGCGAAGGGTTTAAAGTTCAAGGAAGCGATATTGGGAAGTATTTCTTTACCCAACAAGAACTTGAAAACCAAAACATTAACATGTTGGAGTTTGATGCAGATAATATTCAAGCTGGTCAGACAATTATAGCAGGGAATGCTTTTGGAGACGACCATCCAGAGCTTGTTCGTGCGCGTGAATTAGATTTACCAATTTCACGCTACCATGACTTTATTGGAAATTTGATTTCACAATATACAAGTATTGCGGTAACAGGTTCTCATGGTAAAACATCGACAACAGGATTGTTATCACACACCCTTAAAAATTTAGCACCATTAAGTTATTTAATCGGTGATGGTACAGGTTATGGTGACGAATCGTCGACTTATTTTGCTTTAGAAGCTTGTGAATATCGTCGCCATTTCTTAGCTTATCAACCAGATTATACCATTATCACAAATATTGATTTTGATCACCCGGATTACTATCGTTCGATTGAAGATGTTTTCCAAGCCTTCCAAACATTTGCTATGCAAGCAAAAAAAGCGATTGTAGCATGTGGAGAAGATGACTATTTGCCAGATTTAAAAGCTGATGTGCCGATCTATTACTACGGTTTTAATGAAGCATTTGATGTATATGCAACGAAGATTGAACGGACAGTCGATGGTTCTGACTTTGATGTTGTCATCAAAGGTGAGCGCTTTGGTCGCTTCCATTTACCAGCTTATGGCGAACATAATATCTTAAATGCCTTAGCGATTATCACTGTTTTACAATTAGAAGGCTTCAAAGCAACAGATATTGCGGAACATTTAAAAACATTCAGTGGCGTGAAACGTCGTTTCTCAGTGAAGCAAGTTCATGACTTAACACTAATTGATGACTATGCTCACCATCCATCGGAAATACGTGCCACGATTGATGCTGCTAAACAAAAATACCCGAATCGTGAAGTGGTTGCTATATTCCAACCGCATACTTTTAGTCGTACGGTTGCTTTATTACATGAATTCGCTGAAGCGCTGAACTTAGCAGATGAAGTTTATTTAGTTGATATCTTTAATTCAGCCCGTGAGGCAGTTGGTGAAGTGACGATTCAGGATTTAGCTAACTTAATTAAAGATGATGTAGAGATTATTTCTAATGAACATTTATCACCTTTAATGAAATACCAAGATGCTGTCATCTTATTTATGGGAGCAGGGGACATTGACCAAATTGCTCGTCAATTTGAAACATCTTATGCTCAATTGAAACCTAATAAATTATAAAACTACAGGTCAACGATGGATAGTTCGAATATCTCGTTGGCCTTTTCGTGTCATCATGCTAAAAACGGAGGAGAATGTTTAATGACCAAGCGTAAAATAATGTTAATTGATGGAAGCAGCTTAGCTTTTAGAGCCTTTTATTCAATTTTGAATATTGAGAATTTTAAAAATAGAGCTGGCTTACATACGAACGCCTTATTCAGTTTCAATCGTATGTTAGATGATGTATTAAAAAGATTTGAACCGACGCATATTTTAGTAGCTTTTGATAGAAGTGAAATCACCTTTAGAACCGAAAAATACCAGGAATATAAAGGTGGCCGTCAAAAGACGCCAAGTGAATTTAAAGAACAAATGCCTTATTTTAGAGTATTACTCGATGCTTACGGCATCCGTCATTATGACATCTTGCGTTATGAAGCGGATGATGTCATTGGGACATTAGCCCATCAAGCAGCACCAGAAGATGAAGTTATTATCATTTCAGGAGATAAGGACTTAACTCAACTAGCGAGCGATAATACAACGGTATATATCACACGTAAAGGTGTCAGTGATTTGGAACCTTATACGCCAGATGTTATTCGTGAGAAATTTGATATTACACCTGAACAAATCATTGATATGAAAGGTTTAATGGGAGACAGTTCGGATAATTACCCTGGTATTACACGAATTGGTGAAAAAACAGCCCTTAAATTATTGCATCAATTTGGTTCAGTTGAGAATATGTACGAGAATTTAGATCAATTAAAACCTTCTAAAATGAAAGAAAACATTATCAATGACCGTGAACAAGCTTTCATGAGTAAGGATTTAGCAAGAATCTTACTTGAAACACCTATTGAGTTGACGATTGAGGACTTGACTTACAAGGGACGCAATGTTGACGATTTAATGGAATTTTATCGTCAAATGGAATTCAATGCGGCTTTGAAAGCACTTCAAGGTGAGATGACGGATACGACTATCTCACAAGAAGCCGCTGCCCAATTACCGCAATATGAAACATTACGTTTAGAAGAAATAAAAGCAGAGCATCTGCCTAAAAAAGCCGTCTTATACACTGAAATGCTAGAAGATAATTATCACTTCGGAAAAGTTGTTGGGGTCGCATGGTCTGATTTAGACACGCAAACACTTTATACTGCAACGGCTGAAGTAGCGTATGGTAGTGAACTATTCAAGGACTGGTTGGCATCGGCGGCTCACTCTAAGATAACTTTTGATAGTAAACGTGAACGTGTCATTGCTGCCATTAATGGCGCACAATTAGACGGGGTGACATTTGATACTTTAATCGCAACCTATTTAATTGATGTTCACAATGCTCAAGAGTTAACGGATATTGTGCGATTAGTCGATGTACCCAATATCGTTTTATACGATGAAGCTGTTTATGGAAAAGGGGCTAAAAAAGCAGTTCCGGAAGACCTAACAGTATTAGATCAACACTTAGCTAATAAAGTCATTACGATGGGTGAACTTGAAGCACCTTTAATTAAAAAACTGACTGATTTAGAAATGCTCGACTTATTCCATGAAATTGAAATGCCATTAGCACTCATCTTAGCTGAAATGGAAGTCCGAGGCATTGCGGTAAACCGTGAAGTCTTAGAGGTACGTAATGAACAAATGATTACCTTACTTAAGGAAATGGAATTAAGTATTCATGAACATGCTGGAGAGGCTTTCAACGTTAATTCACCTAAACAGTTAGGAACGATTCTGTTCGAAAAACTGAATTTACCCGTCATTAAGAAAACAAAAACGGGTTACAGTACAGCTGCAGATGTCTTGGATAAACTATTAGGCAGTCATCCAATTATTGCGGAAATTCTGGAATATCGCACCTTATCTAAACTACAAGGCACTTATTTAGCAGGTTTACCGCCTTATATTAAAGAGGACGGGAAAATACATACACGGTTTGTCCAGACTTTAACTCAAACAGGTCGTTTGAGTAGTACGGATCCTAACTTGCAGAATATTCCGATTCGTTTGGAAGAAGGGCGTAAAATCCGTCAAGCTTTTGTGCCATCTAAAGCTGATTGGCAACTATTTGGCGCTGACTATTCGCAAATCGAATTGCGCGTTTTAGCTCACATCAGTCAAGACGAACATATGATGCAAGCTTTTAAAGACGGCGAAGATATCCATGCTGCGACAGCCCGTCGTGTCTTTGGTCTGCCAGAAGATGAGCCAGTCAATAGTGACTATCGCCGCCAAGCCAAAGCCGTTAACTTCGGAATAGTCTATGGTATCAGTGATTATGGCTTGTCTCAAAACTTGGGCATCTCACGTCCGGAAGCGAAAAGTTTTATCGATCGCTACTTCGAGCAATATCCAGGGATTGAGAAGTTTATGAAAGAAGTTGTTGACCAAGCCAAAGAAGATGGTTATGTCACAACGATGTTCAATCGTCGCCGTTATTTACCAGATATCCATTCAAGCAACTTCAATTTACGTTCGTTTGCGGAAAGAACGGCTATTAACTCGCCGATTCAAGGGACCGCCGCTGATATCTTGAAGATTGCGATGGTTCAGTTGCGTGAAGTGATTCTGAAGGAAAATTTACAAGCGCGTCTCTTATTACAGGTGCATGATGAGTTAATCTTAGAAGCACCAGCTGAAGAAATTAGCCGTCTAGAAGAAATTGTTCCTCAAGTCATGGAACATGCGGTAGACTTGTTAGTGCCATTAAAGGTGGACTACAATAGTGGCAAAGACTGGTTTGAATTGAAATAATTAAATCTTCCCACTATGAACATAGAACCGCTATCCATCTGCTCATTAATGATAGGGAGCTGTCAGTGTCTGTTTTATCATTAATTACCAGTTAATGACTAATCGTTTAGAAAGGATTTGACCAGATTGCCAGAATTACCAGAAGTTGAAACAGTTCGTAAAGGATTAGCGCAACTAGTGATCGGTAAAACGATTGAGAGAGTGCATGTTTCATGGCCAAGGATTATTCGAACAGATGAGTCGCTCGAACAGTGGCAACATGAATTAATTGGCCAAACAATCGAAGGAATTGGTCGTCGGGGCAAATATTTAGTCTTTCAATTGAGTGACTATCTGTTGATTTCTCACTTACGTATGGAAGGGAAATATTTATATTATCCTGACGAAAACAGTTTACAAACAGAAATGGCCAAACATACGCACGTTCGTTACTACTTTACGGATGGTAGCCAATTACATTATCATGATGTCAGAAAGTTTGGACGCATTGAGCGACTAAAAACGGCTGACTTGGACACATATTTTTTAGAGAAAAAATTAGGGCCAGAACCGGTCGCGGATGAATTTCTATTAGAAATATTCCAAAAGCAACTGAGACTAATTAAAAAGGCCATTAAACCGGCTTTGTTGGAACAGAAATTGGTGGTCGGTTTAGGCAATATCTATGTCGATGAAACCTTATTCAGGTCGCGAATTCATCCGGGAACAGCAGCAAATCGCTTGAGCGAAGAACAAGTCAGTCTGTTACATCAAACGATTATGGCTGTCTTAGATGAGGCGATTGAAGCGGGGGGTTCAACGATTCGCTCCTATAAAAACTCACTCGGGGAAGCAGGGAGTTTTCAGCAAATTTTAATGGTTTATGGACGCCAGGATGAACCTTGTGTAGTCTGTGGGACACTGATTCATAAAATTCAATTTGCGCAAAGGGGAACACATTTTTGTCCTCATTGTCAAGTTATTGTGCAATAAGGAGGGATTACGTGCGTGTGATAGGATTAACTGGTGGGATTGCTACAGGAAAGTCGACGGTTTCAAATTATTTACTTTCCTTAGGTGTTCCTGTCATTGATGCAGATTTAATCTCACGAGAAGTTGTCGAACCGGGAACTCCCGGTTTGGAAAAACTGGTTCAAACCTTTGGCGCAGAGTTACTGAACCCGCAAGGACAGTTGAATCGACCAGTCTTAGCCCAAAAACTATTTGATAATGAAGAAGTTCGCAAGCAAGTCAATCAACTATTGCATCCGATAATTTATGAGACAATGTTTGAGCGAGTAGCGCGGTACCATTCAAATGGTGAGACACTTGTCGTGTTAGATATCCCTTTATTGTTTGAAACAATTGCTACAGACCGTTTTGATTCGATTTGGTTAGTCTATATTCCAGAGAAGATTCAATTGGAGCGTTTAAAAAAAAGAGATCAACTATCACAAGAAGCAGCGCAAGCCAGAATGGCTTCTCAATTATCGATTGAAGAGAAAAAGAAGTTAGCTGATGTGATCATCAACAATTCGGGTAGTATCGAAGAAACAAGAGAACAAGTACAGATGTTATTAAAGTCTATCAATAATTAAACTAAATCGCTCAAGCATGTTGTTTTCTAGCGAGTATTAGTTTAATAATTTCTAAGCTATGATAAAATAAAGATAAAGATTGAAAGGAGGCGATTGTATTGGAATGTCCGAAATGTAAGCATCAACAATCAAAAGTGATTGATTCAAGACCATATGATGATGGGACAGCCATTAGACGTCGACGAGAATGTTTAGAATGTGGCCACCGTTTTAATACTTATGAGCGTGTTGAGAAATCCCCATTGCTAGTTGTTAAACGTGATGGGACACGTGAGGAATTTAATCGTAATAAATTACTTAGAGGCATCGTCCGTTCTGCAGAGAAACGACCGATTAGCCGTGAGCAAATGGAGACTTTAGCCTCTCAAGTAGAAAATGCGATCCGTGATGTAACGGATAAAGAAATTGAAACGAAACGCATTGGCGAATTTGTGATGCCTTTATTAATGGAATTAGACGAGGTTAGTTATATTCGTTTCGCCAGTGTCTACCGTGAGTTTCAATCACGTGATATGTTCTTGAAAGAGTTAGAAGCGATGAAAAAAGCTGGTATTAATAGCGATAATCATTCATTGTCTGAATCCCATGTGGTGTCAGACCAATCAACAGAATCGCCGACCGATTCTGATAGATTGGAGAATGAGGCGAATGAGTCAGAAGATTAACCCACTACAACCTTTTTTAGTGAAACACCAATATAGTCTGGCACCTTTACAGATGCAAAGTTTAATGCAACTGTATCAGCCCATTGTCGGGTCATCAGCAATTAGCTTGTATTTAACCTTAATGAATCAACCCTTAGAAACAGCTAATCAAAGCCAAAGGATACTACATGCACAATTAATCCAAATTATGAATGTCGGTATCAAAGCGTGTGATGAGGGACGTCAACGGCTAGAAGCAGCAGGCTTATTAAGAACTTACCGCGACCGCACATCGCATACTGATTGGCGCTATCAAACCTTGTTGTATGAATTACAGCAACCACTTGATGTCAAGCAATTCCTTAGAAACCCACTCTTGAGTACGACCCTTTATAAGCAAATTGGAGACCAAAATTACTATCAATTACTTAGAATGTGGCAAGTTGAACCAATTGACGAAGACCAATATACGGAAATCACCGCTAATTTTGAAGATGTTTTCTATTATATTAATCGTGATGCAGATGAGGAAATTCAAGAGTCTGTTCAAGGGCGTCAATTTAAACAACAAAGCGCTGAAACAGAAGTATCTGCAACTCAAGAACATTTTGAATATGCGAAATTCTTACGTTATATTATGGCGGAAGGCGTTGAACATACTCAGTTGACTCAAGCTTTAAAGGAACAAGTCTTAAGCACGAGTCAAGTTTATGAATTGAATGAAGTCCAGATGACTCAAATCGTCTTATTGGCAATTAATGATGTGACGGACCAGATACAGTTGGATAAATTAAAAGACATTGCGGACAAGAAAACGTTCTTTGCGCAAAAACGTCAAGAAACAGCCTTTGCTCCAACGACAAATGCACAGAAAACGGTGTCATCTAATGATGAACAGGTACGTACTAACCAGACATTCCCTTATGAATATACGCAATCAGAACTTAAAGTGCGCCATGCGAATCTTAAAGAGACTTTCAAGCAGTTTTCGGATCAAGATATTCATATGATTGTTCTATGTGAACAAATGCCAAATGATACATTTTTAGAAAGAACTAAGCAAGCCAAAAATGGCTTCGCAACTGATAGTGAACAGTTCTATGTCCGAGATTTAGCAACTAAAACGACCTTAGCACCAGAAATTATTAACTTTTTAGTTTATTATCTTTTGGTTATTGAACGAAAAGACAGTGTCTATAAAGGCGATTTACAAAGAACTGCAAGTGAATGGCAACAACATAACATTCAGTCGACTGGTCATGCCTTAGAGTTTATACGTAATAAAGCCCAAATTCAAGAAACAAGACAAGCAAAAAATGCTAAGACTCAACCTTCAGGTGGTTATAATCGGAAATACCGTCGTCAAGAAGTGATTCCAGATTGGATGAAACAACAAGACCAACAGGTAGCGCAACAAGCGCAAACGTCAACGACACCTGCAACTAGTCAACCTCAAGCAGCTGCAACGACTGAGAACGAACAAGCCATTCGCGCGAGATTAAACAAATTATTCGGAGAGGATGTGAAGGGGAATGCAATCGATGCGTCACATGATGGAAAAGTACCTTAATCGACCGGAACATCAAGAAAGTTTTCGTAAAACTGTCAAAGAGATTCTGGAATTTGATGCTGTTCAAGACTTTGTGGATCAACACCAAAATGAATTATCCCAAGAAATGATTAGTAATAGTTTATCGAAATTAAATGAGTTTGTGATCGAAATGAAAGCTCAACGCCGTGGAGAACCTGGACAGAATCCCGGTTTTACACCTCAGTTATTTATTAATTCAAGCTACATTGATATTACATATGTCCCAACACAAGAGTATTATGATTACTCACAACGTCGTAAACGTCAAGCCTTATTGGATAACCGTATGATGTCTGCTGATGTGCGTCGCGCACGCTTGGCTGATGTTACCTTTGACACACCTAGGAAAGAAGCTCTAATGGAGGAAGTGGCGGATTTTGTCGAACAATATCGTCAAGCACCACTTTTAGCTAAAGGCTTGTATATTTATGGACCATTCGGGGTAGGGAAAACATTTCTATTGGGAGCTCTAGCTAACGAATTAGTCAAACAAAATGTAGGTGTCACGATGTTACACTATCCAACCTTCACAACTGAAATTAAGGGAACGATTTCTCTTAATACCACTCAAGCAACCTTAAACACTGTCAAAAAAGTAGCGATTCTAATACTTGATGATATTGGTGCCGAGTCGAACTCTGCCTGGTTGCGAGATGAAGTTTTGGCGGTTATTTTAGAATACAGAATGAAGGAATCACTAGCGACTTTCTTCACTTCAAACTTCAGTATGAATGATTTACAAACTCATTTATCTGAAAGTCGTGATGGCATTGAAAGAGTGAAAGCAAATCGTTTGATGGAACGGATTCGTTTCTTAGCCAAAGAAGTTGCATTGGACGGAGAAAACAGACGTCATCACGCTCAATAAAAATCTAAAGATGAAACAAATTGAAAGGATGGGGGAACTTGACACCTAGAGATGGCGAAGAGTATTTAAAAGAAAAACGGTTTATTATTGTACACTTAGTGATTGCATTAATGATTCAAATCATTGTGTTATTAGGTTATTATTTTAAAGAGAAACAGACAATATTAGCCTTTCCAATGATTTTAGGTATTTTAATGACAATTTCTGCTTTAGTTCGCATGAATCAGTTCGGAAAAAGAAGATAAGTTGAGAATTTGACTTGTTAATTTCTACGAAGCATGATATAACTTAACTATATTAAAAATAGGTAAATGAAGACAACATGTTAATCATATTTTGTCCACAGAGAGAGACGGGTGCTGCGACGTCTTACAAAGGATTATCATGACCCCTTCATATTATGTCATCCGGAAAGTCACTGACGATTAAGGATGAACGTTGACTGATGCGTTAGATCAGTAGAGGTTAAAGGGGCGAAGTCTCTTTTAACGAATTTTGGGTGGAACCACGTCAACATTTCACGTCCCATTGTCTGATACTTTGTATTGGACAGTGGGGCTTTTTTTTATTGAATGAGTATTGGCTGATGGTTGCAAGTGACTTATAGGAGGAATTCAAATGGAAAAAATTATTTTAACATTCCCAGACGGTAGTCAAAGAGAATACGATAAGGGAATTACAACTGAGGGTGTTGCGCAAGCAATTAGCAAGTCGCTTGGTAAAGCAGGCTTAGCGGGTAAATTTAACGGTGAGTTAGTCGATTATGTCCGTCCATTGGAAATAGATGGGACAATTGAAATTATCACTGAGAAGAGTGACGAGGCTTTACAAATTATGCGTCATTCAACTGCGCATTTATTGGCTCATGCGTTGACACGTTTATACCCAGAAATTCACTTTGGTGTAGGACCGGCCATCGATTCAGGTTTTTACTACGATACAGATAAAGAAGAACAAATTTCAGAAGAAGACTTGCCAAAAATTGAGAAAGAAATGAAACGAATTATTTCTCAAAACTACCCAATCGAGCGCCGTGAAGTATCACGCCAAGAGGCTTTAGAAATTTTTGCTGCAGATCCGTATAAAGTTGAGTTAATTGAGGCTTTACCAGCTGATGAGATCATTACAGTCTATCAACAAGAAGACTTTACTGATTTATGTCGCGGTGTCCATGTGCCTTCAACAGGTAAAATTAAAATCTTTAAATTGCTATCACTAGCTGGTGCGTACTGGCGCGGTAACTCAGATAATAAAATGATGCAACGTATTTACGGGACAGCTTTCTTCAAGCAAGCGGACTTAGATGACTTTTTACGCATGCGTGAAGAAGCTAAAGAAAGAGATCACCGTAAACTAGGTAAAGAGTTAGGCATCTTCATGATTTCTCAAGAAGCTGGTTCTGGCTTGCCTTTCTGGTTACCAAAAGGCGCAACTATTCGTACAGCCATCGAACGTTATATTATGGATAAAGAAATTGCTTTAGGTTATGACCATGTGTATACACCCATTATGGCCAAGACAGATTTATATAAAACATCTGGCCACTGGGCACATTATCAAGAAGATATGTTCCCACCAATGGACATGGGCGAAGGCGAAATGTTGGTATTACGTCCAATGAACTGCCCGCACCACATGTTAATCTATAAAAATGATGTTCATTCTTACCGTGAATTACCAATCCGTATTGCGGAATTAGGGATGATGCACCGTTATGAGAAATCAGGTGCCTTATCAGGTTTACAACGTGTACGTGAAATGACATTGAATGATGCACATATCTTTGTTCGTCAAGATCAAATTAAAGATGAATTTAAACGCGTCTTGAAATTGGTTGCGGATGTTTATGATGACTTCAATATAACCGACTACCGTTTCCGTCTAAGCTACCGTGATCCAGCCGACAAAGAGAAGTACTTCGATGATGACGCTATGTGGGAGAAAGCAGAAGCAATGTTAAAAGAAGCGATGGACGAATTAGGCTTAGAGTATTTCGAAGCCATTGGAGAAGCGGCATTCTACGGACCTAAATTAGATGTTCAGTTTAAAACAGCGATTGGTTTAGAAGAGACAATGTCTACGGTTCAATTGGACTTTTTATTACCAGAGCGTTTCGATTTGACTTATATGGGTGAAGATGGGTTAGATAACCACCGTCCGGTCGTGATTCACCGTGGCGTTGTTTCAACGATGGAACGTTTCGTGGCTTACTTAATCGAAGAGTACAAAGGCGCTTTCCCAACGTGGTTAGCTCCAGTCCAAGCCGTGCTATTACCTGTTAACTTGGATGCTCATGGTGATAAAGTTGAAGAAATCTATCATGACTTAAAATCTAAGGGTTACCGCGTAGAAATGGACTTACGTAACGAAAAATTAGGTTACAAAATCCGTCAAGCGCAAACTTCAAAAGTACCTTACCAAATCGTAATTGGTGACGAAGAAGTTGAAAACGGCACAGTAAACATACGTCCTTATGGATCAAGTAAATCTGAAAGCTTAGCTTACACAGCTTTCATCGAACGATTAGCTGAAGATGTTGCTCGCAAGAGTCGTCCAGAAGAAGAAGCTTAAGTAAGTCATCTACTTACAGAAATCCAAATCTCATTGAGTTGAATTTGAGTCAAGCAAATGATGCGAAAAAAATTACATTAAACAAACAGACAACTTGTTAGAGCTGAAAATCAGCTGGGACAGTTTGTCTGTTTTTTTCGTGGACAGTGTTTGGATACTTGATGACGTCGAGTAGTGAAAGATAATGAAGGTAGCAGAGGACGAATTAGTTCTTTGGGTGTGAAAAAATTTGATGATCAAAGGAAGAGTTTGTGTAAGGGGAGTAATTAGGCGTTGGGATTGATAACGAGGAATCTTTTAGTGCAATGATTGAATTGTTTGAAGAAGATGTGGGTTTAATGTGTCGATTCGCCAAGTGAGTTAACACGTTAAAGGGGTTAACCTGTCGACTCAAATTGTGAGTTAATCCATTAAAATAATGCTAGATCATCCTGAACCACAAAAAAACAGTCTCTCGAATAGTTGCTCGAGAGACTGTTCTTATTAGAACGTAATTAATTAAACATGTTGAATAAATCACGCATGAAGTTTGTGACTGGAGAGTCACGGCGATTTTCTAATTCAATACCTTCTTCAGCCATTTCTGCTTGTGCTTCTTCCTCAGCAAGTTTTGCTAATTCAGCTTCACGTTCAGCACGCGTTAAGCGCTTGTTTGAAGGAAGACCTTCTAATTGATATAAATCAGGATAATCTAATAAAGCATCTAGTAAGATTTCCGTTTCCCAATACGTCGTTACATCAAGTCCATCTTCACGTGGGAAAAGCCCCATAACAACCGCAATTACTTCACGGCCATTCTCAGTACTTGTAGATACAAAGTTACGACCAGCTGCATCTGTCATACCAGATTTTAAACCAGTAATTCCTGCACGACCATAAGCTTGACCTTCTAATAATTGGTTTGACGTGTAGAATACTTGCTCTAATTCTGTGCCAGCAGCAAAGGTGTATTCATATTTGGAGGTGACTTCTAGTAAATGTGGAAATTCTTTTACAACGTATTGACTCATTAAGGCGACATCCACAGCGGACATTTTATTCTCGCTTGTTTCGTTTGAGCCATCGATCCATAATTCCTCAGGTAAGTACATGTTTGGAATGCCTGATACCGTATAAAATTCGAAGTCGGTAAAGCCCCATTCGGTTAACTGCTCGCGAATCGCTTGAACTGCAGCTTGTTCTGTACCATAAATTTCCCATAATAATGCTGATGTAGCATCGTTACCAGATAAGAACATGATTCCGTGGATTAAATCCTCCACGCTATATTCTTCGCCAGCGTATAGCCCTACAGCTGACATTTCTGGATTAAATGAGAAATAATCTTCAATTTCTTGAGGGATGGTTACCATTGTGTCTAATGAGAGTTTCCCTTCGTCAATTGCCTTATATACTAGGTAAACTGCCATAATTTTTGACATTGAAGCGATGGGGTAAGGGACATTCCCTTGTGTTTGTGCTAAAATTTTGTTTGTTTCAACATCGATGACAGCGTATGAACGCGCATCAATATTACTTGCATACCAATCAAGAAGTTCCTGTGGATATTCTTCAGGAATTTCAACAGGGTCATATTGAGTAGCCTCTTGAATATCTTGGGATAGGTTCGGTGTTTTCGAAATATTCTCAACTTGGGCTGAAACGGTTGTACCAACAGAAAGAACACTCATACTAACGAGTGAGCTTAACACCAAGTGTTTTAACTTTTGCTTTACTGACAAAACGTACGCCTCCTAAAATGAATTCTTTACTATTATAGCGAAAGATAAGTTTTTTTCCAAGTAATAGTCAAAGTTAAGAGTAATCTTAATATTTTTATTGAAATTAAATTCTGTTAAATTAAGAATTTCTGAAAGTGGATCTTAATTATTGGGCAAGTTGAGAAAATGTGCTAATATATGTTAATAACTTTAAATAAGGTGATTTAAAGAATAAATATCTGTGATATATTAAGGAGGGGTTAGACGATGGGATCATCTACAAAAGCTCTCAAGGATTTCTTAGCAGAGCACGATGTGATGATATTAGGGATAATTTCGGCATCAATCGTTATCCTTTTACCGTTTTTTATTGGAGCACCTATATTAATTGTCATTCTTGTCCATTTTTGTTGGCAAGATCGAGCTCAGTTAAAGCAAACAATTGAAAAACTCGGTTGGTTAGGTATTTTTATAGCCTATTCGATCATTGTCTCACTCATTAATCGAAATTGGATTGGCGTTTTAGCAACGATTGCGGTTGCTTTAATTGCACTCTTTTTCGTTTATTATCAGCGGAAATTAAATGCAGAGCTGTACGTTTTACTACTTAAGATTTTCTGTTGGGGGAGTATTCCTCTATCGCTAATGTCGATTTATCAGTATCTACTATATTCGTATACAAATGGTTATGATATGTTCTATATTTTTAAATACCATAACCCTCAAACACGGGCAGAGGCCACATTTTTCAATGCGAATTACTACGGTCTTTATTGTGTGTTCGTCGTAGTCATTGCAATGTATTTATTTAAAAGGAGTCATTTTAAACATACCAAACTATTATCAGTCATCGTTTTGGCATTGAATTCAATTAGTATTATTTTGACCGCTTCTAGGTGGTTAATACCTACAGTAGTGGTAGCTGTCGTTTGGTTAATTTATTTTTTAAACCGGAAGTATGCATTTATTGCGATAGGCGCTAGCGTGATTGCACTGGTAGGTTTAATGCTGAATCCTGACTTACTTCCAAGGTTGACAACCTTAGCTTATGCTTTTGAGGATCGCTTCGTTATTTGGGACACAGGTTGGAACATCTTCCTAACGGAACCTTTAATGGGTCGTGGGGCGATGAGTTACGTAAACTATTATTATCTATTTGTAGATGAAGGGAAAATGCACGCCCATCAGTTACTTATTGACACGCTCGCTAACTTTGGCATTTATGGCCTGATGATCTTGTGTGTGAGTTTTACGGGTTTCTTCAGACGCACGTTAGCAGCACTGCGTGATAAGAGTATTCGTGATGAAGTCGGTTTGATTACATGTTTTATAGTGATTGTCTTATTCCATGGTATTATGGATATGGCCATCTTCTGGTTACAAACAGGCTTTATATTTTTGGCTGTTGTGTCTGTACCGACCGACGTTTTAAAAAAAGTAGCCACAATCGATATATAATTTAATAAAGTCCTTGCATTCTGGTGGGCGGCATGGTATTCTATATTAGTTGAGACAACAAGTAGAGACATGCCGTTTCTCGCCAAGTGATGAATTGCTTGGCAAATAAACCTCTTTACCATACGATTAGTATGAGTATACGTTTATGCAGTTACGGCGAGTTTATTATTATAAACTGGCCTTTTTTATTTTGCCTTAAATCTATTTGTTTGATCATAATATAATGGAGGTGGAAATCTATCGTTAAGGAATTAATTATTAACGAAGACATCCGAGCACGTGAATTACGTGTAATTAGTGGAGATGGCGAGCAAATTGGAGTGAAGTCTCTAAGTGACGCCTTAACCATTGCGGAATCTTTCGGATTAGACTTAGTACTAATGTCACCCAATGCCAAACCACCCGTTGCAAAAATCATGGACTATGGAAAATATCGTTACGAAATGCAGAAAAAAGAAAAGGAGCAACGTAAAGCTCAGAAGATTGTTTCTGTAAAAGAGGTACGATTAAGTCCAACCATCGATGATCATGATTATCAAACTAAATTGCGTCAAGCGGTTAAGTTCTTAGAGAGTGGAGACAAAGTTAAAGCGAGTATTCGTTTTAGAGGTCGTGCCATTACTCATAAAGAGTTAGGGAAAGATGTCCTAGATGACTTTATCGATGATACGAAAGATCTTTCAACGGTCGAAGTAAGACCTAAAATGGAAGGACGCAGCATGTTCATCTTGCTAGCGCCAATCTCATCAAAAGATGCTGAATAAGCACTATCAATGTCACACTGTTTTACAATAGTATAACAGATACCAATCAGGAGGAATTATCATGCCAAAACAAAAAACTCACCGTGGACTAGCTAAACGTGTTAAGAAAACTGGTTCTGGTAAATTAAAACGTTCTAGAGCATTTACTAGTCACCGTTTCCACGGTAAAACTAAAAAACAACGTCGTCAATTACGTCAAGCATCTTTAGTTAGCGCTGGAGACTACAAACGTATTAAACAACAAGTCGCAGCACTATAATCGAACAACCATTTCAAGGAGGAATAAATCATGGCACGTGTTAAAGGTGGATACGTTACACGCCAACGTCGTAAACGTACAATTAAATTAGCAAAAGGTTATTATGGAGCGAAGAGCATCAGCTTCAAGATGGCAAAGCAACAAGTGATGAAGTCTTACACTTATGCTTACCGTGACCGTCGTCAGAAAAAACGTGACTTCCGTCGCTTATGGATTACACGTATTAACGCAGCAGCTCGTATGAACGGCTTAAGCTACAGCGTTTTAATGAACGGCTTAAACAAAGCAGGTATCGAAGTTAACCGTAAAATGTTAGCTGACTTAGCAGTTCACGATGCAACAGCATTTACTGCATTAACTGAACAAGCTAAAAAAGCGTTAGCTTAATTTTAAGCTAGCTATTATCCCTACTATATTATAAGTAGGGTTTTTTATTTTGTCTTTTGTCGGGCACTTATTCAGTCGAAAGCAGCTCTCATTAAATTGGCTGAAAAAGTATAAAGTTGATACCTCTTTATTTTCATATCTGTTAAACTGGTTACTGAACCATTGAAAGTGAGGGGATAAAGTGGAACAAGAATTCCTACTGAATGAATTAAGTGAAGCAGAAAATCAGGTGATTCAACGGACACAAGCCTTTGTATATACTTTGTTGAAAGACGATACAAGCGGCCATGATTGGTGGCATATTGCACGTGTCACGAAAATGACCATTCGATTAGCGCGTGAAGAAAAAGGGGCTAATCTCTTGACTTGTGTATTAGCTGCGCTGCTACATGACACAATCGATGATAAATTAGTAGAGAGTGAAGCAGTAGCGATTGCTAATGTTAAAGAATTTTTATTGACTTCAGGAGTTTGCGAAAGTCAGATGATGGCAATCATGGATATTATCACAAACATGTCATTTAAAGGCGGACTAAATAATGACTATCCCTTAAGTTTTGAAGGACAAATCGTCCAAGATGCCGACCGCTTGGATGCTATTGGTGCGATTGGAATTGCTCGAACGATTTATTATTCTGGTCATAAAGGGCGACCAATCCATAATCCAGCTATGAAGCCACGTGAAGATATGACATTAGAGGATTATCGTAGTGGTAATGATTCAGCAATTATGCATTTTTATGAAAAATTATTGAAATTGAAGGCTTTAATGAATACCTCAAGTGGCCGTCAAATAGCCATTAATCGTCACGATTATTTAGAAGACTTCCTGGACCAATTTTATCAAGAGTGGGAAGCAAAGCGTTAAATACAGTCATAAACAAACGATTAGCCAAAACATCCGAACAAGGTATCAGTCTTTAATAAAATCATAAACAAGTAGAGCTCTTGTTTGACTTTAACTAAGACACATTGATAGACTTGATTTGGAAACAAACTGGGGACGCTTGCGAGCGTTCCCCTTAACTATTTATTTTAAAGGAGGAGTTTAAAAACATGCAATATATTTGGAGCTATTTGAAGCAACACCCTAAATATTTGGTGATAAATCTAGTCATGGGCCTATCTTCAGTACTAATAAACCTAGGCTTACCTACCATCTTTGCTTATATGATTGATCAAGCAATTATCCCCAATGACACCAGTGCCTTATATCGACTCGGTGCACTGATGTTAGTGGTTATTGTGGCAGGCTTACTAGGACGTGTCATATTAACCTACGTGGCAAGTAAATTAACGACACTGATGATAAAGGATATGCGTAATGACCTTTTCGACAAAATACAACTCTTTTCGCATCACGAATACGAAAAAATTGGTGTATCCTCGCTCGTTACGCGAATGACAAACGATGCCTTTGTGTTAATGCAATTTGCTGAAATGTCTCTAAGACTCGGCGTTATTGCCCCGATGATGTTTGTGGGAAGCATCATAATGATCATCCTTACGGCACCATCACTCGCGTGGTTTATGCTAGCTGCCTTACCAATCCTAGCTTTAATGATTTATATCATCGCTAAAAAATCACGCCCACTATCTGAAAGTCAACAAACCTCTTTAGATAGTATTAACCAATATGCGCGTGAAAACTTAATGGGTTTACGTGTCATTCGAGCGTTCACTCGTGAAGATTATCAAGAAAAACGATTTAAAAATGAAGTTCAAAATTATGCCACTATTTCTGGGAATTTATTTAAATTGATGGGGGTAGCCTCTCCCTTATTCTTCCACATTATCATTTGGATGATTGTTTTAATATTCTGGTTTGCCTTAAAACCGATTGAAGCAGGTCAATTACAAGTAGGTAACTTAGTGGCTTTTATTGAATATTCCTTCCATGCCTTATTCTCATTCTTAATGTTTTCAAACCTATTTATGATGTTTCCTAGAATGTCAGTTTCAGCCAATCGTTTAGAAGAAATAATGGATATGCCTATTTCAATAGATCCTAATTTAGAAGGGATTACTGAAACTGAAACCAAAGGTTACTTAGAGTTTGATAATGTGACTTTTGCTTATCCTGGTGAAACAGAAAATCCTGTTTTACATAACATTAGTTTTAAAACGAAACCAGGAGAAATTATTGCCTTTATCGGAAGTACTGGTAGTGGTAAATCGACACTGGTCCAACTCATTCCACGTTTCTTTGATGTGACATTAGGGCGCATTTTAGTTGATGGTGTAGATGTTCGAAAATATAAATTAGATGCCTTACGTCAAAAAATTGGATTTATTCCTCAAAAGGCACTCTTATTTACTGGAACGATTGGTGATAATCTACGTTACGGTAAATACAGCGCGACAGAAGGTGAACTAGAAAGAGCAACAGATGTCGCTCAAGCGCAAGATTTTATTGAAAAGACTCAAGAACGTTACCGCTCTTTCTTAGCAGAAGGAGGTAATAACTTATCTGGTGGTCAAAAACAACGTTTGTCCATTGCTAGAGCTTTGGTCAAAAAACCAGATATTTACGTCTTTGATGATAGTTTCTCAGCGCTAGATTATAAAACAGATGCAGAATTACGTCGTCGATTAAAAGAAATTACGACCGAAGCAACTACTGTCATTGTGGCACAACGTGTTTCTTCAATTATGAATGCCGACCAAATTATCGTTTTAGATAAAGGTGAAATTGTGGGGCGTGGAACCCATGATGAATTATTGGCAACAAGCGAGATATACCGTTCAATTGCAGAGTCGCAAATCAAAAATGCATCGTTAGAAGAATAGGAGGCGGCGAATATGGAAACAAACAATGTTGTATCAAAAATTTGGCGCTATTTACGTCACTATAAAGTTTCTCTCTTCACGTCCTTTTTCATGATGTTAGTCTCAGTCCTTATGACGGTTATTGAGCCCTTCATGTTAGGTTTAGCCATTACTGAACTGACAAGTAATTTAGTCGATATGGCACGTGGGGTAGAAGGCGCTGGGATTAATTATGACTATATCTTCTGGATACTCGTTTTATATAGTCTAAGAGGTTTAGTTAATCAATTTACAACCTTTGGGTCGAATTACTTTATTACTGTCGCCGTTCAGAATATGGTCAGAGATTTAAGAAACGACATCATTCATAAAATTAACTTAATACCTGTATCCTATTATGACCGAAATCAATTCGGAAATATTCTGGGACGTATTACAAGTGACGTTGAGTCCGTTTCTAACGCGCTTCAACAAAGTCTCTTACAAATCGTAAACGCCATTTTATCGATTCTATTTGTGGCAGTTATGATGCTTTGGCTTAACTGGAAACTCGCGCTAGTGATTATGATTAGTATGCCCCTTTCATATTTAGTGGCACGTTACGTTGTCAATCTATCTCAAAAGTACTTTAAAGCTCAAGCCGATGCTTTAGGCAGACTGAACGGTTATGTGCAAGAAAGTTTCACAGGCTTTAACATTATAAAATTGTATAGCCGTGAACAACAATCGAGTAAAGATTTTCGTAAAATCACGGACGACTTACAAGATGTCGGCTTCAAAGCCAGTTTCTTATCAGGTTTGATGATGCCACTCGTGAGTGTTGTTTCTCACCTGACTTATTTACTCGTCGTGATTATCGGAGGTTTATTCACCATAGCTGGTCGTCTAACCTTGGGTAATTTACAGGCATTCACGCAATATGTTAACCAAGTCAATCAGCCGATCCAAATGATTTCACAATTATCTGGACCACTTCAAAGTGCCAGTGCAGCGATTAATCGTATTTACGAAGTGCTTGACCAAGAAGAAGAACCTAATGAGAAAACAACGAGTTTCACTCAGCCGGTAGAAGGTAGAGTAACCTTTGAAAACGTGTCATTCCAATATGTTGAAGACAAGCCGTTAATCCGTCACTTTAATGTTGAAGTGAATCCGGGGGAAATGGTGGCGATAGTTGGCCCGACAGGAGCAGGGAAAACGACGATGATAAACTTATTAATGCGTTTCTATGATGTCACAGATGGCGCAATTAAAGTTGACGGAGTGGATATACGAGACATTGCGCGTCAAGAACTACGCGAACAATTCGGTATGGTATTACAAGACGCTTGGTTATTCGAAGGCTCCATCAAAGAAAACTTACGCTTTGGTAACTTAAATGCGACGGATGAAGATATTGTCGAAGCTGGAAAAGCAGCTAACGTTGACCATTTTATACGCACATTACCTGGTGGCTATGATATGGAAATGAATCAAGAATCCTCGAATATTTCGCTAGGTCAAAAGCAATTATTGACAATTGCTCGAGCTTTACTATCTGATCCGAAGATATTGATTCTTGATGAAGCGACGAGTTCTGTTGATACGCGTTTAGAACAATTGATTCAAAAAGCAATGAGTCGTTTGATGGAAGGACGCACAAGTTTCGTCATTGCGCACCGTCTATCAACCATTCAAGAAGCAGATAAAATTCTAGTTATGGAAAACGGTCAAATTATTGAGCAAGGAAACCACCAAACATTGTTGGAGAAACAAGGTTTCTATTATGATTTATATCAAAGTCAATTTGCAAAAGATTAGCACGCTAGAAAGCCACTTCCGATCGGAAGTGGCTTTTTTTGATTATAAGAATCAATCGCTTCAAAACATTAACACACTGGAAGTTCGTCTAAATATCGCAAGAAATCCGCAAAGTCCTTAGGCTATTTCTTTTAACATGTTAACTGAATTTCCCAGTCAGCACGTTAAACGAACCCCTCCACTCAAAGCCAATATAACACAAGGAAGCATTGACTATATTCAATTCATCAAGTCTTCCAAGTTATTATATTGGGGAAGAATAAGACGACGCTCAGACAATGAAAACTTATAAATTACTTGATATACTGCTTTTTGAAAGCAGCTAATCGCTCTAAATATAGGCGTAAGTTATCTGTACTTGAGACATAACTCGTTCTAAAATAACCTTTACCTGCAGCGCCGAAAACTGAGCCTGGTGTTGTGGCGATGCGGCACTCTTCAGCAAGCGCAATACAAAATTCCACATCATTCCCTTGATACCATGTCGGGATTTTAGTAAATAAATAAAAGGCACCTGTCGCTCGTGCTGATTCAAAACCTAAAGCTTCCATTCCGGCGTATAACAAGTCACGACGCGCTTGATAAGAATGCTTCATTTCAAGAATTGCTTGGTCGCTTTCCTTGCTATAAGCTGCAATACTAGCGTATTGAACTTGAGTGGTTGGCGAAGTGACAACGGCTTGGTGTAATGCATAGAATACATCTAAAAGAGGGGCCGGTCCTGCTAGAAAGGCTGAACGCCAGCCGGTCATCGCATGAGATTTTGATGCACCATTAATTAGTAAAGTATGTTCAGGGATAAAACGCGCAATGGACACATGATCAGATTCATATGAAAACTCCGAGTAAACCTCGTCTGCAATCACAAATATTTCGTGAGCTTGAATAACCAGGGCAAGAGCTTCAATTTCTTGACTCGTATAAGTGACTCCTGTTGGATTAGTTGGGAAATTAAATACCAAGGCTTTGACACGGGGATTGACCGCAAGAGCCGATTCTAATTGAGCAGGCGTTAGTTTAAAACCACTTTCTGACACATCAATCGGCACCGTTTCTCCACCTGCTAAAAGGATTTGAGAATGATAAATCACGTAACTTGGATCTACTACAAGTACTTGATCGCCCGGATTCAATAGTCCAGTTAAGGATAAGTACAAGGCTTCTGTTGCTCCTGCAGTTACGATGATTTCATCCTCTGCTGAATAGGTCAATTGATATTTACGTTCAAGATAGTGGCTAATTTCTTGCCTTAATTCTAGAATACCACGAGAATGAGAGTAGAAACTCTGGTCTTGCTCGATGGAATGAATGGCAGCTTGTTTGATATTCATAGGGGTAGAAAAGTCAGGTTCTCCGATATTAAAAGCTAATAAATTATCTAAGTGGCTGATTCGGTCGCTAAAAGTTCGAATCGTGTTTTCTGGTGCGTGTTTAACATGACGATTAATATTACTATAATCCATAAATATGCTTCCTTTCCGACGTTAAATATTAGAACCAGTGTATCATATCAGAAGTTAAATTAAAATTAAATTAAAAAAGGGCTTGATTTATGTGAGTTTATGCTATATATTATATTTAAATCAAAAAAGCTTTGAAGTGGAAAGTAAATTTATAACATATCTTAGAGAGCTCGCGTCTGGTGAAAGCGAGTATAGGTGATAAATTGAAAATGGCCACTGAGCTGTCATTCTGAATGCTTAGTCAATAAGAATGAACGGATGCGACCGTTAAAATGCCCCAGTATAACAAGCTTCTTTATTATTGCGTACTGGATGAGGTTATAATAGTGATGTTATAACAAACTAAGGTGGTACCACGAGAATTTACGCTCTCGTCCTTTGCTAAGGGCGGGAGTTTTTTGCATTGTTTTGGAAATCAGATAACAAAAAGGGAGAAGATAAATATGAAAAAATTATTAACAAAATTAAGTGTCGTTGGTTTAGCAGCAAGTGTTTTTGTAGGAGCAAGTAGTATCACGCGTCTTTCTGCTCAGAGTGAATTCGAAGGAGAAACAGTGACCGTTGGCATCGTATCTGGACCAGCCGAAGATGTTTGGGATGTCGTAGTTGAGAAAGCAGCAGCTGATGGGATTGAGTTGGAGCTGGTATTATTTAATGATTATGTTCAACCAAATATTGCTTTAGCTGATGGTTCAATTAACTTGAACGCTTTCCAACACGTTGCCTTCTTAGAAAACTGGAATGAAGCAAACGAAGAAGAACTAACCCCTATCGGCTTCACTTTCGTTTCACCAATGGGGGCATATTCTGAGAAGATCTCTTCATTAGATGACTTGCAAGAAGGGGATACAGTTGCGATTCCTAACGACCCGACTAACGGTGGACGTGCCATTCTTGGCTTAGAAATTGCTGGTGTGATTGAAGTGGATGATGCAGCAGGCTATTTACCAACATTAGACGATATTACAGACAATCCAAAGAACCTCACATTTGAAGAATTAGACGCAGCGCAATTACCTTTAGTTTTACCTGACGTGGCAGCAGCCTTCATTAATTTAAATTTCGCCACAGATGCTGGTTTATCCTTAACGAAAGATGCAATATTTGTCGATGCTGATCATCCAGAACAATTGAGTGAAGCCTACCGTAACGTCATTGTGACACAAGCGGAAAATGTGGAAGAACCATTATTATTACAAATTGTTTCTTACTATCAATCAGTTGAAGTAGCACAAGCCTTATATGATACAACGAATAATGGCGACAAACCTGCCTGGGAAAATGCACCAGTAATAGGTGAAGACGGTGTCGAAGAGTCGTCCGAATCAGCAGAATAAACGATAGTTATTTAAAGAAAAAAGCCAGGACAATGCGTCCTGGCTTTTTTAGTGAAAAATCGACTACATTTTTTGGGAAAGTAGATGATTTTAATTTAATTAAAGTGTATTGTTTCTTAATAATGATAAATGTGGTTTGTGCGGTTTGCTTGTCTGATCTGCATGACAAGTTTCTTCCATCATATCGTCTAGTTGACTTAGAATATTCTGACAGGTGATTTTCCCATCAACGAGAAATCCATCAATACTATTCTCAAATACTACTAGGGATGGGGTTCTTTCAACTTGCATATCCACCGCAATCTTTTGATCATTTAAATATAATTGTCGGACGAAATCTGATTGGAAATCCTCTTGGAAAGTTTCTAAGTCAAGCCCTACTTCACGCACTAAATCATAGACAAATTCTTTAGTGAATAAGTCAAAGTCACCTTGAATATGTTGTTGCATTTTCATTAGAAAGATTCTACCTTTGCGTTTACCTTGCATCGAGGCGGCTTTATAAGCCAGAGACGCTTGATAAACAGTACGGTAGATTTGATTGCGCGTTTTTAGGTCGTTGACTGGTGCGCCTAAATGTTTCATAAATTCTGTGATGATTTTCTGATTATGGAAAGTCAGAATATGTATGTCTACTTTGGCGGCAATCATATTTACAGTTTTATTTAATTCTTGCTCCGCATAATAGCTTTTTCTGCCTAATGGATTAACAAATAGATAAAACTCAAATAGTCTGGGGATTCCATTTACCTGATATTCGACTTGATAATTAGGTAACATCTCGTATCCCTCCTTTACACATGTCGTATACCTCACTATCATAGTATCAAAAACATGGCCAATATACTACCGATATGCCTTTTGTACGTTTGATTATGAGTTTGTTTTAAAGTAATTAGCTGCACGACTCAACTTTGTCTCAGCTTGAAGTAATTTAATTCCAAAAGAATCTAAAAATGATTTAAAAGCGATTTGAGCGGGAACAAGCTGATCAGTTTCTAGTTCTAATTCATAATCAAACTGATCACCAAATTGACTCGCATCCAAGGCGAATTCTCCAAACTCTGCGGTAATTAACCAGCGTTGTGTTTGAATGTCATAAGTTTGTTTTAATTCATTTAACTCAATAGCTTGTTCTTTTAAAAAGTTTAACAGACCAACCTCTTGAATAAAATCGCTTGAAAGATTGCTGGGTGGTGAGAGTGGACGAGGATTGGGTTGGTGATACTCTAAAGATTGAAAAGCATTTTGTCGATGCTTGATGGTCCATACGCTGGAGTCAGCAAAATTTCTTAACCTTAAAGCAGCATCACAATGTTTTAATAATTGGTCATTGGTATCGTAGTAGGTATTATGTTGTCTCAAGTTTGGTTGAGAGTTGTCTAATTTCCAATGGTGAAGCAATGCATCAAATTGCTCCTTAGTGAGTAACACTTTTAGTTCTTGTTCTAATTCAACAGTCATGAGTCGAACCCTTTCTATTTGTCTCATTCTTTACACAAGTCAAAATTCTTTGCACTTAAGCTTATCATATTTCGGACAAAGTACATAATTATAAACAGAAGTGTGCTAAAATAGTGCTGTGAGTAACATAAATTATAGTCAAATACTAAGACCTGGGGTGAGATTTTTGTTAGCAGATGATTTTGTAGATGATTGGGAGGTATTCTTGGCACCTTATCAACAAGCCGTCGAAGAATTGAAATTAAAATTAAAGAATATTCGAAAGGAATATCATGCTCTCAATCGTCATGCTCCGATTGAATTTGTAACAGGACGAACCAAAACAAGAGAAAGTATTCTCGAAAAAATGCATGTACGAAATATTGAAGCAGAAGACATGTTAGATGGTGTTCAAGACATCGCTGGGATACGTATTATGTGTCAGTTCGTAGAAGATATCTATGAAGTGGCTAATTTACTGATGAATCGTAAAGATTTTAAAGTCATACTAATTCGCGATTATATTCAACATCGTAAACCAAGTGGTTATCGTTCGTATCATATGGTGTTAGAGTATCCTGTCCAAAGAGCGTCAGGAGAAGTGCCGGTGATTGTTGAAGTTCAAATCCGGACATTAGCGATGAATTTTTGGGCTACAATCGAACATTCTTTGAATTATAAATATAGTGGGGAATATCCTGATGCCATCTTAAATAGACTTGAAAGAGCGTCAGAAGCAGCTTTCTTATTAGATGAAGAGATGTCAGAAATACGCGAAGAAATACGCGAAGCCATTCAAATTTTCGATCGCCGTTATATGTAGTTTCACGCCTAGTGCGATGACTAAGGAGGAGCTATGGAAAAGAAAGTTTTAATTTATTCAAATGACAAGCCACAATCTTTAGAACTTAAAGAAGAATTGGTAAAGAAAATGAAAACGACCGCGATTAAAGTGGTTGGTAAGGATGAAGCACCTGATTATATTATTTCTATTGGTGGAGATGGGACATTACTCTCTGCTTTTCATGACTTCACCCATTCGGTCAATTCGGCGCGTTTTATTGGCATTCATACGGGCCATCTAGGTTTTTATACTGATTGGCAAAGTTTTGAGATAGATGAAGTGATTCAAGGTATTCTAGACTCTAAAGGTGAATCCGTTAGTTATCCTCTATTAAAAGTTGAAATGACATTAGAGGACGGTTCTAAAAAAACAAGGCTAGCACTAAATGAATTTTCTGTCCGTTCATTTAAAGGAACGATGGTATGTGAGGTCTATATTAAAGAGCACTTTTTTGAGACATTTCGAGGAGACGGGTTGTGTGTATCAACCCCAACAGGATCAACGGGTTTAAATAAATCCTTAGGTGGCGCTGTGATTCATCCTCGATTAGATGCGATTCAATTAACGGAAATGGCCTCTGTCAATAACCGAGTGTATCGAACCTTAAGTTCTCCAATCATTATCCCGAGAGATGAATGGTTTCAGTTATATGTAGAAGCTGAAGAAAAGGAATTTGGTATGTCGATTGATAATATGACATTTAATCATTTGCCAGTTAAGAGCATTCGTATTCAATTAGCAGCAGAACGTATTCGTTTTGCTAGCTTTAGACATATGCATTATTGGGACCGAGTGGAAAACTCCTTCATCGGTCGCAAACAAGGGCGTCAACAAGGGCAACCCAGTGGTAGCCTGAATTACCTTAAATAATACCGTTTGTAACGTGATCAAATGATGTCATCAAGAGTTTTATGATTTTAATAAAGAGAGTTTGGAGAGTGTTGAATGAAGAAAGCTTTGGTTAAATTAGTGGGTTTATCGAGCGTGTTAGTCGTTTTAACAGCTTGTAATCAATCACAAATGAATGAAGAGAGTGTATCTTCAGAAGAAACGGGAGCGGTAGAATCTGTCGAATTAGTTGAGCGCGAAGTGACTTTTGAAGACGGCACGCAATTATTAAGTTTAGACGAAGAAGAAAAGGCCGCAGTTTATGCCGAATTAGATGAGGTAGCTATTTATACAGGTGAGACGGATACGGCAGCTTACAGTCAATTAAAGCCTGTTGAGTCTGAAACAGCTTATGCAGAATTAATGGTTTCGACGAATAATACGCCGGCTATTGTTTATTTAGGCTTTGATGAGTGCCCTTTCTGTAAGGTTTTCTCGCCGAAAATCAATCAATTGGCGAGTGAATTAGGCGTAGAAATTCATTACTATAATACGAAAGAACGGGGTAATGATGCGACTTTCGCGGATGCCATGCAATTATATAACGTAGATACTGTACCACATGCCTTTATTGTTGAGGACGTAAAGGTAGCTAGCAAAGTAAATCACGAAAGCTCAATGGAAGAAATTGAAGCATTCTTATTAGAATTTGTAGATAAAACACAATAGAAAGTTTGGGAATTAGTTGGAGTTCAATTGGCAATATCAGGCGCAAACGCCTACGACTATTAAGTTGTTTTTAAGGCATTTAGATATTCCACGTGCTTTTACATCATGGGTAAAGTTTTCTGGAAGCATTCTGTTAAATCATCAAGCGGTGACAGTCAGACAGACTATTCAAGCGGGGGATTTATTAACATTGATTGCACCGGATGAATTGGGGCATGAAACAGTCGTGCCAGCACCTGATGGTGTAGAAGTGGTTTATGAAGACCGCGATGTCCTTGTGGTCAATAAACCAGTCGGTGTAGTGTCGATTCCGTCGGTGAAAAATCCGAGCGGATCGATGGCCAACCGTATACGTGGCTACTATGTTCAACATAATTACGCGGATCAAGTCATTCATATTGTGACTCGTTTAGACCGCGACACATCAGGCTTAATGTTGATTGCCAAGCACCGTTTGGCTCACGCTCTATTGGATCGTCAGATTCAAGCCCGTCAAATTAACAAAATATACTTTGCGATCAGCTCGCGTGCTGATTGGTTACCTCAGGGCTTAATCAGTGCTCCGATTGCTCGTGATGAAAATTCGATTATTACTCGTCGTGTGCATCACACGGGGAAAGTAGCTGAAACTGAATACTGGCTTGAGGAAGCATTGAAAGACAGCAGTTTATTGAAGCTACAATTACATACTGGACGGACGCATCAAATTAGAGTCCATATGAAACATTTGGGTGGCCCTTTATTAGGAGATGACTTATATGGTGGTCATTTACAGGCACCATTAACGCGTCAAGCGCTTCATTGCGGAGAGTTAAGTTTCAGGCAACCTTTTACGCAGGAGCCGATTATTGTGAAGCAGGATTTGCCTTCTGATATGCAAGAGTGGATTCTTTTACACCGTCAATGATATGATAGTAAGGTAATGATATAGTCAGGAGGTTCAAGCATGGAAGTATTTGAACGATCTTTCGAAGAAAATATTGAAATAATGCAACAATTACTCAGTGGAAATAGAATGACACGTTTTCGTACAGAGTATTTAGCTTTGCATTCATATGATCAAGCCAGAATATTTTTGGCGTTTGAACAAGAGTATCGCGAGAAAGTTTACCAATATCTTTCTCCTTCAGAATTGGCAAATGTCTTTGATGCAATAGAGACCGAGCAACATGAATACATGGATGCTTATTTTGAAGAGATGAATAATGCCTATGCGGCAGCTGTATTGGGCGATATGTATGCTGATAACGCGGTAGATATACTGAATAATTTAAAGAATCACGACTTGGTCAATGTATATATGCACTTGATGAAGCCGTCGAGTGCGCGAGAAATAAGTCAGTTAATCAATTACTTGGATGATACGGCTGGGTCGATTATGACGACTGAATTTGTATCGGTTCAAGAAGAGGACGATTTAAAGAGCGCCTATCAACATTTGAAAAGTGTTGCCAGTTCAGCAGAGACCATCTATTATGTGTACGTGGTCGATGAAAACCGTCGTTTAGTTGGGGTTATTTCTTTAAGAGATTTAATTGTTAACGAAGATTCTAAATTGATTAAAGATATAATGAACACGCGTGTGATTGCTGTTCAAGTAAACGATGATCAAGAAGAAGTCGCTAAGATGGTGATGGATTATAATTTACTTGCTTTACCAGTGGTTGGCTTTGACCAAGAGTTATTAGGCATTATTACGGTTGATGATATTATTGATGTTATTCAAGAAGAAGCCGATAGCGATTATTCTGGTTTAGCGGCTGTTAATGTTAATGTTGAACATGAGACACCATTCCATGCAGCGAAAAGTCGTCTGCCTTGGTTAATCACCCTACTGTTTCTAGGTTTAGGGACGGCTTCGTTAATTAGTCGTTATGAGGAAGTTATTGCGACGGCTAGTGTTTTATCTTCTTTTGTTACCTTAATTACAGGTACAGCAGGGAATGCAGGGACGCAATCATTAGCCGTTTCGGTTAGAAAATTAGCGAATAAATCAGAAGAGGATGAATTTTTTGGTTCTCTCGTCTTTGAGTTATTAACAGGTGTGATTACAGCTGTGATTGTCGGTATATCAATTGCCATTGTAGCTGGTTTTTGGAAGCAGAATTTCACGCTTGGTTTCGTCATCGGTATTGCGATGGCAGCAGCTATCATTGTGGCTAACTTGGCAGGAGCTTTAATTCCGAAATTAATGACTCGTTTAGGTTTTGATCCGGCAGTTGCGAGTGGTCCCTTTATTTCTACACTAAGTGATTTAACGTCAGTTTTGATATACTTCTCAATTGCGTCACTATTTTTAGAAAAACTAGTTTAATAAATAAAACGCCTGACGGCTCACCATTAGTGGCTGTCAGGCGTTTTTATGCATAAGAGTAGGAAGACTTGAAGTTGGTAAAAGGTGAGAAGCGAGAGTGCGTTAGAGTCTAGGTTTGCAGCTTAACTATCGACGTTAATTGTTCCACTCGCGATTTGAGTGGTCACATTGAAAATCTAACGTGCCCACTCATCTTCTGAGTGGGACAATTAAAAGGGGATTTAAAGGAAATCGGCTTGAATTAGCCCCGAAAATTAAACTTTCCATTTAATAATACACGCTCTAGGTTAACTTTCGACTCTAATTGTTCCACTCGCGATTTGAGTGGTCACATTAAAAATCTAACGTGCCCACTCATCTTCTGAGTGGGACAATTAAAAGGTAATTTAATGGAAATTGGCTTAAATTAGCCCCGAAAATTAAACTTTCCATTTAATAATACACGCTCTAGGTTAACTTTCGACTCTAATTGTTCCACTCGCGATTTGAGTGGTCACATTAAAAATCTAACATGCCCACTCATCTTCTGAGTGGGACAATTAAAAGGTAATTTAATGGAAATTGGCTTAAATTATCCCCGGAAATTAAACTTTCCATTTAATAATACACGCTCTAGGTTAACTTTCGACTCTAATTGTTCCACTCGTGATTTGAGTGGTCACATTAAAAATCTAACGTGTCCACTCATCTTCTGAGTGGGACAATTAAAAGGTAATTTAATGGAAATTGGCTTAAATTAGCCCCGAAAATTAAACTTTCCATTTAATAATACACGCTCTAGGTTAACTTTC